>JAAUPA010000035.1 GCA_012034615.1 Leptolyngbyaceae cyanobacterium CSU_1_4 | reverse complement strand
GAATGCCGCCGCAGCGACGCCGCAGCCGGCCGAGCTTGGCCCGGACGAATACGCCCTATTTTCAATCGAGAGCTGTCGTGGCTGCAGTTCAACCAGCGCGTGCTCGCCGAGGCGTGCAACGAGGCCTATCCGCTGCTTGAACGCCTCAGGTTCCTGTCGATTTCGGGCAGCAATCTTGACGAGTTCATGATGATCCGCGTCGCCGGCCTTGTCGGGCAGGTGCAACGCGGGCTGGCGACGCCCTCGATCGACGGGCGCAGTCCGACACAGCAGCTTGCCGCGATCCGTGAGAAGCTGGTGGAACTGAGCGCCATCCAGCAGACGATCTGGCGGTCTTTGCGCACCGGCCTGGCCGCGGCCGATATCCACGTCGCCGATGAAGAGCGTGTCAGCCCGGCGGCGCACAAGTGGCTGAAAAGCTATTTCCTCAACGAAATCCTGCCGATCATCACGCCGCAGGCGCTCGATCCGGCGCATCCCTTTCCCTTCATCCCGAACACCGGGTTCTGTCTGGCGCTGGAACTGGAACGCGCCACCGACAACCGCCCCCTGCAGGCGCTGCTGCCGATCCCGCAGGTTTGACTCCACTCAACGTTTTGAAGAAATTTCCATTGTCCAACATTCGGATAGATCTCGATCAAACGCTCCAAATTTTGGGAGATTTAGAGACCTTAGTTCGGCAAACCCAAAGCGCGATCGCCCTGATTCAGCAGCAGTCTATCTTAGAAGCCAGCGCTGAACCGTGGGTACCGTTGCCAAATTTACCCGACTTGCGATCGATCGGTTCCTACCCCTGGCAAAAACGCACCCTCCGGCTCACCGACCCCGAACGAGCCTCCCAAAAACGCTCCTTCCTCACCGATATTTATCTCCCCAATCCGCCTCAAACCTTTGATTCGGCACGGCTTCTTGCACCGCTCCGCCCTGCCGCTGATGCCCAGCCAGCCCCCAGCAGCAATGCTCCCCTGATTGTGATCTCCCACGGATTAGGCTCAGACCGCAGCACCTATGCCTACCTGGCTCAACAGCTAGCGTCTTATGGGTTCGCCGTCGCCGTACCCGAACATCCGGGCAGCAGTTCCCAGCAAATTCAAGCCTTAATCTCAGGTGGAGCCAACGAAGTCACTACGCCTAGCGAATTTGTCGATCGCCCCCTTGATATCCACTATTTATTAGACCAATTAGAAACCCTTTCTCAAACCGATCCTCGCTTTGCAGGACGCATCAACCTCAAGCAAGTTGGAGTGATCGGTCAATCCCTCGGCGGCTACACGGCGCTGGCATTAGCAGGTGCCGAAATTAATCAAGAGCAGTTGGCTCGAGATTGCCAAAATAGCGACACGCTGAACCTTTCTTTGTTGCTGCAATGCCGCGCCCTCCAATTGCCCCAATTCAAGCCCACCTTTCGAGACGATCGTGTTAAAGCCATCATTGCCATCAATCCAATCGGCAGTAGCCTTTTAGGCAAAACCGATTTGAGCAAGATCAACATTCCAGTCCTCATCATCAGCAGTACCGCCGACACGGTTGCCCCTGCCCTACTCGAGCAAATTCTGCCGTTCACCTGGTTACAAACCTCTGATAAATACCTGATGTTACTAGAGGGTGGAACACATTTCTCCACGATCGATGCCCCGAATGCAGCATCCCGAAATAACCAAGTTGAACTTCCGACTGAACTGGTAGGACCCAATCCTAGACTTGCCTATTTATACGTCAAAGCGATCGGGGTCGCTTTCTTCAAGACCTATGTGGCAGAAGATTCACCATACCGTTCGTTTCTCAGTGCTGGATACGTGAGCAGCATCAGCCAAAAGTCCTTTCCCACATCGTTTGTGCGATCGCTGACCGCTGCCCAATTAGCCAAGATTTTTAGAGAAGTACCGCTAGAGCCCCCCCAGCGGGATTCGATGCGAATACCTGGTCAAGCCAGTAATTTTGGGGTATCGACCCCAAAATCTGTAGAGTCTATCGAGCACAGCAAAATACCCCAAACTGCGGCGGCGGGACAGTCCCTTTTGATTCCTGCACTCTACGGGGCTTCTGAACCACTCACAGGCTCAACAAAGCTGCTGCCGCACCTAACCAAGGCGAAACCGCCTTAAACACGTCCACCCCGGTTTGCCACAAACTTTTCCCTGCCTCAGTCGTCTCCTTCAGCGTCTTCATCGTCTCGCCCACCTGCTTCAGGTTCCTGCCCACCAGTTCCTTGTCGGGCTTCTCCTTGCCCACTTCCCGCTGCGCCGACTTCAAATAATCCAGCATCTCTTCCTTTTGCTCCGCTGAGATGTCTGTGGTGGCGATCGCCCCTCTCAACTGCTCCAACAAAGCCAGCACATCTGCTCCCGTTAGTCCTTGCTGCTGGGTTGCCATCTGCCCCGACTGGCTCTGAGTCAAGTCGCCCCCAGCTTGCCCCGTCTGAAACTGTCCCCCAGTTACCGTAACACCGCTGATCGTTTGGGACTGGTCGGGTTGTTTTTTGCCAAAAAGCTTGTCTAGCATCGCGCTTCCCCCAATGGCTCGAAATAATGGTCATATTCTATGCCGGATTAATCACTGGAGAGATATATCCAACTTTTCTACCCGTTCTAGAAATAATTTCACCAAATTACCCTAGAGTCTGCTACTATTACCAACTGGCGGCTTATTTAAGTCGTCACACAAAACACCCGCCTGGAGAGGTGGCCGAGTGGTTGAAGGCGCAGCACTGGAAATGCTGTTTAGGGCAACTTAACGAGGGTTCGAATCCCTCCCTCTCCGTTTTGGTTGATTAGTAGTCTTCAAGTTAAATACATCAAGTTAAATACAGGAAATTGGCAACACTGACCCTTGGCTTTTGACAAATCGTTATCGTCAAAAGTCAAGAATCGCAATACAGCGATCGCCCTAGTAATTCTTTAAGCAAAGTTTTGAGCCGGGAGAGGTGAAGCGATCGCCCAGTAAAAAATTCAGGACGAAGGCAACTACAAAACTGCTAGGTTGCATTCATCCTGAAGCGCTAATTAAAATTTGCCGATAGTTGAGCGCTGGCATTCCAAAACTTGTCAGGGATGATTCTCTGGCTCGTTCTAGATGGCTGATCAGCAGGTGTGATCAGCACCAGTGTGGTGAACCAATCTTGCCTCAAGGAAGAGTATTAAAAACCCTATCCTGGAGGCGTAGATTGCTAGCGGTAATAGCGTTGTTCAACCCAAATTCGCACCTCTGCTTCAGTCGCAAAAGTTTCAGCCTTTCCCGTCATAGGGTCATAGACATGCCAGTATTCCTGACCAGAGGAACTATATTTCAGTTTGATTTGAGGATCATTGTTCCCGCTGAGTTTTGCAACTAAGGTTTGAAAGATACGGCTAACTAGCGGCTCTTGCTCTTGCTTTTGCTTCGGGTTGAGGCTCTCTAGATCCCAGTATTCTCTGAAGCTAATGGGATACTGTTCAGTAAATTTGGCGGTCGTTTTCATGTTCACTACTCCTTGTATCTCACCCAAAATTGAGTTGTTAGTTCTGTTCCGATCGCCCTACTTCTGGGTCATACTGCTCAATCTCAGCCGATCGCTGCGAACCAATCCTCAAGTCGGTCAATGTCTATGGATTTACTGTAGGCATTTTGACTAGGCAGATCAAAAGGTATCGTGCATCCTAAGTATGAATTCTATTCATACTTATCAAGGGGCTTCACCGTTCGGTGATCTGCGATACTCTTGGAACATCTCAGGGGGTGTCATGCTCAGGGCACGGGGGAGAAGGACATGAATCTAGAAGAAGTCAAGTTATCGCAATTACGGGCGCTTGTAGCAGTTGCAGCCCATAGCAACTTTAGTGAGGCTGCGTTAACTCTGTCGATTTCACAATCTGCGGTGAGTCATGCGATCGCCACCCTCGAAGCCCAGCTTGGGGTGGTTCTGCTCTACCGGGGGCGACAAGGAGCCAGCCTCACGCCTGTGGGAGAGCGAATTTTGAAGCACGCCCAAGAGATGCTGCGATCGCTAGAACTGTTGGGGAAAGAGGCAGATTTATCGAAAGGGTTGCAAGGGGGACAAGTCCGAATTGCCTCTTTCCGTAGTGTTGCGACCCATGTTCTACCCGACGTGATTTCTAAGTTTCGGGAAAATTATCCGGCGATCGCGGTGACAATTACCGAGTACCGAGGCGATGCAGGGGTGGAAGATGCCTTGCGGGATGGGCGATCGGATATTGCGTTTACCTGCCTACCGCCGTCCGAAGAATTCGATTCTTGGGAACTCATGCAAGATGAATATGTGGTGCTGCTGCCGCCCCAAGCCAAGGTGCCAGAAGGGCGAATGACTTGGAAACAATTAAAAAGCTATCCGCTGATCATGCCGCCCAAAAATGACTATTGTGCCTCTTTAATTCGAGATTATTTTGTAGAATCTGGGCATGTGTTGAAATCGACCTACGAAATTGTTGAAGATTCCACCATAATCAGCATGGTTATGAAAGGATTAGGCATCACAATCATGGCAAAGCTAGCGGCTGAACCCTTGCCCTTTGGTGTTCAGGTGCGGGAATTGCCAACCAAACTAACCCGCGTCATTCAAGTGGCCACCTTAGAATCGGCACTTAATCCGCCGCCAGTTTACGCATTTTTAGACACGTTAAAACAACACTGGAGATTAACAAATAACCTCTCAACGGCGGCTAAATCTTTGTCTCCAGGCGCAAACTCCACTCCACTCGAAAGATCGATGCCATCGGGTTGAACCTGTTTTAATGCCTCAACGATATTATCTGGCGTAATGCCGCCTGCCAGTAGCCAGGGGCAGCGCGGACGAAACTGCTTGAGGCTATCCCAGTTCAGTGTCTTTCCCGTTCCGCCTAACAATCCAGGATTCGTCACATGGGGATGGTAAGCATCGAGCAGCAGCGCATCAACGCAGTTTTCATAATGACGAGTTTGTTCCAGTGTTTCAGCATTGCGCACCCGAAACGCTTTGATGATTTCGATCGCGGGTAAGGCGGCTCGCAGTGCCTGACAAAATTGCGGAGATTCGTTGCCATGCAGTTGGGCGGCGGTTAATTGGGCGATCGCCGCTACTCGTTCAATTTCAGCAACCGATGCATCGACAAATACGCCGACCCGATCGATCGGTTGCAGAGTAGTCAGTTCTCGGATGCGTTCAGGAGCGACATACCGAGGCGATTGTTTAACACAGATGAACCCCAAAGAAGTTGCGCCGCAATGAGCGATCGCTTGGGCTTGGTCGGCTTGAGTAATCCCACAAATTTTAATGCGCATGTTTTGAACGTTGCTGAATAAAAAAATGATTTTTCCGCCCCTGTTTTTGAAAAGAGAGATTTGGGAAAAGATGCCCACCTTTGTTTCAAAGACCGGGCAAACTGTTAACTATTTAAACAAAACTCTATCCTTTGCCACGCTATCTTCGATAATTCTTTTAATTGAAGCTGATATTTACATTAGGAGTATAAAACCTTGACGTACTTAACTTTACTCGCAGCCGTGCCCCAAACTCCAGAATGGTCTTACAAAGTCGCGCTGGTGATGATTTCTTGCAATTTATTTGCGATCGCCGTGGGTTACTACGCCATTAGAAATCGCGGTGTAGGTCCCAGTCTTCCGGTCGCAGTGCCCGCCATGTTTACCGGATTTGGGATTCCCGAACTATTGGCCACCACTAGCTTTGGGCATGTATTAGGAGCAGGCTTTATTTTAGGCTTAGGGAATGCGGGCTTGTTGTAGTCATGAATGGCGATCGCAGTTAGCTCTAGGTTTTTAGATTTAGGGGTTTTGGATCAATTGATTCCAAAGCCCCTTTTTTTGCCTTAACCCCTTGGCAGCCTTAAATTATTTATGGTAAAATTTACTATAAATAATCAAGGAATTCCCAATGCAAACTAAAACTTATTTACCCGCTCATTTCGAGCCTGCCAGAGTGGAAGAGGTGTGGCGGGTGCCTTATCAAGAGCGGGCGATCGCGGCTCAAGATTGGGCAAAACAACATCATATCCAGCCTGCAACCAGCGATTCACGACGGGTGTGTTTATTAGCGATCGATGTGCAAAACACCTTTTGCATTCCCGGACACGAGTTATTTGTGGGGGGCAGATCAGGGAAGGGCGCGGTCGAGGATAATGTTCGCTTGTGTGAGTTCATCTATAGAAATTTGGCGGAAATTACTGAAATTGCCTTAACCTTGGACACCCATACTGCCACCCAAATTTTTCATCCAGTCTTCTGGATTAACTCATCAGGCGCGCACCCCTTACCCATGACGACGATTACGTTAGAAGACGTAGAAAATGGTACATGGCAAGTTAATCCTGTGGCGGCTGGCATCAGTCTAGGCGCAGATTCAGAGGCATCTTTCAACGCAAACCAAGAGTTGCAAACTTATGCTCTTCACTATGTTCGGAGGCTTCATCAAAACGGTAAATTTCCATTAACGATTTGGCCTTATCACTCCATGCTAGGAGGCATTGGTCATGCCATTGTTTCATCCGTAGAAGAAGCTTGTTTTTTCATAACTTAGCGCGTGGCAGCCAAACCCACTTTGAGCTAAAAGGGAGCAATCCCCTGACCGAGAATTATTCGGTGTTGCAACCCGAGGTGCTGAGTGATCAACAGGAGCGGGCGATCGCTCACAAAAACACGGTATTTCTACAAAAACTTCTCAGCTTCGATCGCATTATTATTGCCGGACAAGCCAAAAGCCATTGCGTTGCTTGGACTATTGATGATCTGTTAACCGAGATTCAAACCACCGATCCTACTCTGGCTCAAAAAGTCTATTTATTAGAGGATTGTATGTCTCCTGTTGTCGTTCCTGGAGTGGTCGATTTTACCGACCACTCGATCGCCACCTTTCAGCGGTTCGCCCATGCCGGAATGCAGGTGATTCGATCGACAGATTGGTAACCAGCAGGAGTGCCTCCTAGTGGTGCAGATCTCCGAGCCGCCCTCATCCCCAACCCTGCTCTCGCTTTGGGAGAAGAAAGTCAGAATCAAAGTCCCTCTCCCGCTCTGGAAGAGGGATTTAGTAGTGAGGGCGGAAGACTGAAATGCACCGACCAGCAGCCTTTCGTTAATCGTGCCTGAACGGTGCCTGAACGGCGATTCAATAGGGAACAACGATTGATTTACAATGCATATTGGGCACTCTCCTAAACACCAGTCGTGAGCGCAAGAACTCCTAATGAGCATTTTTTGGAAAAAGTTTCTCTCAATCCCCAAAATATTGAACAAACGGTAGAACGAGTCAATGCTTCAATTCGGCAGCCTGGTTTTACTGCGGCGTTTACCGTTGAAGTTGAGGGAGAGGCACGGCTGGTCATTGTTGCCGAAGTAGAACGGCGATACCGCCAGTCTCAACCTGAGGAACAAGCCGAAACATGGGGCGATCGCCGTCAGGCGAACCCTGAGGATCATACGCCTGCTCATCAACCCCTTGATGTTGAAGATATCATTGCGGGCATTCGTTACTCGGTCGCAGAGCAACATGACTTACCTGTTTATGCTGTCTTGCTGCTTAGAGCAGGCAGGATGCCCTTAATGCCTGATGGACGCATCGATCGCGGCACCTGTCGGGAAAGTTTTCTGGCAGGCACTCTGGAGGCGATCGCCGAATCTCGACTGATGATTCATGAAACCGAAAAGAAAACTAACTCGGCGCGTCCTCTTAATCAAGGGAATGCCCCAACACCTGAAGGTCATTCAGAACCTAGCCAGAGCGATGGTATTTCCTCAGATAGAAGCGTAGAAGCGCTGCTACAGAAGTTGCGATCGCTTAGGAAACGTTCTCAGAATAGAGACATTTCATCTCTGGTCATAGATTTAGGACAACAGGGTTTACTAGGAATGCAAATTCCTAAGCAATATGGTGGGCTAGAATTCGATCATTTCACGACGCTGCGGATTTTACAGCAATTAGGCGCGATCGATATCTCCTTAGCACTCTTCACCAGTATTCATAATGCGTTGGGAGTTTACCCCATCATGCATTATTCCTCTATCGCCACTCGCCAAGAACTTTTACCCCTGTTAGCCACCGGACAAGAGTGGGCGGCGTTTGCCTTAATGGAAGAAGGAACAGATTCTTTTGCACCCTCGATCGCCTCTAAAGCGATCGCCAACGGTCGGGGCGACTGGCAGCTTTGGGGCAAAAAAATTTGGAGTAGCCCTGATTCAAGCTGTCCTCCAAAAATTTTTAATATCTTTGTGCAACAAGTCGATGCCCAAGGCAATGCTCAAGGGATCGCGGGCTTTGTATTGCGCGACCACTTACGTCAAGAACGGGCTGGAACCCTGCGAAACGTCCTTTTCCTAGAAGGCGACCTCGTCAGTTCCGAACAGCGGCTAAGCAAAGTAGGAGTGGGCATGGACATTGCTCAAAACGTCATGCAGCACCATCGGCTGAGTCTGGCGGCGGTTTGCCTCGGCGGCATGAAACGCTGTGCGCAAATGATCCTACAAGCCACTCAACACCACACGGTTTCCGCCGACCAACCCTTCGACCATCCGGTCACGCTGATGGGCTTGAGTGAAATGACTCTGGCGATCGTGGCGGTTGAATCCTTGATGACGCACTTGGGCTTACTGCTCGACCAAGGCTATCCCATTCCGATGGAGGCATATTTAGCTTGTAAAACGTCTGCTCCAGAGTTTTTGTGGAAAGGGGCAGATAGCTTGGTGCAATTTTTAGGAGAACGCCGCGATGTCTTAGAAATTTTGCAGGATGCCAGAATTCTACGAATGGTTGAAGGATCAACAGAAACACTCAATTCGCTGTTGGGAGAACAGGTCATTTATGATGGCGATGCGCTCCACCAGTTTTTGTGTCATGAACTGCACGCGCCCGACATTGCCGAAACCTTAAAAACAGCGGCATTCCAAATTCACGATCGCTATACTCAGTTCCCCGGACGCTTGACTCCGCCCGCCGCTAGCCAATGGGCAGACGGTGCGATTGGGGCGATCGCCACGTGGGCAATTTTGTGGGCAGCAGTAGGACGAGCCTTAAATGCCACCCCCTCACCCCTATTACAACAAACCTTCAATTGGGCACAGCTTCAGTTTGAGCATCGCCTCTTTCAAGCCCTGATTCCCATGCCCACTGAAGTTACCCTCGCAACGGCTGAAGAAATGATTGAGGAAGTGGCTCACTATGTAGACGCGATCGGTGAGATTAGCATGACTCAAGATTTAGATACACCAACAAAATTACCGACAAATCATGAATCAGAACCCGGTTGATGCAAGCTTTAGGAAGATAATTTTCCCATTCATTGGAGCTGGGTATCCAGCCGATCGAGACTTTTCCGACCATCGGATCGCTCGCATCCCATCTCGACGTTTGGCTTAATCAGCGCCTTGGTGATTTAGACGAAGATCACAAATCATGAATTGGGTCAGAGGCAAAGATAAAAAGTGCGTTACTTGCGAAGAAATCGTTTAAGATGGATTGAAAATTACTTGAACTAAGTTACCTTCATTTCAAGTGTTGTCATTATCATCGAGAATAAAAACTATGCCTCCTAGGAAGAAACTTCCCATCTTAGCTGCTGAAATTTCCAAGAATTCCATTGAACAAGTTTCCCTGTCATTGCAAGACTTGCCCGAAAAACCAAAAGATTCCTACTCATTACGAGAAGCGATCGCCCTCATGCATTCTGCTATTACCACCGCCTTAAGCCGCGGTTACAAACACGAGGAAATCTCCAAACTTCTTGCCAATGAAGGCATCAAAATTACCGCTTCTTCCCTCAGAAGATACCTTTCCATCACCAAGCCCAAAGGCGAAGCAAAAGCAAAAGCAAAACGCCAAACCAGAACCCCAAAGGCAGTCAGCGAAACCACTGCAACCGAACCCGCACCCCCACGAGGAAAGCCCGGTCGCAAGCCTAAAGCACTCTCAGGAGAAGAAACTGCGACCCCAGCGCGGCGCGGTCCTAAGCCTTCCTCAGAACCCAAAGCAACCACCCGAAGAAACGCTACAGCGACCACCACTCGCCGCCGCAAAACGACTTAAAATCGTCGTCTGAAAGAACGTTGCCGAATACAACAGGTTTCGGAACGCTGTCGTCTTAATGATTAGCCAGCGCCATGCGGGTGCTATGAGTATTCAGCAACGTTCACGCTCTACTTTATATCTGCTTTTTGCACAAATTTATCATCCACACCTAACGTCAACTCTAACGGGCGTTGGTTAGGCAGAGCTTTCACAACCGTACGATAGACATCGTAATTAGTGGAGGCATTAATCGTTTGTCCCTCCGATTCGTAAGTAATCGTATAGTCCGCATCTTTGAGCAATTCAGGCTGGCTTATTTGCTCTTGTGGTTTTTGTCGCGCTTCTATTTCATCCACGGTAGGGCGAGGCGGTAATGCGGGGTACCAAAGTCCTCGATCATCAGGACCAGTTACAGCCTCTCCGGGTCTTTCACCATTTTTATTAATCAGAGAAGTCGAAGCAAATTTTTCTCGACGAATTTGGTTGGTTTTATCTGAGTCAATACTGTATTCAACCTGCCACGTATAGGTCACGGTTGCTGTAGCTTCGTATTGGCTGGTTGTCCTTTGATCACAGCTTGCTAAGCCCAAGGCAAGGCTGACTAGAGCAATCATTGGGTAGCGAATTGGCTTATGCTGAGTTTTAAGAGAAATCATGGGTGCGCGAATTTGAAGGTATAACTTTGAAGGATAAATCAATGGATTTGAGCCTTTGCATGATTGTTAAGAACGAAGCGGATAAACTGCCTCGTTGTTTGTCTAGCGTTCAAGGTATGGTCAACGAAATGATCGTAGTCGATACAGGCTCAACCGATCAAACGACAAAAATTGCTCAGTCTTTTGGAGCACAGGTTTATCACTACTCTTGGAATAACAACTTTTCGGCAGCTCGCAATGAATCGTTAAGATATGCCCAAGGAGAATGGATCTTAGTACTCGATGCAGACGAAGTTTTGAACCCAGCCTGCATTCCCGCATTAAAGCAAGCAATGCAGCGTGAACAGGCATTGGTGATTAACTTAGTGCGGCAGGAAATTGGTGCGGTACAATCGCCTTATTCTTTAATGTCTCGCCTGTTCCGTAATCATTTCGGCATTCGTTTTTCTCGCCCTTATCATTCCATGGTGGATGACAGCGTGACGCGCTTATTGCAACGTGAGCCTGCGTGGAAAATTATTAACTTACCGGAGGTGGCAATTTTACATGATGGCTACGAGCCAGGGGCGATCGCCACACGCAATAAGCGCCAACAAGCAAAAGTCACCATGGAGGGATATTTAGCCACCCATCCAGACGATGCCTACGTGTGCGCCAAATTAGGCGCTTTATACAACGATATGGGCGAAGTCGCCCAGGGGATCGCGCTGCTAGAGCGAGGGTTACAGATTTTGCATCACTCTGCTCAACCTGCTGAAGAGAATGCTCCGGTGCTTTACGAATTGTATTACCACCTGGGAATTGCTTACAGCCGATCGCAAAATTTAGTCAAGGCAGAAAACCATTATCGCACTGCGACCCAGCAGCCTATTTTGAATCGTCTTAAGGTTGGTGCATACAACAACTTAGGCGGACTATTGAAAGCCAAAGGAGATTTATCTGGTGCTCGGATGAATTACGAAATTGTTACCAAAATTGATCCATCTCTGGCAATGGGGCATTACAACTTGGGGATGACGCTGAAGGCACTAGGCATGATGCCCGATGCGATCGATCATTACCAACAGGCGATCGCCCTTAATCCCGCTTATGCTGAAGCCTATCAGAACTTGGGAGTCACGCTGTTAAAGGTCGGATCGGTACTGGAGAGCTTGGATGCCTTTAGAGAGGCGATCGCGCTTTATGAACAACATGATCCACCAGAGGCAATACGATTACGACAGGGATTGATCGAGATGGGGCTACTGAAGCAATGAATCTCTTTGCCCATCATCATCAGCACATGACCCAGACCGAAGCACCTCTTGCGGCTCGGATGCGTCCACGTACCCTGGATGAGTTTGTGGGACAAGATGCCATTATTGGAGAAGGTCGGTTGTTGCGTCGTGCCATTCAAGCCGATCAGCTTTCGTCATTGATTTTTTATGGTCCACCCGGAACTGGAAAAACGACGCTGGCACAAATTATTGCCAACACCACAAGGGCGCATTTTATCGCTATTAATGCAGTTTTAGCAGGTGTGAAGGAAATTAGAGACGCGATCGCCACGGCTCAAGATCAACGCGGTATGTTCAATCGGCGCACTATTTTATTTGTCGATGAAGTCCATCGGTTTAACAAAGCTCAGCAGGATGCACTGTTGCCATGGGTGGAAAATGGCACTGTAATTTTGATTGGCGCAACCACAGAAAATCCTTATTTTGAAGTTAACAAAGCCTTGGTCAGCCGATCGCGCATTTTTCAGCTCAAGTCGCTCGATGAAACAGATCTGCGACGTGTGGTAGAACAGGCATTATCAGATGGCGATCGCGGTTATGGCAAGCTTAATGTACAGCTTGAGTCAGCAGCCTTAGATCATTGGGTGAACATTGCTAACGGCGATGCTAGAACATTGCTCAATGCATTAGAGTTAGCCGTCGAAACAACTCCTGAACAAGAAGGCATCATTCAGATTACCCAGGCGGTTGCCGAAGAATCGATACAGCAGCGGGCAGTTCTGTATGACAAAGAAGGCGATGTTCATTCGATACCATTAGCGCGTTTATTAAAAGTTTGCGGGGTTCTGATCCAGATGCAGCCCTGTATTGGTTAGCACGAATGGTTTACGCGGGAGAAGATTTGCGATTTATCTTTCGGCGGATGACGATTTTGGCAGGCGAAGATGTAGGCATGGCAGACCCCAATGCGATCGTCGTGGTGAATGCTTGTGCGCAGGCATTTGAACGGGTAGGAATGCCGGAGGGAAGATATCCTTTGGCACAGGCAGCAATTTATTTGGCAACGGCTCCTAAATCAAATAGCGTTATGGGTTTTTTTGATGCGTTGGCAGCAGTGGAACAAGAACGAGAAGCCGAAGTACCGAACCACTTACGAGATGCAAATCGAGATAAACATAGCTTTGGACATGGGCAAGGGTATCTTTATCCCCATGCTTATCGTGATCATTGGATAGAGCAGCAGTATTTGCCTAAAACGCTTCAAGGACAAGTTTTTTATCAGCCCTCAGAACAGGGCTACGAACAGAAAATTCAGATACAAGTTGCACAGCGCCGAGAAGCGCAGTTAGCCGCAGTGATTGAAGGAATTGGAACAGCATTGCCAGAAGTATTGACCTTTAGTCCCGTCAATTCTGCTCAAGATCGATGGTTGCAACGATCGCTCAGCCAAGCTGGAGAGAAGTTAGCCGCCATGCGCGATCGCCTTTTTACGTTAGCTCAGCCACAACGTCACCACGTCATTTTAGATGTGAATGCAGGCAGCGGTTTATTAACTTGGGAAGCGTTGCGTCGAGTCCCAGAAGGCGGTGTGTATGCAGGGGTGCAATCGACTGAAGATGCCGAAGCCCTCCAAGAACAATCTGCGGCTTTGCCAGAACTAGCTCGTCCTATGGTGCTACAAACTTCCCTGCTAGATTTATCCACAACTTTAGCAGCGATCGATCCGCATCTTCGCTTCGACCGGATCATCGGACGCAATGCCTTGTTGTCAGAACCGGATAAAGTCCGAGCCGTGCAAGTTCTCATGGAGTTCTTACGTCCAGACGGCAGCTTAGTACTGGCAGAAACCGTTCCTCGTTACACGCAACGACTTTATAATTTAATTGATGCGAAGCAACTCAATCCTAAGATCTACAAACGGCTGGTAAAAGCAGAAGAAGCCATCTATCACAACCCTAAGGATGCAATGGTGAATTGGGATGAAGATGAGTTGCGATCGCTTTTTCACAACGCAGGTTTAACGGCTGAAATTCAATTAGAAACAACACAAACCGATTTGCAGATTACACCTGTTTTGCTAGAACGCTGGTTTAGTACAGGCGGTAATCGTCCTAGCTATGGCGATCATTTAGCGAGTGCTTTAAACGCAGCAGAATTAACGACTGTGCAGGCTATTTTTCGTAGAACACTGCTGAATCAAATAGTGAGATGGAAAGGGGCGATCGCTTTTTGTCGGGTTTTACGATGAGTTAATTGTCCTTTCTATTTCTCCACTTTTCCCTCTAGCAGCGTCCCCACCACACAGGCTCCAACCCAATTTGCTCCAGCCCAACTTGCACCTTCTAAATCTGCACACAACAGATTTGCACCACTTAGATTTGCGCCTGCTAAATTGGCATCGCGTAGATCTGCTTCTTCTAAATTGGCGTTGCTTAAAATTGCACCTTGTAAATCTGCCTGCGTCAAATTGGTGCCGCTCAAGTTGGCTCCACTTAAATTAGCCCCGCGCAAATCAGCCCCGCGCAAGTCTACACGCTGCAAATTTACGCCCATTAAATTTGCTCCACTCAAAAACGCACCTGCCATCGCAGTATGAGATAAGCGCGCCTGCATCAAATTTGCCCCGCGCAAGTTAGCCCCGCGTAAATCGGCTTCTGTCAAATCTGCCTGCATCAGATTGGCACCCAGCAGATTTGCTCTGAGGTCAGTACCCGTAAGCTGGCAGCCCACCAAGTTAGCTCCATCCAGGTTTGCACCTATTAGCTTAGCGGCTGCCAAATTTGCCCCGCTTAAATTTGCCCCTGCCAGATTTACTTTGCTAAGGTCAGAGTGGGAAAGATCCTCATCTTCTAAATCAGCTCCCGCTAAATATTTGAGCTTGCCTGCGCGAATGGTTGCAATGTCCATAGTTAATAGTGCGTTCAAGATTGGGCGTTTGAGTGTTAAGGGAGAGTCGCGTTAAGAGAGCGTTAGGTCTACCATCGATTCTTCGTAGCGCAATAGCTCTTCTTCAGAGTGAGAATCGAGCATCCACAACCCAGCAGCAATTTTGGGCATAGCGATCGGTAAACTCATGCCTTGCTGTAAGCCTTTGACTAAAAGCGTTAAAACATCAATGAGTTTTGGATCCCAACGATCGCTCGCTTCTGCCCGACAATCGGCTAAAGCTTGAGTCAGCAAAGTCTCGATCGCCTCTTCTGGTAAAGTTGCCCGATACGCAGCCACCCGCTGCTGGAAACAAGCGACCAATCCTAGAATTCTGGCTTCTACGGGAATTTCATCGCCTGAAAGCCCCGCAGGTTGCCCCGAACCATCCCAGGCTTCGGTATGATGAGTCAAAATTGTGGCGATCGCCCGCAGTCTGCCCATTTTCCGCAACACCTGCACGCCCGGCACCAAAGGACAGCTCAGCGGCATATCGGGCGACTCGACCTGCTGATAAATCGAAGTTCCAGCAGTCAACCGATTTTCGGCTTTATCTAGCAAAGCGATCCGGTGCAGCAACCCTGCCAACCGCAGCCGATGCAATTGCCAAGACGGTAAATCGACTAATTGCCCCATTGCTTCCGCCAGACTTGCCACCTCAGCCGCCGCCATCGGATTGCTTAAATCGGTTTGGTCAATCAGTTGTGCCACTCGTAAAAATGCCTGTAGCTCGTTAGAGGTGAGGTTATTATCGAGCGGCTCAATGCGATGATTCAAATCTTGCTGATTCTCTTGCAGATAATCCACGACGCGAGACACCGTTCTGCCCAAATGATCAGCCGTGGGTTGATGGCACAATGCGTCATCTTGCTGAATTCGAGCGGCGATCGCTTCCCGGTGCGTGGTTAATTGCTGATGCAGTTCTGGGTTGTACTCGCCAATATGGGCGATCGCCAAATCCACCGTTTCTAAAACTAGCCCCGGCTCAAAAGTCCAAAACCCATAAAACTTTCGCTCCAAATCTTCTTGAGGAAAACCCGCAGATCCGTAATCTGCTTCGGTTAACTCCTGACATAACACCATTGCCGTGTAGTCGGGCGACAGAATGATCAAGTGCCACTCTTGCGCCACTGGATCAGCGTCCTCTAACGCCACCAGCGCCACGGTTTCTTTTTGGCTGGTGGGATGTTCGGCAAAACCTGCATCATCAGATGCCATAATCACCACTTGGGGCGATCGCTCGGCAATACTGCGATAGCGATCGGCTTCTTGCAAATACCATTTTCCCCGCTGAAACGCCGTAATCACCAGCGGCGAATAATCTGCTTCTAAAATGGCATCTTCAAGTGCATGACACAGCGCCACCAAAGTATTTTTGTAATAAACTCCAAAATTCAAAGGACGCTTATCCCCTTGTCCTAGCTCGTGGGAAGCCTTGAGCTTTTGTAAAATTGAACCCTCTAACATCTTTATTTTTACTTTTTATTTAACGGTGGTTTATAAAAACTGGAAATCTATCCCTCACTATATATTCAATAGCTTGAACGTGCAGGATAGGTTCGCTGATTTTGTTCAGACTGAGCACTAGAATTAAACGATAAAAGAACGGATGCAACCTGCTCAGGCATTGCCCGAACTTGTGCCTCTGTCACCATCAAATGGGTCACGGCTCGCAAAGACTCAGGCGCGATCGCCAGTACCCCCACACCCTGTTCCATCAGCTTTTGAGCAACCGCCGCAGCCGATACTCCCGGCGTGTGAAACACCACAATATTAGTCTGTACCTCCTCTGGATTAATTTGAATTCCTACCACTTGCTGCAACCCTTTGCCAAAATTTGGGCATTGGTATGGTCTTGTTGCAAGCGCGATCGCTGATGCTGTACCGCATACAAAGCCCCTGCTGCAATAATTCCCGCTTGGCGCATTCCACCCCCAAACATTTTGCGGAAACGTCGCGCCCGCTGCATTTGTGCCGCCGAACCCACCAACGCAGAACCCACGGGCGCACCCAACCCCTTAGAAAAACAAACACTCACCGTGTCAAACGGCTTGGCATATTCTGCTTCGGAAACTCCGGTAGCAATGCAGGCATTCCAAAAACGGGCACCATCGAGATGCAGCTTCAGATCGTGGGCTTGGCAGAGGTGGGCGATCGCCTCAATTTCTGCCAAGGGAAAGACTCGTCCGCCGCTGCGATTATGGGTATTTTCTAGACAAACTAGCCGAGTTTTAGGAAAATGTGGATCGCTCGGACGCAGCACCTTCTGCAAATCTGCCGCCGAAAACACACCTTTATCACCTTTCACTAATCGACACATGACACCCGACAACGCCGCCGGAGCACCGCCCTCGTAATAATAGATGTGCGCCTCCGATTCTAAAATAATTTCATCCCCCGGCTCGGTGTGCAGCCGCAGCGCCACCTGGTTCGTCATGGTGCCCGAAGGCATATAGACTGCCGCCTCTTTGCCCAAAAGCTCGGCTGTGTATTGCTCTAAAGCATTGACAGTCGGATCATCACCAAACACATCATCTCCAACCTCAGCGATCGCCATCGCCTGCCGCATTGCCGGAGTCGGTTTCGTGATCGTATCGCTGCGTAAATCAATCATGGAATTTATCATTAAATTTGGCATTAGATCTGGCGTTAAATCTGGCATTAGACCTTGGCTAGCTCCTTTTTGGGTTCCACAGGTGCCGTCAAAGCTTCCGCCAAATCAGCCGCGCCCAACCGTGCCTCTAAAATATTCATCACCTCCCGACCAAAATCATTCGGGTTCTGGTTCCATGCCTGCAAGCAAACTTCGCCAAAGAACGAACCTAGCGGCTCCGGATTCCACAGCACCTTCATCACCACCCAAGGCATGACGCTCATGGGATTGTATCCCGGCTTCAAAATCTTGTGCTTAAAGGCATACTCTTCTAAATGGGTGTGGGGCTGCAATCCAATAAAGAAGATCGCTGGCTCTACCTTATCCGCTCCAAAAATCCGCTCTAGCTCCCGATGATAGGCGATCGTTTGCCGAATCGTATCCAGCCGCTCGTCAATCACATTAAAAGAATAATTGACCGAAACCACATCATTAAATCCAGCCGCCTTCAAATCTCGACAGTTTTCCAGCACCGTCCGCAGGTTATAGCCCATCCGCATTTTGCGAACTAGCTCTTGAGAGCCGCTGGTAATGCCAATCTCAAAATAATTCATTCCCGTCTTAACCATCAGGTCACACAGTTCAGGGGTCAAATTATCCGCCCGAATATACGCCGCCCAATGGATATCATCCATCCCCGCATCCAAAATCTTCTGCAATAGCTCGATCGCATCATCAATAAATCGCCGTGCCGGAATAAACTGAGCATCGGTAAACCAGAAGTTGCGCACGCCGCGATCGTAAAGCTGACGCATTTCCTTCACCACCTCATCGGCAGGATTAATGCGCACCTGCTTTCCTTCTACTACTGTATAAATGCAGTAGCAACAATTGTGAGGACAACCGCGCTTCGTTTGCACGCCCACATAAAAATCTTGCTCTTGCAGATAATACTGAAAATCTGACCAGATTGCTGAAATATAGTCATAGTTACAGGCAGATTTTTCTACCGGGGTCGGCTGTTCATGAATCAGGCGATCGCGCGGCGTAGATTGACCCACTACATAGCACCGCTCTCCCGAAAAATCTTCTCCCCGCAGCAATTTCTCCAGCAGCGTTTCCCCCTCTCCCACTGACAGGATCGACCCTTGGGGCAGCATTTTACCAATCTGCTCGTAAAATACGCTGACTGCACCCCCGCCTACCACTAGCTGCACCTGGGGATTGTAACGCTGCGATCGCTTCAGACCACGCTTAATCAGCCCCAAATTTTGCCAAAGTTCTGAGTAATAAGAGGTTGCCATTTTCACCCCCCCGATCGCCCCACGCAGCTTGTGCAATGGATTCCGCGAGTAATAAAGCTCAAATGCATTTTGCAAAGGGTTGCCACCTCGCCCGCCCACAGGTGCATAAATCTGGATATCGCGCCAGGAAAACACCAAGAGATTTGGCTGAAACTCATCAATGCACTGATCCATTGCTGCGCCAAAATCCAGCGGGGGAATGGTGCCCAGATCAAAAATGCGCTGCTCTATAGCTGGAAACAGCTTATGAATATGATCCGCCAGGTAAATTACCCCAATTGGAAAAATGGGATTGCAGGGAAGGCGGACATAAAGAATGCGGTTAATCGTTGAGGTAGCAACCATCGGTCAAAGCTCTGAGGGATTTCTGAGACGTAGATTCATATAACTTTACGATACCACTGACGCTCTTGACCTGCATGGAACTTTTCGGTAAGCTTCTTGCAGAGAATTCTAAATACCGCTCGGGTCTAAAAATGCTTGTAAGATCCGGGTTGGTAGCTGTATTTACAGCCATGGGGATCGGGGAGTGTTAGGGTCTAAAGATATCCTAATTTCTTTCCTAAGGAGACTCGATCTATGGCTCAAATCATCGATCCGTTGCCACCCGATGCCCAAGAAGCGGCTCTGTGCTGCTACGTCAATGCAACCAGTAAAATTCAAATTGCTCGAATTACTAACATTCCAAACTGGTATTTTGAACGCGTGGTTTTTCCAGGGCAACGGCTTGTCTTTGAGGCATTGCCCCAGGCGCTCCTAGAAATCCACAGCGGCATGATGAGCACGATTCTCGCAGATACTATTCCTTGCGATCGCCTTTACGTAGAGGTAGAGCTAGAAGGGGATTTACAATTGGGCGAATCTTCCGACTCTCTCCTGTCTGCTGTTGCCGAATTGTAAACCTTCTCAGCCTGCACTCCTTAAAAACCTGTTTCAAATTTCAAATAATTTTGTTGCTTTACTCCGCCGATGCAGTCAGGTCATACTCTCAGCCGAGAGATCATATAGAGAATTTCCTACTTATCCCTCTTTTACATCCCCCGATCAGGTGAATTGAGGGATTTTTTTGGCTGTGTTAAAAAGTATTAGAAATATATATATACTCTCTTTTCTGGGTCATATCCTGCCTCACCTCTCTGAACAGGTCAACCCTTAAAAAATGTCCAATCTTCTTCAAGAAACGCTAAAAGTTAGCAACATGTTAAATATTGTCTTAGTTAACCCACAGATCCCACCTAATACGGGCAGTATTGCTCGAACTTGTGCCGCTACTGGTACCCGGCTTCACTTGGTCGGGCCCCTAGGGTTGAAATTAGCGATCGCCAACTCAAACGGGCAGGCTTAGACTATTGGCCCTACGTCGATTTACACTATCATCCTTCCTTAGAAGAGTTTCAGATCCACTACCAACAACAGCAAGAGCAACAACCCGGACGTTGGATTGGATTTAGCACTTCAGGTAAATATAACCATGTAGAGCTTCAGTATCAGCATCATGATTGGCTCCTCTTTGGTTGTGAAACGAAAGGACTGCCCGCCGAAATTTTAGCAGCTTGCCATCAAACCGTTCGCATTCCCATGACCCAGATCCATGTTCGCAGCCTTAACCTTTCGGTAAGCGTTGCCATTGGGCTTTTTGAAGCTCGTCGGCAGTTGGGTTACTTTTCATAGAATTCAAACTCTGTCTTTAGGTAGATGTCAATAGAAAAAATTCTTTGACATAATTTCTAGCTATTCTTTTAGCCTTTCTAGAATTAGTGCCTCGACCTGTAGTCCTTTTAATGCTTGATATCGATATATAAATCTGATTCCCCATCCCAAACGATCAGATTGGAATCGTCTTCAATCTCGTTCAAGCAGCTTGGGTTCTTTTAAGTAAAAACACAGCTTTGCAGTCTTCTATACTACAAATCGCAATAGTTTTTCATAAGAAATTCATATACCCAGTATCTGCTCATTAAATGAAAGTTTGACCCCCTCTTAGAGGATCTTTTACCGCTGTTTGGCATGTTCTCTAATTAATCTTTTCCTGCCCTCAAAAACAGTCCGTCATCCGTAAAATCAACTGTCTTCAAGGAGCTAATTGGGATAAGTAATTGGGGTTTTCAAGCTAAAGTTAACATGAAAATATAATTTAAGACATCTTAAAAACTGAAAGTTTTTATTTAACCTATAACCTCTGCTGTACAAGGTTTTTAAGACTTTTTAGAGCCTAGTAGAAAGTCCTAAAAGTCGGCTTTTTATAATGTCTTTCTATAAAGAAATAACCTAGATGTAGGTATTACTTGGATGCCATTCAAATAGTAGTAGTGTAGACTGTGCCGTTGTAGACAAGTTTACTCTGCCAAATGGAAGAGTAGAACCGTTAGGGCGACCTAAGTTTAATGTTTTTAGCTTGTTTCCCATAGCCAAGTGTTGAATTTTTTGGCAACTGGTGTAAGCTTGTCTAAGTCAAAAGACAGAGGTAATCTTACCTAGGGAATGCTTTTATCTCTATGATTCACGTCTCACCATCATTGTGACTTGAATCACGGAAGGCATGAGAACGAAGTACAGATTGCAAACACAGTTAAACGCTGCTCATTTAGGAGGTTTTTTCTTTGAAGCGAGCACATCTGCAGAGGGTCAAGCCTGTTGAATACTCTCCAAGTCAAGTTGAAGGTTCGGTAGAACGGCTAGATCAGACGGTTAACGGAGTGAAGCGCAAAAAACGCACCTCCGCTGCCATGATTGGGTTAGCACTTTCCATGGGTGCTTCTAGCCTGCTCATTCCTCGTCAAAACGAAGGAGCAACGGCAGCCGAACCCACACCTACTGACGCTGCAACACTTTCACCGGTTCCCTTAGCATCTGCTGCACCCGCAGCCCTGATGACTGAGCATGTGGTAACTAAGGGTCAAACACTTTGGCAATTGGCTCGGCGATATCAAGTTAGTGTAGAAGCGATCGCGGTTGCCAACGCGCTCAAACCCAGTGACATCGTCAGAGTAGGACAAACCCTTAGAATTCCAACGGGTGCGGGTGAAGTTAATGCTACTGAAGAGCAACAATCAGTTGAATTTTCTACTCTTCGCTCCCCCCAACGGGTGGCATCGGCAAACTTAGATAGTCTCTCGCTGGCGACTCCTTCGACTAGTCCTAGAGCTGAGACATTACAGGTTGACGTTGCCCAAGCCCAACGCGATATGAGCCTCAATCGGCTTCGACAGCAGCAAGAAAAGCTGCGTCAAGCTTTAGCAAAGCTCAAAACCAAGGATCAATCTGCTAAAGCTGAAGTTCCTTCCTCCGATGAGGTGACGATTCCTCAGTCGTCTGCGATCGCCTCTAAGCCTTCATACCTCAGAGAATACCAAACTCAGTCTAGTAACGCGACGACTCCTGTGACGCTTTTCAATAGTGGCTCAAGTCAACAAGTTTCTAGCAACTCCTCTGATCCAGACTGGCTACGCAACAATCAGGCGTTGACCGTTCCTCCTACGGCAACAGGTCTAATCACACAGGTTCCCAGCGCTGCCTCAGTTCCAACCGTCTCTGCTCCTGTTCGGGTTGTAGATCAGTTACCTCGACGTTCCAACGTTCAACAGGTCGCAGCCAACCCTAAGCCGGAAATGGTTTCGTACCAAGTCAACTTGGGCGATACGGTCGCTCGGATCGCTAACGCTCACAACATTTCTCCCTCGACCCTAGTTCAAGCTAATCGCATTAGCGACCCGAACTTTATCTTTGTTGGACAGATATTAAGAGTTCCGGCAACTCAAGTCATGGCTACTGCGCCTGCGCCCCGCGCTCGTCAAGTTGCTTCTCAGGCTGCCCCTTCTCAGCAGCAAGCTTCAGCCCGTCTAAGCGTTGTGCCTCCTACAGCTACGGCTCTAGCAAACCCAGCACTAGCCAATCCAGCCTCAGTGATTCAATCTAGCCCAGGAATCGGCGGCAGCGTGGCTGCTCCTTCAACCTCAGGGCTTGATCCTCATGTTGAGACTCTACTTTCTGAAATTAAAATTTTGAGAGAGCGGCATCGTGCTGCTACCCCAGCCCCTAGCATCCCGGTTCCTGAAGCAGTACAGGTTGCCGCGTCGAACTTGCCAACTCCCTCAGTTAGCACACAATTCAATCCAGGCGGGCTCAATACCGTTCAGACTGACCAACCCCAAAGACGAACCGCCCGATCGCAGGTTATTCCCCTTCAAGTTCCGGCGGCTGAAAACCCCAGGCATCTGCCCCAGCCCCCCAGCTCGTTGCGGCTGCTCCGGCTGGAGCGGAGAGTTATGCCCCTCTGCTCCAACCTGTGACGGGGCGCATGGTCTCGCCTGAGCTACCCCCTCTTCAAGGCGAAGATAGCTTCTTGCCTGAAGGTGCACCCTCTTTTAATGGCTACCTCTGGCCTGCGAAAGGTCTCCTCACTTCTGGCTACGGCTGGCGCTGGGCAGAATGCATGCGGGTATTGATATTGCGGCAGACGTGGGTACGCCAATTTTTGCTGCTGCAGATGGAGTGGTTGAGTATTCTGAGTGGAACTCTGGAGGCTATGGCAACTTGATAGAAGTCCGTCATCCAGATGGCAGTTTAACTCGCTATGCACACTTGAATAAAAGCCTTGTGCAAGCAGGGCAAAAAGTTAAGCAAGGCGAACAGATTGCTGAGATGGGCAGCACGGGATACAGTACTGGTCCTCACTTGCACTTTGAAGTGCATTCGGCAGCAAACGGCGGCTCGGTTGATCCGATCGCTTATTTGCCGCAGAAATAGAAACAGCCTGACTGGCATTGAATTAATTTTTGGTTCAATGCCAGTTCATTTCAAAGATTCAATTGGATTCGAGTGTGGCGATCGCTACACTGATGTGATACCTTAATTAAGGTCGATATTTGTTAGCGATAGTGTATTTGGCTCAGTAGCTCAGTTGGTTAGAGCAGGGGACTCATAAGCCCAAGGTCGCAGGTTCAAATCCCGCCTGAGCCATCAAAATTTCAAGTCTTGTCGTCTCTTAAACAGGAATGCATAGCTTCCTCCTAAGTTCTTTCGGCACAAAAATTTTAGTTGCGAATAGTTTAGTTGCAAATAGAGATAATTTGATCCAGTCGGATAACGGTGTCATCCTCCAACTTCACATAGTCAGCATGGTTGGCGGCATAAATATCTACAATTCGCCCTTCAACTTCGCGAGTAGAATTTTCTTCGCTCCGATAAACAATTCGGCAGGTTTGGCGCAGAGTGGCGATCGCCTCTAGTTCATCTTGAAAATCGCAGCTAACGGGGGTGTAGGAGTCCATAGCAATTCCTATTTTTTGAGGGTTTGGAAGATCAACTGCTTTCTAAAAAGCCTTCTTACTCATCAAGATAAAAGATCTAACTGCACAAAATCATCAGACTTTAGAGCCTTTTTTTTAGACTGTCGAGGTTTATGAGGTTTGATATTGATATGTGCCACAAACCAAGTTCGTAGAGCATGGGATTGTTCCAGATCTAAATCATCTAAATTGAGCGGGGGTGGAAAAAGCTGAGGGCTTTCAGCCTTTGCCCAGCCTACTTCGCTAGCAAACCTTTCGGCACCAAAAGGCGTTAGCAACTTAGGTAATCGAGCCAAGTAGGGAACCACATTTTGTTGATGCAAAAATAGTTGACGCTGGTGTTCTAATTGTTTGACGCGGCGCTGACGCGCCTGTTTGTAATTAAGGATAGGAGAGGGATAATCCTTCAGAAGTAAAGAAGGAGGAAGCCCCAGATCTTCGGGGCTTAAATGAGCTAATTCAGGAACCCAGCGCTTAATAAATAGACCTTCTGGATCACAGCGATCGACCGCTGTTTGTTCTGGGTTATAAATTCTAGTCCAAGTTTTATCGACACAATGGGTTACACCAGACTGCATTGCCCACTGATAATGATCAATTGGACAATCGCCATCCAACAGATGTCGCATAAAATGCAGCGCTCCATATCGCCAATCCATCCTCAGCAGGTTGCTCAAAAAGCTAGAGTACATTGCCCGAACGCGAAAATTAAGCTGCTGCCAACCGCCCGTTGCCTGTAAACATCGAGCCGCCGCATCAATTATGGGAAAGCCTGTTTGTCCTTGCTGCCAAGCTTGATAAAGGGCTTCGTCAAACTCCCAGCCATCTTGGTCAAAAATTGTGTAGAGCGATCGCACTTCCAACTGAGGCAAGTAGCGAAACCGCTGAGCAAAACCGCTGCCCCATCGCAGCCTCGAAAGTAACTGCTGCCGACTCCGTTCTGCCTTGGCATTGGTCAAGGGATACTGCTCAGTCGTCTGAAAACATTCCCGAATGGAAATTGCCCCAAATTTAAGATAAGGGCTTAGCCCCGTGGTTGCCTCGGCCCCCGGATAGGAAAGCTGCCAATAATAGCGATCGACCTTTTCTGCAAAAATTCATTCAGCAAACATCGCGCGGCGGAAGTACCACCCATTGGTATCACTTTTGTATCGGCAATTAATCCTAACTTTGCCAAGTCAGGCAAGGGTTCGCTGCTTACTTCTGGAGGGACAGAAATTTGGCTGGGAGTTGGAACTAGCTCTGTTCGCATATCTTTAAACCAAAGATCACGATATGCCGGATAAGGAAGTAAATCTGGGGTACTGGCGATCGCCTCAAACCAGCGAATTTTCATTCCCTGTTCTATTAATGCTTGGTTCAAGCGAGCATCGCGCACCCGTCCATAAATCCGTTCATAATCTATGTACGCATAGATGCCATCTGCTTGGGTTTCACGAATTAACTGGGGCAGAATTTCGACCGGGTCACCGTAGCGTAAAACTAAGCGTCCACCCTGCTGTCGTAAATCTTGATCAAGATGATGTAAGCAACTCAACATGAAAGCGACCCGAGCCGGAGCCGTTTCGGGGTGGTGCAACAAAGCGCGATCGAACACAAACACGGGAATAATCGCTCCCCTTAAGGCAGCTCGGTACAGGGGCGCATGATCAGACACTCGCAAATCTCGCCGAAACCAGACGATCGTACGGCTCATGAAAAGATGTCCAAGTCAGCCTTCATGACCTAGTGTAACAAGCTCTGCTTGACTGATATGGATCTAAGGGCACAGGCTCGAAGACGCAACAGATCACAAACCGTTCTAGAGATAATCGTTGCAGCGGCAGAATCAAGAGAGTTGGTGTGGATGCCAAAGTCACTCGCTGCCGCTGGATTCAATCGTTATGCGGCTCGTGCAAACTGTGCTTGTAACTGCATGTCTGCCAATTCCTTGGCTCGGTTCATTAAAGCATCTACAGGCATATTGCCAAACTCAGCGGGTTCAGTGGGTTGAACTTTTCGTCGCTCTGTGGCGGCTAAAACGCCAATTCCTAGCAGTGCACCCAAAATAGCTCCAATTCCCAGATTCCTTTGCAGGTTGGGAACCGTAGCAACCGGCTGTCCTAAGCGATCGCGCATCACATCAGGCGGCGCAGTTACTTGAAGCTCAACATCTGGCTGAGCTTGCTTTTGCAATGCCTCCAAGTGGTTAAAATGTCGCTGTAACACATTGGTTTCCAAATCTAGCTTTTGTCGGAGTTGGTCATACTGCCCCAGCAGGCTAATCATTGCGATCGCTGCTGCTCTAAGTTTTGTTTTGCCAGCGCCAAGGTTGCCTGCCGTGCCTGCATCATTTGAATGGAGTTCAGCGTTAAAAGTGACTGCTGCAAAAACTGCAAACTCACCGCATTTTGAAAAATAGGATTTTGGGTATTTGCCGCCGGATTAGCCAAATACTGCGACAAGAGAGACTGAACCTGTTGCAAAAGCT
This sequence comes from Leptolyngbyaceae cyanobacterium CSU_1_4, assembly GCA_012034615.1. Lineage (GTDB taxonomy): Bacteria > Cyanobacteriota > Cyanobacteriia > Elainellales > Elainellaceae > Timaviella. Next base: position 857 of record JAAUPA010000035.1, on the reverse strand, counting down.
GAATAGTCACCCGTTGATGTTGAGCCTGGATGGCTTGAATATCATTGCGATCGCCTCCCCCTAAGTGAGCGAACTGCTTTCCTAACTGTTGATCTAAAGTTTGAAATTGGGTCAGCAACATGCGATATCGCGAGTCTTGGCTCAGCAGTTGATTCGGAATTTCTGCCGACGGCTGCTTGGCTGCCGATGGGTTAGCCAATGTCTGATTCGCCTTAGCCAATGCCTGACCCGCACCTCCCTGAGGTGCATCAGTAGGCTTCAGCGCCAGCCGTTGCGACAACTGAGTATAAACCTGTTGAGCCTCCGCTAGTTTTCCTTGAAGCTGAGCTTCTTGTTTTGCTACATCGGCTGTACGAGTTCCTAACAGCTTGAGCTGGACTTGTAAATTGTCCACTCCATACTGTTGATGAAGCTGCTCAATATCAGTTCTAAGTTTCTGAAGGCGAGCTTGTGACAAAGGAATCTGACCCTCAACAAACTTCACCCCTCTACAGGCGCTGCCCTGGCATTCTTTCCCGTAGCTGACATAAGACTGAGCCAGTTCAGACAGCACTGCCTCTACCCGTTGCGGATCAGCATCTTGATAACGAACTAAAATTCGTCCGTCCTCTTGAGTCAGAGTCAGGTTCTCTACCAGCGATCGGTAGGTAAGCTGGGATTGAAGCCGCTGAATGACTGGATCAAGCAAGCGAGGGCTAGTCAGAACATCAGTTGGAATGTCGGCGATGAGACTGGGCGGAGAAATGTTGGGCTGGGCTTGCTGAAGGGAAGTAGTCTGTCTGTCAGCGGCTGATCCGCTAGGGGGTGATCCGGCTTGGGCGGCAAGTTCGACTGAACCTTCGTAAACCGGAGCTTGG
>JAAUPA010000034.1 GCA_012034615.1 Leptolyngbyaceae cyanobacterium CSU_1_4 | reverse complement strand
ACTTCCGAACCTTTCAAAGTCCCCCAGAATGGGGAATTTAGGGGGCAACTTCATACGTGATTCAGCAACGCCCTAATTCAGAGCAAGAACTTTACACATTGAACGGGAAGACGATCGCCCCAAACATTCATGCAAAACACTCAAAATAAATAGGACTTTCACTCATGGCATCCTCAGATTTCTACTGGTCGCGGGTTCCTGGATTTGGCAAAATGTGGTTTCTCATCCTCCCTCGCAATGCAGACAGCCCCGCAGGAGGAAGAAGCTTAATTGGATCAGTAGCTCGTGATCATCAGGACAGGTTCTTGGGTGCAACAGGGCTTTTTGGAAAAAACTTTCCCGAACCCAACATCCTTGGCGACGCTCAAATTATTCTTAATGCGATCGAAATAAACCGGGCAGCACTTGGCATTAAACCTGAAGTAGAAATCATTCGGGAAGAGACTTTTCCCCCTAATTTCCAAATTGAAGTTGACAAAAATAACGCCCTGAAAATTGATGTCGCCAACTTCCCTAGCTTGCCCGTTTCTTTCAGCATTGACTTCTCCAGAATGAGCAAAGTCACCCTCGAGTTCGGATCAGGAACTGTGAAACGAATGATGAGAACAGATTTTCTCAGCCTGCTCAAAAACTTTTTGGATGGAGATGATTCTAAAGTTCCAAATTCTGCGGGAATTAACATTAGTAAAGAGACGATCGTTCATCAAATATTGCTAGCAAAGCAGTACAGCGTCACTTTTGAGTCGTTGGTAGAGTTCAAAACCCAGACAGACGTTGCCATTGCAAAAGCTAACAGGGATAACGCAGGAAAGATTATGTTTGCGCTGGATACCAGCACCAGAAAGAAAATTACTGTTCAGGTCGATGACGACACCGAATATTTAATCGCACTCAATGATATTGATTGGGATAGCCTCTAAATCCTTCCTTCAGCTCCTACAAGGCTCCTCACACTATTTACCCTAGAGGATGGTTTAAAATCATCAAAGCGGGTGATGGGACTCGAACCCACGACATTCAGCTTGGGAAGCTGACGTTCTACCACTGAACTACACCCGCAACTTGCGATCCTTAGCATAGCGCATTTACTCACCCTGCTAACATTGATTCCTCATAATCCCTGACCTAACCGCCGACAAAAAAGCGATCGCCCCCACTTGAGCATCCATCCTCATCCCTGGGAACTCTGGTTGAAGTGAGAATTCTACAGCGGCATCTCATCGCCCTAATTGCCTTTTACCCCACAATTCACCCTCTAAAAATACCGATGTTTAGCGCCACCGAACTTCTAATCAACGACTTTGTTCACAAGCTAAAAGACGGATATCGCCGCACCTATGGAGGGTGGAAGCACGACTATGAAGATATCATCGGCTGGGTAGGGTCGATGGCTCTGGAAAATATCGCCAACAGCGATGCCCTCTATCACAACGTCGAACATACAATTCTAGTGACCTTAGTAGGGCAAGAAATTTTGCGAGGCAAGCACATTCGAGAAGGCGGCGTATCTTGCGAAGACTGGCTGCATTTTATCGTAGCGCTCGTTTGTCATGACATTGGTTACGTTAAAGGAGTTTGTCAGACCGATGGTGATGGCTGGTATGCAACAGGACATGGCGACAAGCGCGTCAGCCTTCCCCCCGGCTCTTCAGATGCCAGCCTAACGCCTTATCATGTAGACCGCGCCAAACTGTTTGTTGAAGAACGGTTTGGTCGCCACACCCTCATTGATGCAGAACTAGTTAAGCGAAATATTGAACTGACCCGCTTCCCCGTGCCCAGCGCCCAAGATCATCAAGACACCGTCAACTTTCCAGGCTTAATTCGCGCCTCTGATTTAATTGGGCAGCTCAGCGACCCTCGCTATCTCAAAAAAATTGGAGCACTCTATTACGAGTTTGAAGAAACAGGAGTGAGCAAAGCACTGGGCTACCGTCATCCAGGAGACTTACGGCAAAACTATCCTAAATTTTATTGGAATGGAGTCTATCCCTATGTCAAAGATGGGTTGCGCTATTTAGAGTTGACCCAGCAAGGCAAACAAGTCATTGCCAATTTATATTGCAACGTGTTTGTGGTTGAGCACGAACCGGCTCCCAACATGGAAACTGAGGTTGCTTAATTAATGTAAAAACGGAGAGGGAGGGATTCGAACCCTCGGATACCCCTAAAGGCATCAACAGATTAGCAATCTGTAGCTTAAAAGCTTTAAAGCTTTATTAGACAAGCTTTACAGACTTGGTCGTTCTTTTAATTCCCCCAATCTCCCCCCAAAAAGCCCTATAACTGCAACCGATCCAGTGGTTTTATCGCGGTTGGTTAAGATAGGATTTCTCGCCTTGATCCTCGTCTAGCCGTCGATGAAGTGCCCGCAACTGGGTTTCGATCGCGCTCAAATGCTCCAAAATCTGCTGATGGCTCTGCCTCACTTCGACTACCACCACAGCAGTTTCCCGCTGCATCTGCGTCAAACTGATCTGATAGCCCGTATTTAATGCAGCAGCAGCCTTGCTGAGGGTCTTGATTTCTTCTAGAAATTTCTTCTGAAGAAGAAAGATTTCCTTGAGGACATCCCCCTGCTCTTGGACAAATCCTTTCTCTTTGGCTCGCAGGTCTTGAATCAGGGACTCGGTTAACTTGCTCTCGGCTTCATCTTTACGCTTCCAAATGGCGAGCAGTTCTTTGCTGACGAACACCAAAATGGCGATCGCCATACCCCAGTCCGATATCGACTTGGGCGGGCTAATAGCCAGGTTAGGATTTGACGGCTCGACTGCAATCAGAGTGGTTCGCACAACTAGGCACTGGTGAGAGTTTGTGCCTAGTGTTCCCATCAGAAAATTAGGATTCATTATGAGTTTGGGCGATTGCCACACTTCGCCGCATCTGAGCCGCCAGTTGTTCCAGTGCTGTTTCCTGTGTAGATGAAGCTTAATCGTTCATAGTGTCGTAAAAAATGCCCCAAGAATGGGGCACTACCGCAGTGTATTTATTCGGAGAGACAAGACTTGCTAAGCTGCTACCAGTTCTTTGAACTGTTTGCCTGCAGAAAAGGCGGGAACGGTAGTAGCGGGAATCGTCATGGATTCGCCAGTTTTGGGATTGCGTCCTTCGCGCTGCTGGCGAGGTTTCGGCTCGAAGCTGCCGAAGCCTACGAGCGTGACTTTGGTGCCGCTTGCAACTGTTTCCATAATGGAGGCGATCGCGGCGCTGAGGATTGCGTCTGAATCCTTTTTCGACGCGCCGGACTTCTCTGCAATCCGATCGACCAATTCTGCTTTATTCATGATGATTCCGACTCAATAGCTAGCCTGTAAATGTTTCTAGCATTGGAATTGGCTGATTTCTCTGCGCTTAAGAAAAACTGAAGGTTTCAACGACGGCTTGAATGCGCGGTCGCACTTTTTTGGTACGTCCTTTGCCCTTGAAGTAGACGCTGGTGATCAACTGGCGATCGGTTTCGCTCAAGGCTGTCAGCCATTGTTGCAGCGCTTGTTTCGCTTGATCTAATTCGGTCGATTCTTCGGGCATTACTTCCGGCTCCCAACTCTTCTCATACTTGGGATGCCAATCAACCATCCAGCACGAGCAAGCTTGTTTTATTTCCTGCCAGGCTTCTAGCGTAATCCCCACTTTGGCGGCAGCATCGGCATCAGATAAGCCATAGCCTTTCATGTAGGTATCTTGCCAGACGCGGGGAACGCGGGGAACACCGCCTCGACTGCGCAGATAGTGGAGAATTTCGCCGCGTATCCAGGGAACGGCAATGCTGCTGAATCTGTAGCCTGTGGCAGGATCGTAGCGCTTTGCGGCTTTGACTAATCCCATCATGCCTGCCCCTTCAATGTCTTCGTAGGCTTCTAAACTTTTGCGACTGTAGGCGTGGGCAAATTTGTAGACTAGCTTGAGATTATTGGCGACTAACTCATCAACAGCAGTTTTTCTCGCAGGCAGGGTGGCAAGCATGAATTGGCGGGGTAAAAGTTCCCGTCAATTGTTCCCAGGTTGCTGTGTACAGCTACGTTCCGCAAGATAAGTTCGCACAATGTCTCGGAGCAGTTCACTGGAGCTGATGCCTTCGTCTCTGGCGATCGCCAGGAACCGTTCTTTTTCCGGTGTCGTGGTGCGTGTATGCATCTCGGCATCTAATGATAAACTTTCTTTCGCTTGCCACAGGTAGCTGTACACAGGAAGCTTGCGCTGATTTTCTGGATCGTGGTAGAGCTGCCGGAGGTGGGCTTCTAGCCAATCTTTTTGGGCGGCGGTCATGTCGGCTTTGGCTTGGGCGATCGCCCATTTTGCTTGGGCTTCTGAGCAAGCCAGTCCTAATTCCCGTAGGGATTGCTGGAGTAATGTAGCATTTTTGTCTCGAACTGCGAACCCTAGGATTAATGCAAGTTCTCCGGTTGGTGTCGAAGCGTGTTTGGGCATAGGTCTAATTTTTAATTCAGGATTCCATTAAGCCAATGGCAAAGTCCAAGTACGCGCCGGAGACTGTTGCAAATATTTTAGATGCCATTCGTGAGACTGGGGCGATCGCCCTGGTTGGGAGGCGGGGGCAATTAGTCGGGACACGTTTTATGAATGGCTCAACCGTTATCCCGACTTTTCCGACCAAGTAAAGGCGGCAAAAGTTGAGTATCGAAATACTTGCCCTGAAGCATTAGTGAGGCAGGCACAGAGGGCGCTGGCGGATTACCTCTATGGACGCATGGAGCGGGTCTACACCGTGGAGGAGGAGCGAATTAACGAAGAAGGATTAACTTCGTCGAAGAAGGTGACTCGGCGCGTGACCGTCGGCGTTCCTCGGTGGGCGATCGAAAGGGTGTTGGGCAAGCCTGTTGACTTGATTGAGGCGATCAAGGTGTTGGCAGATTGTGGGGTGATTCCGCAGTGGTTGGTTCAGAGGTCAGTCGATGAAATTGGCAACGCTCGAAAAGGTATTACAGAAGCGATTGCGGGAGTTCTCCCAGATGTCGAATCCCGGACAATCCGACCTGGACTCTCTGAGGACACAGCAGCAAGAATTAGAGCGCATATTCTGGGCATCCAGCCCCCCAGTCCTGCTCCCTTACCAGGCGCGATGGATGGCGGATCAGAGTCGGGTGAAAATCGCTGAGAAGTCGCGGCGGGTGGGGCTGAGTTGGGCTGATGCGGCGGATGCGGCGTTGCAGGCGGCGATGACGGATGGGATGGATACCTGGTATATCGGCTTTAACAAGGAGATGGCGGAGGCGTACATCAAGGATGTGGCGTTCTGGGCGAAGGCTTATGGGCTGGTGTCGGGGGCGGTGGAGGAGGATGTGTTTGAGGATGAGGAGAAGGATATTCTCATCTACCGGGTGCGGTTTGCCAGTGGCTATAACGTGACGGCACTCTCCAGCCGTCCGGCAAACCTGCGAGCGAAGAAAGGCAGAATCGCCATTGATGAGGCGGCGTTTCATGATGATTTGGCGGAATTGCTGAAGGCGGCGATCGCTATTTTGATGTGGGGCGGCAAGGTCGCCATTTGGTCTACTCATAACGGTGTGGACAACCATTTCAACGAACTGATCGAAGCGTGTAAGGCGGGCAATCTCAACTACTCCCATCACAAAATCACCCTGGATGATGCGCTGCGAGATGGCTTGTATCAGCGCATTTGTCTGATTCAGGGAACGCCCTGGACGCTGGAAGGGGAGTTTGAATGGCGCAAGCAGCTTTATCTGGATTACGGCATTGCGGCGACGGAGGAGCTGGACTGTGAGCCGTTCCAGGCGTGGGCGGGCAAAGTCTTTAATCAGGATTGGTTTGAGCTTGTCGAGACGGTTCCTGATGGCGGTGCTGAGTGCCGATTCTGGGATTTGGCGGCGACTGAGGCGGATGTGAGGCGGGATGCTTGCCTGACTTCGGGGGTTCTCATGCGGCGGGTGGGTGAGGTTTACTATGTGCTGGATGTGATTGCGGAGCAGTTGGGACCTGCTGAGGCGAATGATTTGATTTTGGAGACGGCGATCGCGGATGGGCGCTTGTGTCTGGTGCGGTGGGAGTTGGAGGGTGGCTCGGCGGGTAAGCGGGATGAGTATCAGTTGATGAACCTGCTGGAAGGGTTTGACGCTGAGGCGGTGAAGCCGTTGGGGGATAAGGTGACCCGTGCTAAGCCGATGGCTTCGGATGCCAAGCGGGGGAATGTGAAGCTGCTGCGGGGGCATTGGAACGCCAATTACCTGAAGTGGATGCACGCTTTTCCCGATGGCAAGATTAAAGATCCGGTGGATGCGAGCAGCGGCTGTTATTCGGTGCTGGAATCCCATACGGCGATCGAGTTCCGTTCGACCGGGAAGCGCTGCACCGCAAGGGCATCATGGTTCTGATGTTTGCCCTGGCTCCCATTGGCTCTTAGCAAGGAACATAAAACGCAGTACGTTCGCATCGTCAACGATGTGGTTCATCCCAGCTATGGGTTTGGGCGAATTGACCCACGCGACGAGACGCTGCTGACGCATGGGGGCGGCTGGCTACGTTCCTACGACATTTACGAGAATATTGCCCGTGACCCCCATGCCTATGCGGTGCTGCAAAAGCGCTATATGGCGGTGATTGGGCGAGAGTGGGAGGTGGTGGCAGCGAGCGATCGTGCCATCGACAAAAAAGCGGCGGATATGGTGCGCTACCATCTGGCGAACTTGGCGCATCGGTTCGAGGAAGAGGAGGACGAGGCTTCAATTTCGCTGGCGGGTGGTTTTGACCAAACTTGCCTCGACATGATGAAGGCGGTGCTGTATGGCTTTTCGGTGGGGGAGATTATTTGGGGTCAGGATGGAAAAGAAACATTTCCCTTGGAGATTCAGGATTGTGATATTCGGCGGTTTAGCTTCACTCCGGGCGATCGGATGTATAAGCTGCGGCTGCTGACTCCTGCCCAATCCTTCACGGGTGAAGCGTTACCTGCTAAGAAGTTTTTGATCCACCGTTTCAACAGCGGCGGCTTAAGCCCTGACCCACATGGCTTGGGGTTGGGAACGCGGTTGTTTTATCCCAATTTCTTCAAGCGGAATGCGGTCAAGTTTTGGTTAACCTTTTCTGACAAATGGGCTTCGCCGACGGCGGTGGGTAAACATCCGCGCAATGCGACAGATGCTGAGAAGGACACGTTGATGCAGATGTTGCAGGCGATCGCCACAGACTCTGGCATCGTCATTCCTGATACTGTGGCGATCGATTTTTTGGAGGCGCAGCGCAGCGGCACGGTCAACACCTATCAGGAATTGGTGAGCTTCTGCAATAGCGAGATTTCTAAAGCAGTTCTGGGGGAGACGGGCAGCACGGATCAGCAGGGCAGCGGCGGCAGTCGTGCCCGTGACCAGGTGGGCAATGAGGTGCGGATTGAGATCGCTAAGGCGGATGCTGATCTGCTTTGCGAAATGATCAACCGGACGTTGGTGCGGTGGATTTGTCAGTTCAATCTGCCGGATGCTACGCCGCCGAAGGTTTGGCGTAAGTTCCCTGAGCTGCTGCAGAAAGAAGACCTGGCGGCGCGGGCAACGCGGGATAACACGATCGTCACGATGAGCGGGCGATCGCTCACCGAGAAGTATCTCGTCGATACCTACGGCGTGGAGTTTGAGCCACCGGAGCCAAAGCAACCCAACCCGGATGATGCACCGAATATTCAAGACCTCTTAAGCACTGATTTATCCGAACCACTGGACTACCGAGGGGTTCCGGGTAAGACGGCTAAGAAAAAACGGGTTTGTGAGAAGGGCTATTCCTGCGGCGACACCTGCATTGCCCGATCGAAGAAATGTATCTCTGAACTTAATGCCCAGGCTAAGGCGTATAGCGACTTTTTGGCGAAGCGGGTAGCTGAGCTAGAGGCGCAATTGAAGGCAACGATCGCCCCTCCCCCTCCCAAACCCGGCACAGTCGCAGAAATCAGCCCCTCTGATATCCAGGTAGACCCCAAACGCTTCCAATACAAGGTATTGGGCGAACATACCAAAACGGGCGAAGTCGGCAGCCTCTCTGGGGTGCGGAAGTATGATCCAAATTTGGCGGGCACAGTTCAGGTTTGGATTGACCCGGCAGATGGGAAAACCTATGTGGTCAATGGGCACAACCGCTTGGCGCTGGCAAACCGTCTGGGGGCGGAGAAGGTAACGGTGCGCTACCTCGACGTGAAGGATGCAGTAGAAGCGCGGTCGGTCGGGGCACTGACCAACATTGCCGAAGGTCGTGGAACCCCGATCGATGCGGCAAAGTTCTTTAAGGACACGGGGCTAACCAAGGAAGATATTGAAGCCAAGGGCATCCCCATGCGCGAGAAAATCGCTCAGGATGGCATTGCGCTCTCGAAGCTGGAGGATTCGTTGTTTCGACGGGTGATTGATGGTGAGATGCCTGTGGAACGCGCCACCATTATTGGCGACAGTGGGCTAGACCATCAGCAACAGCGATCGCTGGTCAATCTCATCGACCAGCAGGCGAAGAAACGCCGCAACATCACCAATGAGGTGGTGAGAGAACTGGCTGATTCGGTGCGATCGGCAAGCCAGCGAACGGAAACTCAGTTTGATCTGTTTGGTTCGAGCCAGACGGTGCAGGATAACGCGATGGAGCGGGCAACGCTGGCAGCAGTGACGCGGCAGCGGCTATCCCGTGAGAAGAAGCTATTCGGCACCGTCGGCAAGTCGAAGGCGGCTGAGGATTTGGAGCGGGCGGGCAATGTCATCGATGTGCAGACTTCGCAGAAGCTGAGCCGAGAGGCGGCTTTGACGCTGGGCATCTTCGACCAATTGAAGAACCTCTCCAGCCCGGTCAGTGCGGCGCTGAACCGAGCGGCTGACCGCATTGTGGCGGGGGAAAGTGCCAAGAAGGTTCAGGATGACCTGTACAAGGAAATCACTACAGAGTTGCCCAAATTGGTAGGAGGGAAGTCATGAGCTTGACGACAGAAGCCAAGGGAAGGGTGTTGGATGAAGTGGCGTTCATGGTGGCGACGGGGAACCTGCGTCCTGTTGAGCCGATCGATTTAGCTGAAATAGCAGAAGAACCTGAACCCGATACTCCCGATCGCCTCACTACTCAATCGCTCCAGCAGTCCCAATCCGTCATCGAGGACTGGCTAACTCAGGTCAAAGCCCTGATGGGTCGATCGCCCTCTCTAGAATCCTTCCGGGACAGCCTGTTCGACCTCTACAGCGAAATGCCCGATGCGGGCATGGCTGGGATGATGGGAGAGGCGATGGCGATCGCAGAGCTTGGCGGACGCTATGAGGTGATCGAGGAAGGCAAATCCGACAGCGTGACGGATTTTGCGTCTGTGGAGTTTGCAGCCAAGAGCAAACCCGCCAGCGGTGCCAAGAAACTCAAACAGTGCAAGAAAGGTTACTCCTGTGGCTACGCCTGCATTGCGACAAGCCGGATTTGTGGCAGTCCATTGCCTGGACAAGCCAGTACCTATGCTCAGTGGATGGCAATGCAAGGAAGTGCGGCGATCGGTGCTGCACCAGCGCCAGCACCGACCACAAAACCCGCCAAAGCCAAACGCACCCCCACCCAAAAATCAGCAGTGCCTGTGGCGACTCAGCCCACGATCACACCTCAGCCCACTGGCTCAATCAAAACCAATGATGCTGAACTGAGCCGCAAGCGCCAAGACTTGGTGGATCGGTTTGGGGCAAAGTTAGTCAGTGATGCAGAAAACAATGTGAAACGGGTTCTGGATAACACGGATGTGTTTATTCGTGTAGGCAGCAGCGACACGTTAGAGAAGATTTTGGGCGATCGTTTCCGCACCTCCGCCGAGTTAGGCGTAGATTCCCATCAGATCCCCTATCTCAAAGGGAGCTACCAAAAAGCTCGGAGCCGCACAGAAGCCAAGGTTCTGGGCTATGACGAAAAGACGACGGCAGCGGGCGATCGCCCCATCTATGGCTATTTGGGCAGCAAGGACCTGGGCGGCAATTCCCATTCAGACGTGGCGAGGGCTTATGGTTCAATTACCCTCAAAGCTTAAGCCTGAAGTCAAGGAGCGAACCACGTTCACTGGATCTGACTCATTCAAATCTGGCATTGCTTCTCAGGTTAAAAACGACGGCACTCCTCCCCCTCCGAATGCCGCATCATTGGTGAGTTCTACTCGTCATGGTTACGACAAAGACAAGCTACCCGCTCATTACCCGTCCTACTACAAAAACAACTCAGCAGACGGTGGACAGTTGCGAGCTGCCGCCAAAGCTAAGACCGTTGATGACTTGCTCTCTCCATTGGCAGTTACAGGAAATGCCTATGTAGAAGCGCAAATTCATGGAAAAGTGAAGCCTGCTGATATCGCTGAAATTCACTTTGCGCCCAAAGGAGTGAACGATCGCCCGACTGCAACCGTTGCTCAGTTTGCCAAAAATAATCAGGTTGATCTGTATGTCGATGGTAAAAAGCTATCGCCGCAGGATATGGATGATCTGATCACGCCGCCTCAGCAGGGCGATCGGGTTAATCGGGTCAGTCGCCTCAACAACGCATTAGCTCAGGGAGACTATAAAACCGTGATCCAAATCGCCGATGACATCCACCGGGATTCTCAGACCATCCCAATGGCGGTTGGAGAACGCGATCGCTATCTGAAAGTACTCTTCCGAGATGCGGGGTATGACGGCTTACCTCAAGTAGGTTCGCAACAGGACGTGACTAACACTTGGAAGGATGGTGGAACGCTGATGGTGCGAGGGGTACAAGCAGGTGTGCGCGATCGCCTGGAATACCTCAAACAGTTTCAAACCGGGGATTACTTTGTGGGTAAAGGAATGTACGGCAATGGCACCTATGTGGGTCATGCCGGAACCGTTAGTAACGTCGGATCAACACCGAGTTTTCAGGGACATACGTTAGCCACTGAAAAGAAAGATGCTAAGAGGGCTTGGGCTGATGTTGTCAAGCACAGCTACATTACGCCGATGGGTGTAACGTTTCGGATGGCGCTGCCCAAGGATGGCAAGATCGGCGTTCAGAGTCAGGTTAGTGCTGACTCAAGAGATGTTGTGCGAAATATGGAGGCTTGGGGCAGAGCCGAAAAAACCCGAATGAGCAGTTCTGGTTCGAGTCAAAAGGACATTAAAGCTTTTGATAGAGGACTCAAGCAAGCATTGAACGTCGTTGCTGGGGATGCTGGGCGCTTTGCTGTTGTGCGAGGGTATGACGCTGTGGCATTAAACCTGAGCTATGAGGCTAAAACTTTTATGAATCTGCTGAACCGCTCTAAGGTGGTGATTCAACAGGATGAATTACCCTATAGCCAAGCTAAGAAAACAGGAGCTGCCTGATGCACGCCGACTTATGCCGCCGAGCTTCGACCATTAAGCAAAGTCCCCTTTGGGAGCAGACTTTTAGCAATGATGACGAGGGGACAGCAGAACAACAGTTCATCGATCGCCTCGTACAAGCAAATACATTCGACAAGTTGCATGAAAAAGACCAGCGGTTTTTCATAGACTGTGAGCGTTCCGAAGCGATTGCCATAGAGATGGGGTTTCAGGTGGGAACCTATCTTGATGAAGATGAACTTAAAGCCATTCTGGACAAACTCTATGCCAATCCGTAACCGCGATCGCTTTCCCGATGTTGACTTCCTTGCCAATGCTGAAATTCGAGCGATCGGGGAGGTGGAGGGCATCACTCTAGTGTTGGTGGGTAAAGAGCAAGGGAGTGACGCGCCAGTAGTCGCCCGCGCCTACACCGACAATTTCACATCTGAAGATTTGCACGCTGTACCGCTCTATGAGCTAATGGCGCACACCTTTGGATCTATCAACATCCTGGAAAAACTATGACGCTTGCCACCCTGTTCTCAGAAATTCCTGAAGGTTTGACCACAGCCCAAACCCGCGTTGAAACTGACATTGCCTTGCAGTTGACAGAAGAACTAGAATCCCTCAACTTCGCGGAAGAATTACCGGAAAGCGCGACTCCAGCGCAGATGGATAAGCTAGCTCCGGCACTGCTAAGGTATATGCTCTCCAGTGGGGAGAAGGGCTATAAGGACGGCGTTGACGAATTTAAGCCAGCGCCCAGTGAAGAGAACAACTGGCTCTACAACCTGGAAACCGAAGCCTACGAAGGGCAGTTTATTGATCGCAGACCCGAGGGCGATCGCACCTTCGCGTTCACCATCACCCGCGACGGCGACGACTGGACCCGCAGCATCACAGCGGTCAGCGGCGTGGAGGGCTAACCCTTGCCAGAAGCAACTTGGGTCAATTTACCGTTTGCTGAGGCGATCGCCTTCTTCAAGCAAAAGCTACCTCTGCCCACTTCCAGCTATACCGAAATCATCGACGAGGCGCAGGATTGGGCGTTTACCGTAGCGGGCATTGCCAAAGCCGACCTGCTGAATGATGTGTATGGGGCGATCGTCAAGGCGCTTGAGGACGGAACCACCCTGGAAGAGTTCACCCAGGACTTTGACATCGCGGCGGCAAAAGCCGGATGGCAACCGCCGCCAGGGAGTGAGGGTAAATGGGGCGGATGGAGGATGGAGTTGATCTATATGCAGAACCTCCGGGGCGCGTATGCGGCGGGGCGATTCAAGCAAATGCGCGATCCAGAGGTGGCGACGGCGCGCCCTTATTGGCTGTGGCGGCATCGGGATAGTCGGGTGCCGCGTGCGGTGCATTTGGCGCTGGATGGCAAGGTGTTTCGGGGGGATAGCGTGTTCTGGGATGCGGGGGGCTATCCGCCTTGTGGCTATGGCTGCAAGTGTGGTGTGTTTGCGCTGTCGCAGCGTGACCTGGAGCGGCGAGGGCGGAAGGTGGAGGATGCACCGACCGAGACTTTGACGATCGAGGACAAGCTGACCGGGGAACGGCAGCAGATTCCGGCGTTGAATGGACAGCCGATCGTTGATCCGGGTTTTGTTCATGCGGCGGGGACTTCTAAGCCTGAGCAGCGGCAAAGTGTGTTGAATCGATCGTTGGCTCGGTTGCCTGAGCCATTACGTCGGCAGGCACGGGAGGCGATTCAGCAGCGATCGACGGCAGATTTTGCGGCACCCCAAAAACGTGCCCCCAACTGCAAGAAAGGTTGGTCTTGTGGTTCGTCTTGCATTAGCCGGACTAGGAAATGTCGGAGTTCATTGCCAGGGCAAGCCAGGACTTATGCTGACTGGTTGGCATCTCAGTCAGCGCCGCCAACCGGAGGGTCAATTTTTGGAAAGTTGCCGATTGCGATCAATGAGGTGGAAGATGCAACCGTTCCACAGCAGCGATCGGATATCTCTTGTGGTGTGGCGTGTGGGCAAATGCTGCTTAGGGGCATCGGGGTTGAAGCCAGTCATGATGATATTGCTGCCGCTGCGGGAAGTGAGTTTCTGACCCCTGGAGAGGTAAAACTTGCCCTGAGTAAACTGTCATCTGAATCTTGGCAAGAAAACTGGGAATTCCCGAATTCAAAAAATCTGCTGAAATTAACGACACCTGGCAATGCAGTAGCAATCCAGTTTGAAAGACCTCAATCTAGCCTTCGGCATTGGGTGGTGGTGGACGGATATGATGGTAAGAATATTCGCATTCGAGATCCTTGGGGCTTGAGTTCTGACCATCGTTCTACTGGCAAAGGAACGCGCTACAGCGTTGCACCCCAAGACTTCTTTGCATACTGGAACGGTAGATTTGTGAGGCTTGATCATGGCTCTTCTTCCTGATTCCCCTGAGTTGAAAAGATTGGTCAGTTTTCCGCTGACGGTGCTGGGCATCCGCGATGTGGGGGACTCTGCATTGGAATTACATCTCCAAGCAGACCAGGAATATCGGTTTGTGTTGCAGAATTCAATGCCCGATGAATTGCATGAACTTTTACTAGGACATGAGCGATCGCGGGGTGTGGCAAAACTGATTGAAGACTTTCGTGAAGGTAAGCCCCAACTGCTACCCGTCACGTTTGAAGGGCTAGATATTTCTAATTGGTCACGGACTTGGGCAGATGGCTGAAATCACGGTAACGGTTGACGATGCGGCGGTTCAGGCTGCCCTAAAACGGATGAGGGGCAACCTCACCAACCTGCGACCTGCTATGAAGCAGATCGGAGAATACATGGTGTTTGAGACGGATGAGAACTTCCGAGGGGAGCATGATCCGGAGGGCAACCCTTGGAAAAAGCTTGACCCTGATTATCTGAAGTGGAAGCAACGAACGGGGAAGATTACCAAGATTTTGCAGCTTCGGGGGCGGTTGCGGAAAAGCATTGTGTATAGGGCGGAGAGCGATCGGGTCAGCATTGGCACTAACGTCATTTACGGCAACATTCATCAGTGGGGCGGTAAAGCTCGCAGTGCCAACCTCCCTGCTCGTCCGTTCCTGGGTGTGACTGCCGAGAATGAGCGGGAGATGGGGCAAATTATCATGGACTTTTTACGATCGCAGGAATAGCCATTGGGCATCCTGACCGCGTTGTCAGTTGATGTACCATGACCGCTGAAACTAAAGAAATTGAAATTCTTCGTACTGGCACCCATACCAGCGCCAACGGTGTTACTCTGCCGTTCAGCCGTGAGGACTTAAAGGAAATTGCTGGCAGCTACAATCCGGCAAACTTTAAGGCTCCGCTGATTATTAGCCATGACACTCAAGGGATGAGTGATGGTGAACTGATTAATTCTGAATTCGCCTTCGGTGCGCCCAAAAAGTTACGAGTGGTGGGCGATCGGCTCAAGGCAGTCTTCGACAAGATTGCGCCTGAATTTGTGCAATGGGTGCGCGGCGGCAAACTATTGTCCGTTTCATCATCGGTTTATTTGCGCGACTCGCCCAATAACCCCACACCTGGCAGCCTCAGCTTGCGGCACATTGCAGGGTTGGGAAAATCGCCCCCCGCCATTAAAGGCATGGCACCGTTGAGCTTGGCAGAAATAGAGTTCGGAGAACTAGAGGAAGGCACTATGACCGTTGATACCAAAATCTCAGAAGACTTCTCGGAATACATCAATAACGTATCGGCTCAGCTTTGGGCAAAGGTGCGGGATTGGCTGATTGAGACGTATGACCTGGAAACGGCTGACAAAATTGTCCCTGGTGATTTGCTGGGCATCATGCAGCAAGAAGTGGGTCGCCCGGATTGGCAGATGGATGATTTGCAAAAACGGGTGATGCAGTTAGAAAGCATGACACCAAGTAACAAACTCATGAGTGATACCGATTTTGCCGAACGGGAACAAGGATTAGAGCAGCGGGAGCAGGCGATCGCCAAGCGTGAACGCCAGGTGGAATACAGCGAGTTACTGACTCCGCTTTACGAAAGCGGTCAACTTACCCCAGGACTTGCCCAAAAAGATGACCTGGTGGAGTTCATGACCTCGCTGGATAGCGAAGGCGAACTGTCCTTCTCTGAAGGCAGTCAGCAATCCTCTCTGGAGTATTTCAAGGGCTTATTGGCGCGTCTACCTAAGCAGGTCAGCTATGGGCGATCGGTGCAACCTGCACCCACAAACTACCAGGAACCGCAGACGGCACTACCTGCTGATGTCGATCGGGAATCGGTTGAGGTCGATCGTCAAGCCAGGGCATATCAGCAGCAGCACAACGTCAGTTATGCCGAGGCGCTAACGGCGTTAGGACACACGTTCTAGGGTTTGGATTGGGGTTAATCACTTTTCTTTAAAGGGGCAAAGGCACTATGCCAGGAACACAACAAGCAACCATCGTTCTAAGCGTTGTGGCACAAGGAACGATTGAGAAGGGACGGGCGATCGGCTGGAATGCTCAGCAAGCTGGCGACGGCGGTGGGAACGGCGTGGCAATTATGGCGATCGCTGACCATCGGGCAGTCCTGGGTGAAGCAGTGCGGGCGATCGCAGGTGCGACGGCGATGGCGGAGTCGGGAGCGCTGATTGACGGCACCGAAACCCGTCTTAAAACCGATGCTCAGGGGCGGTTCATTCCCTGGACGACGGGCAGCGTGGTGGCAGCGCGGCTAATGCCGGGAAGCACCGCCACAGGCGCGGGGCAAACAATCGAAGTCTTCCCCATTCAGAGCTAAGTCAGAGTTTGAGTTCATAGTTAGTCAAAACGCAGGTCAGAACGTAGGTCAGAACGCAGCAAGGAGAAATTAAGCAATGCCCATCGATATTTCAATTACTGGAGCCAGAGCAGGGGTAAACATCGCCCTGACTAACTTGGCGCAAGGCTTTGTACAGCCCTCTTATGTGATGCGGTTGCTTTATCCCTTAGATGAGGTGGCAACCTACGGTGGCACGGTTTTACAGTTCGATGATTCGATGTATGACGATGTTTCAGACGATCGCGGTGATGATACGCCCTACCCTGAAATCCAGTCAGGCTATGAAGGCAAGCCCTTCAAGCTGAACACGAAAGGTCTTTCCTACCGTGTCCCCGACAAGCGCCGCAAAGAAATGGAAAACCTCAGAATTAACTGGGGCAATCTCGCCTCTAATTCACTCATGACTCGCGCTGGATTGCGCCATGAGATTGAAGGGGCAGTGAAGGCAACAACCGTGGCGAACTATGCGGCAACGAATCGCATTACCTTATCAGCGGGCAACCGCTTTGGTGATGCCAACGTCGATCCAGACCTGATTATCCGCACGGGCAAAGATAGCTGTGCTGACCAAATTGGCGTAGAGCCGAATGTGTCGGTGATTGGGCGGCGGGTCTTTAGCGCTCTTGCTAATAAGTATGCTCGGACTTTTACTGCTGTTGGAACAAACCCAGGCATCCGCCCACAGCTCACGCTGATGGCGTTGGCGCAGATGTATGGCTTCCGTAAGGTGGCGGTTTGTGATGCGATCGTCAAGGTTGGCGGTGCCCGTACCAAGGTCTTCGGCAACCACATGGTCATGGCTTATACTAATCCTGCGGCGTTGCCCACTGACGATGTATCAGAAGGTTTGCTCATTCCCTTCCGTCCTAGCGGTGCCATCGACGTGATGACTCCGGCGTATGGCTACACCTACAGCTTTGAAGGCAATCCGCTGATGTACAGCCCTTATTATGACAACGATCGGGGCGCGACGGTCTACAAGCTCGACTTCGATCGCCAGGTCGTCAACTCTGGGGTGAATGATGCAGGTCTAATCACCCACGGCTATCTCATCCGAGATGCTGCTTAATTCGTGATCCTTAGCGAGAACAACCCATGCCACAATACAAACTTTTGCTCCCGCCTTTTCAAACTCCTGAAGCAACTTTCTCACAGGAGGGTGAAGTTTTAGAGCTATCCGAGGCGGATGCAAGTGCGGCGATCGCCTCTGGCGTTCTAGAGCCAATTGCAGAAGAAGAAAAGCCTGCGGCTAAAGCTAAAGAAGAAAAGCCTGCGGCTAAAGCTAAAGATAAGCCTGACGCTAAATCCGACGCAGCAACCACGTGACGGTCTATGACAAAAACCTCCAAATGCTCCCATGTCTTACGCCACTAAGGATGATTTCGTTACCGCTTTTGGGTTGGATGAGCGATCGCCCTTACCAACCTCGAAGACTCAGACATGGAACAGGTTGAGGAAAAAATTCTTAACCGAGCATTAGACGACGCGGATGCCGAAGCCGACGGCTACCTCCAGGCAGCGGGATACACGCTGCCTTTATCGTCTGTACCGCTGATTCTGCGAAATAAATGCTGTGACATTGCCCGCTACCGTCTCGATCGCAACCGCCCTAGAGACGACGTGCGGCAACGCTATGAAGATGCGATCGCCTTCTTTAAGGATCTAGTTAATGGTCGGGTGAAACTGCCCATTGCGATGAATACAGGCGGTGGTGACGGCACCAATTCGATTCAGCCGCGTTGGTATTCGGGCGATCGGGTTTTTACCTCAGATTCTTTGCGCAGCTATTAGGCATCCTATAGCCGAACAGTTGGGGTAGGTATGGCAGCGCAGTGGTACAACCTGCTGATTGAACAAGGTGCAAAGTTCAGTCATGGGGTGAAGATTCAATCCAACGGGCAACCCCTTGACCTGAACGGCTATACCGCCAGGGCACAGGTGCGATCGCAGTTAGGCATCCTGACTGCGACTTTCGTTTGCTCCATTGATCTGCCCACCAGCCAAGTCATTTGGATGCTGCCGACCGCCGCGACGACCTTGCTACTGCCCACCTGCAAAAAATGGGAGGTGCCTAAACAGTTTGAACAGAAGCGGTTTGAAGTATTGCCCGTCGGCTCTCACCTGTGGGATCTGGAGTTAGTGGATGCTCAAAATGAGGCGATTCGCTTGCTGCAAGGGGGCGCGATGGTGACACCGGAGGCAACCCTATGAGCGAAATTACCCTGCTGGGGAATGGACAGTTGGTGCTGGAGATTGGCTCGGCAACCGTTCTGCCGATCGTCAACCCCGCTCAAATCATTGAGGGATTGACGATCGCCACCCTTGGGCAAACCCTGTTCACGCTGTCTACGACACCCGCCAGACCCCATCTCTCCCAGCTTTTCCTCAATGGCAGTAAGGCAACCCATAGCCGCGATTACGCCATCAACGGCAATCTGCTGAGCTGGGTTGGAGAAATCCAGTTGCAGCCGGAAGACGAACTCGAAATCTTTTATTCCTAGGAACTATGGTCACTACTCCGTCTAAGCAGATTATTAAATTTCTCTCGGCTCCCATTCGACTGACCGGGATTTCAGTCAGTGGCAGCAGCGCTGATATTTCCACGGCGATCGCCACGGCTCTCTCAACCGCTGGTGATGGCGGGGTCGCTGTACCCACCCAAGTGGTAGGCGGCTCCAACAAGGTTGGGATAATCACCCTCGCTCCTAGCAACCGCTGTGAGATTGCTTTATCAACCAGCAAAGACAAAATTTTAGCGCTCAATGGCGAGGAAATCTTTGCTCGCCTGAGCGAAGCTGGTGGAATTTACACACTTAGCTTTCTCACATTGCCCGATACAGGCACAGAAACTGCTCATAGCTTTGCAAGTGCCGCAACGATCGATGTGGAGTTTAACTACCGCTTTGACTTCAACCGCTTGCCTAGCGATGCCATTATTGCGATCGGCACGCGCAACATTAACCAGGATTCGGCAGTGGGGGGGGGTGGCTCGAAGCTGTTTAGAGAACGCCTGACGATCGCCACTCAGAACACAGTTCCAGTCCTGGCTAAGACTCCAGACCAGGCTTACAACCTTGTGCTGATTATCAATGGCTTAGAATATTCCACCCTCGGCGGTGGCTCGGCACCTATGAGCGTCAGCGGCAAAACCGTGACCTGGAGCGCCAGCAATGCCGGGTTCAACCTCGACACAACCGATAAAGTCGATGCGTCCTACACCACGCTTGAATAATGGCAAATCTTCCTTCTAAGCAATTGGGCTTAGCTACCGTAAAATTTTCCACCAGCACAACCTGGACAATTCCAGAAGGGATGCAGCGTATCCGCTTTCTGGGACGCGGGGCAGGTGGAGGGGCTGGCAGTGGTAGAAGGGATGGGATAGGCAGCAATCGCTATGGCGGCGGCGGCGGCGCTGGGGGGAACATCACAGAAAAAAACTATCTGGTAGCAGATTTAGGCGGATCTGGAACCGTTCTAATCATTAGCATCGGAGCGGGCGGCATAGGGGGTGCGCCCGTGACGGCAGATAGTACCAGTGGCAGCCAAGGGGCAGCCGGAGGAAATACTACTGTCTCCATTCAAGGAAGTGGGCAGCAGATTCTATTTGCAGGTGGTGGTGGCGCTGGGAGCGGTGGAAGGACGGGAACAACAGCAGGGGGCGGTGTGAGCTTGGCGGGTCTACCAGGCGGAGCAGGTGGGGTGGGTAGCAACGTCAACGGCTCTGCTGGAGGTGCTTCTAGCTTTTCAGCAGGCGGTGGTGGTGGTGGTGGTGGACTGGATACTACCAATACCAGCCGTGCTGGGGGCGCGGGTGGGCGTGGCTCGTTGGCACAAAGGAGCGGCAACGGACCCAGCGGCGGCGCTAGCGGTGGTGGCGACGGTGCTAATGCAACCAGTCCTTTTGCTGGTGTAGCAGGGAATGGTGGGAGCGGCGGTGGGAGCGGTACAGGCGCTGGAGGAAATGGCGGTGACGGTGTTGATGGCGGTGGCGGTGGCGGTGGCGGTGCATCCATGAACGGATTCAATTCGGGCGGTGGTGGCAATGGCGGCAATGGTTTTTTGGAAATACAGGAGGTTAACTAATGAGATGGGCATTAATTCAAGACGGTATCGTTGAAAATATTTTGGTGGCGGATGAGACGTTCTTGGAAGCGGCGTATCCGCACCACGATCGGGTGGAACTGTCTGGGGATGTGACCTGTGATGTGGGTTGGACTTGGAATGGGGTGGGGTTTGCACCTCCCTTTATCTCGATCGCTCTGGAAGCTCCCCTGGGCTTGCCGGAGGCGATCGCCATCAGACAGGCAGAGGTTGCCAGCCATGCCTCCCACCTGCTAGAACGCGCTACTCAGGGCTATTCGGAACGTGAAATGGTGACGTGGTTACGGAAGGAGCAAGAGGCTAAGGCGTTCCTGGATTCAGGTGATCCGAGTGATGCGCCTAATCTGGCGATGGAAGCTCACTTTGCAGGTAGACCTGTGGGAGAGGTGGCTCAAACTGTGGTGATGAAATCGGTAGCGTTAAACCAATACAATGCGCTGATTGTGGGGGTGCGCTGGAAGCATCAGGCGCGATCGCGCAGTTATCCACTATCGAAGCTGTCCTGTCTTACGACTACCTCAGCGGTTGGAGCGGGAACGGCTGATGCTGGCAGAAATTGAAGATGCTATTACCAAAAGGCTTGAGACGATTTTGCAGCGCAGGAACGTCCGGCTGGAGTCTTTCCCCGATGCCCCCAAGGATTTGGGTAAACCCAGTTCCTCTGGGAAAGTGTTGGTGGGGTACAAGAAGTCATCGTTTCGCGTGACGAACAGAACCCCGCTGACGATGGAGCAGTTGGCAGAGTTTGAGCTGAGCATTCAGGTCAAGAACCTGAGAACTCATACCGGGGCGTACACGTTGCTGGATCAAATTCGATTTGGGCTGCTGGGGTTCATTCCGCTCATGGGGGCATCGCAGGGGATGTATCCCGTGTCGGAAGGGTTTACCGATTTGGACGAGGGGAGTTGGTATTACAGCCAGACGTTTCTCTTGCCGTTAACCCTGATTGAGGGCGTGACGGATTTGTATGCACCGCTGCCGATCGGGGGGGGTGATCCGTTTGATGTGGTTGAGATTCGCAGTGGGGTTTGGCGATTACCCGTGGGTAGATTACCTGAGATAGAAAGTGCTGAACTCGATCGGGAAATTCGGTTAGAAGCAAATCCGACAGCGTGACGGATTTCGGGCATCCTGCCAGGGAACTGATCAATGGCAGGAATCGCTATGCCCGTTACCCTCAACACCAACATTATCAACACGCCTGGTGTCCACATCAGCGAATCAACGGCTGGTTTAATTCCTGCCGGACTTGCCACCCACGATCGGGTGTACATCGTGGGAACGGGGGCACAGGGCGACTTCAACACGCCGAAGCAAGTCATTAGTACAGATGATTTAACCAACCAATTTGGGTTGTCTCCGAGCCTGGATGCAATGGCGCTCTACTTCGCTAATAATCCCAATGGGGTCGCGTTCTTTGTGCGGGCGGGTGCGCCGGGGCGGATTGATATTCAGGTGGGTGTGGCGGTGACGGGGGTGTATACCGTTCCGATCAATGGCAGCGATTGTTCTTTTGCTGCGTTGGCAGGTGGTACACAGGCTGATATTGTTCAGGGTTTGGTGAATGCGGTTAACAATAATGCAACGGTCAATGGCACGGTGAAGGCGATCGCTGGAACCAACGGGTTGATCCGGTTAGAGACTTTGGTGATGAACGCCAGCTTTACCATCGACACCCTCGTTGCACCAGGTGGCTCATCGCTCACAGCAGCTTACTGGTCACACACGATTAACCTGGCAACTCCCGCGAATGGAACCTGGGGAATCACGATTAATAGTACGGCGGTCAGCTATGCCTCTACGGGGGGGCAGACGTTGACGGCGATCGTGGCAGCATTAGCAAGCGCTGTTAAGAATCATTTGACGGTTGGAACGCTGGTGAATGTTTCAGACATCACGGCTACCAGCTTTAAGATCACGGCGAAGACTGGCGCATTGTTGGCTCTCAGCAGTCCGATCGCGCCAGCAGGTTCTACCACTAGCTCTACGCCGTCTCCTGTTGCGCCGTTGGCTCAGCAGTTTATTACTGCCATTCAGCGCAGCTTTGACCCGGACTTTGATAGTCAAGGGTTTATTATCGCGCCAGAAGCGTTTGCCACCTTGGTTGAACAGTCCGATCGGGTGAATGTGGGTGTGGCGCTGGAAAACCATTGCTCGACGGAAGGGTTTGACTGGAAAACTCTCATTGATGCGGGTGCGCCGAGTTTGATTAGCTCGGTGGATAGAGCCAATGTGGAGGGGCTGCTCTACACGACGGCGAGGGGGCATTCGTCCTACTTCTATCCCTATGTGAGAAATCTGCAAGGAACTTTGGTGCCTCCCTCAGCGGCGATCGCTGGGATTGCCATTCGGCGTTATCGGGATCAGGGATTCCAACAGCCTCCAGCGGGCGGGCAATACCCGGTGAAGGGCGTAAGCGATGTGGCGGTGCGAATCGGGAAGGCACAGCAGGCAGTATCGAATCCGTTGGGCATTAATTTGATTCGCTATTTTCCGAATCAGGGGGTGCTGGTGTATGGCGCACGGACGCGCAGCAGCAATCCTTATTACCGCTTTATTAACACGCGGGTGATTCTCAATGTGCTGATTGGGACGCTGCGAGAAGCATTCCAGACCGAGGTGTTTAGCGCGGTCGATGGGCAGGGCGTTCTGTTCATGCGGCTCCGTCAAACGGCTGAGGCAATTTGTTATCAGCTTTGGGATGGGGGGGCGCTCTTTGGGGCGCAGCCAGAGGATGCGTTTCGCGTGATTTGCGATCGTTCCAACAACCCAGCGCTGGATTTGGAGAATGGCATTGTGCGAGTGGATGTTTATGTGGCGACCGCCCCGACTGCCGAGCGGATTCTGATTGGTGTGACGCGAGTGGCGATCGATCAGGTGCAAATCGTGACTCAGGGGTTAGCGGCGTTATAGGGCATCCTGCGACTGTCCCGCGATTCCTTCCATCTCTCCTAGCGCCCTGAACTATGGCACAAACCGTACCCATCACACAAACGCAGTATCTAGTCATCATCAAGGGGCTAGACTTCTACTGGGAAACCTTTTCGGGCATTGACGATAAGGCTCAAACCTCAAAATATAGTGATGGTTTGGGCAATCGAACCTATACTTTAGTCGGTCCTAGAGAACTGGCGGATATGACCCTGACTAAAGCCTTCGACCCCAAGCGGGACAAGGTTCTCATCGATTGGTATCGAACCTATTGCGCTGGGGTGAAGACTGATGAGACGGTTTCGGTGACTCCGGTGCAATATTGTCCCAACCCTGAGCCGATCGGTCCCGCGTTGATTCTCTACGGCGTGAAACCAATTTCCCTTAAGGGTTTTGAGGCGGACAAAAAATCAAACAACATCGCCATGTTGACGTTGGGAATTTCTGCGGATGAGTATAGTTACGCCTGACGACCATAAACCCAAGCTGCTTCACAATCACCATGACAAAGTTACAACGGATGGATGCCGATATGAACGCTACTGGGAATGAGCCAGAGCATGATGACAATACGATGGTTTTGACGAATGGGACGATCGTTGAAACCTTGGCTGATTTCTCTAAGAAAATTACGATTCCTGCGACTCTTCAGCCGGGTGGATTGGTCGTTGTTTTCCGTGACCCTAGCCATGAGGATTTAGAATTCTTTGAGACGCAAATGAAGACTGCTGAAACTCGACTGGAGGCGGTGAAGCGGTTTGGGGTCAGGTTATGCATTCAATGGGGCGATAAGAACGGCGTGACGGTGCCGCAGTGGGATAAGCTGCGGGGGATTGTGTCGGTGACGTTGGCGAAGGTTTTAGACGACTTTTTTCCAAATGTACAGGCTGCCGAGGGAATCGTTTCTTAAGTCCGTTTATCACATGAACGGCAATAGTTTTAATGGACTGGCAGAGTACGAACGTGTCCCGTTATCGAAGTTTTTTGAGATGCTTCAAATTCACAATGATGTAGTTGAGGCGCAGCGATCGGCGGCGAAGACTTAATTTATTGGGGGCATCCTGCCACTGTTCTTGATCCTGCACTATTTTGGCATCTCAGCAGCTTCTTAGCCTCGTCATTCAAGCGATCGATAAAGCCTCTGGAGTGGTCAACAAAATCCAAGGGGCGATCGGTGGCTTGGGCGGTTCTGCGAAGCAGGCAGAGGGGCAAGCGGGCGGGCTGAGCAACGCGATTTCCTTTGGAATGGTGAAAGCCCAAGCCGCGATCGCCATCACGCAGCAGGGGTATGCCCAGCTCCAAGGCATGATTGCCGAGTCGAGCAATCTGCAATTACAAAACATGACGGCGGCTTCGACCTTTGCCGCTATGACAGGCAAGAGCTTCGACGAAGCAGGCGGGTTTATCGATCGCCTCAACAACCGCCTTGCCAAGTCAGCAGCAGCGCTACCCGGTGCCACCCAGGACTACGCAACCCTGGCACGAACCATTCAAGATAACGTCCTGGATGCCTTCAAAGGTGCCGATGGCAAGCTCAGCGACATGAAGGGGTTTGAAGATGTCCTGGCTGGAATCTCTGAATCCTATGGCGTGTTAGCAGCCGGGTCAGGGGTGGACATCGGCAACACGGGCTTGGGGTTGAGCAAGGCGCTAGGCGGTGCCAGCATTGCCGAACTGCGACAGATTCAAATCTTTGAGCAGAACCCGGCTGTGTTGAACTTTCTGGATGAGCGCTTGAAAGCATTGGGAGCAAAGACGCTCAAAGATTTGGACATTAAAACCCGTGTGGCATTGGTCAAGCAGGCGGGGGATAAGTTTGTCACACAAGAATTCAAGACGCGGGCGGCTGAGACGGTCGATGGTTTGTTGCAGTCGTTCAAGTCCACCTTGTTCGACCCACAGACCGGAATCTTTGGGCTATCGCGAGATCTCAGCCCTGAAACGGAGGGAACCCAGTCAGCATTTACCTCACTCAACAAGTTGCTGAAGAATTTGCTGGGTGGGGGTGGGCTATTTGAGCAGGTTTCCAGCATCTTGCAATCATTGGGGCTAACGGCTGACCCGATGCAGCTTTTGGCGGATGGGTTGAGTTTGTTAATCGCTATGTGATGAGGCTTAATGACACTCTGAAATTGGTGAAGATGGCGCTGGGGAGCGGCGCGAACTTTGGCGATATTATCGGCAATTTGAAACTCCCTTCACCTGCTGAAATTGGTAAGCGGTTGGCGGATGGGGTGGATGGGTTGCTTGCCCGTGGGACTGAGCTGCTAGGGCAGATCGACTATGGGGCGATCGCCTCTGCCATTGGCACAGGCATCATGGGGTTCCTGCAAGGGGTTGGCTCATTTCTGGCGAATCTAGATGCTTCGACTTATGCCATGATCGCCACGGTGCTTTTTGGGGGGTGCGGCGGCGAGTGCGATCGCCGGGTTTGCTGCGACTGTTTTTGCTGGATTCATTGCGGCGACGGTGGGACTGCCGTTTATTTTGGTCGTTGCCGCTGGGTTTGCGCTGGGGGCATTGGCTAAGGCGATTATTGATAATTGGGATCAGATTGTGTCGAACGTCTCCAACTTTTTCGCGCCGATCGGGGAGTATTTCAAGGGTTCATTCGATCTGGTGATTGGCGTTCTGACGGGCGATCGGGAGCGCATTCTCAAAGGGGTGCGCCAGATTGGTGAATCGATCATGGATATGTTCAACAATATCCGCGACACCTGGGCAACGCTGACGGGCGGGCAGACCTCTGGGCAGGCGACGGCGGATGTAACGGCGGCAAGGGTTGAGGCAAGATTTCAAGCGGCGGCGGCAAGCCAACGGGTGGGGGCGAGGTTTGCGGGGAACTTGCCGCAATTTTTGCCCACAATCAAATCAGCATCCGGGGGGTTGTTTGAGGCGCTCGCTACGGAAATTCGCAATATGCCGAGCGGTGCCAGTCCGGTGATTGCTAATGATTCTGAGTTGATTGTGCCGCGTAATCAGATTGGGGCGATGGTGGGGGCGATCCAGCAGAATCAGAGTCCTGTGAAGGCAATGGTCGGGGCAACTCAGCAAAGCCCAGCGGTGTTGAACCTTGGTGGTGGCGGGCAAGGGGGGAAGTCGATCGTCATCAACTACGCCCCAACGCTCAACTTCAATGGAGACGGGGACACGGAGAGTCAGGCAAAGGAACTGCTGAGGATGTTTGATATCTTCTTCCAGGAATATGTGGAGGGGCAACTCGCCTAAGCTCATGCCAAGTCCTAACCAGGCGGCGATCGCCGCTCTCACCGCAGCCCAGAAAAGCCACGTTGAAGCGTATTTGATTGAGTACTCCGTTGATCCGGCTTCTGCCGATCGGCTCTGGACGTTTTTTCTCAACCCTTCAGTTCTCAGCTTTTCGGGTGAGACGAAATACACGGCATCCGATACCTATGCGGCGCGAGTGCAGGATCAGCAGTTCGGCAACAGCACGGGGCTAACGCTGGAGATTGCCAACCTGTATCTGGATTCTTACTGCATGGGTAAGTCTTTGCGCCCTTTGCTGGAAGGCATTAACGAGCTACGCAAAGCCGATTTGAAGAACAGTAAATTTAACCCGCCGATCCTCAGCTTTGTCTTTGGTGCGAGACGATTTTCTCCGTGTGTCATCACCAGGGTTAAGTGGGATGAGGCGGCGTGGTTGGGGGGTGAACCTGCCAGGGCGCAACTCAGCATTACGCTGATGGAGGTTCCAGTACCCGGAGAGAGGGGCGTTGCGGCGATTCCTCCAGAGCCGGAAGCTCCGACCGATGGCAGCCCTCCTCAAGAGCTAACGGAACGGCAACGGCAAGATGGCAGTACGAAGGCAAAGGAGTGGTTGAACGCAAATGTGGGCAGTTTGGAGACGAGTTTGCAGTCGATCGTCAGAACGAATCGCTATCGTCTCAGCACCGATGCGAAGACGGGAGACGTGACGATATTTGACTTGGAGGGTAAGAGCTTGGGAACGGTGGGGAGATGGGATGGAGCCACGCTGACGACAGAGAATATCAACGCGTTGAAAAAGCAATAACCAGATAACCAGAAAACCAAAAACCTTATGCCTAATCAGATTGCTACTAATGCGGGAGATTCTTTAGTTACTCTGGCTCAACAGCACCTCGGAGACTTCCGGCGCTGGCGAGATATTGCGGCGCAGAACGGCATTAATCCACTGGAAGGACTGCCCACGGGAATTAATCTGGACGTGCCGACGTTGGATGAGATGTTGAAGGTTGCGGAGCCGATTTTGGCGAAGGTATCGGCGGGGGTGAATGCGGCGCAGCAGGTGACGAGTCAGGTGGAACAGGTTTTACAGGCGGTGGGTGGCTATACGCCGGAG
>JAAUPA010000320.1 GCA_012034615.1 Leptolyngbyaceae cyanobacterium CSU_1_4 | reverse complement strand
GTTCTGTGCTTCAAAGTCCCCCAAATTGGGGGATTTAGGGGGCGAAAAAAGCTTGGAACGAAGTCAGTCTAGACTTATGTATACACCGTAGCCCCTAACGGCATAAGGCAGGTTTCTATCACTTTCACAAAAACTGTCCAGAGTGTTGAGAAATAAAGCATAGAAAACTTCCTTTACAGCCGCCGCTCGATCCAACCGCCGCCAGAACTGCCCCCTGACGGCGCACTCGGTGGCGGTGCGGCAGCAGGAGGACTGTTATCTGCACCATTACCTGCACCATTACTCGAACCACCAGAGTAACTTTCAGAACCAAAGCTCTCAGAACCAAAGCTCTCAGAACCAAAGCTTTCAGAGCCAGAGTCGCTAGAAGCATTACCGCTAGAGACGGGAGCTTGTTGAACTGCTTGGGCAGCCGCTTTTGCAGCCGCCTCTTTTTGAGCGATCGCCTCAAGTTCTCGGTTGGCTTTCGTGGCAATCTCTTGAACGTGCATTTTCCAATACGTACTATTTTTTGAGACGGGCTGCCCTAATATCCTAATTTTGCTAATCTGATCTAGCGCTTTTCGCCACTGGCTTTCTGTCAAAAAGTTCTGAGCGGTTTTCAGAATTTCCTCATTTTTTCGCCATTCAGTTTGCCACTGTTGAACCGTTTGTTCGGCTTTGGGCGCTATGGCAGCATTGAAGGGAATGGCTTGGGCGATCGCTTTTGCTTCTGCCAACTTGCCCTGACGATATTGCTCTGTTGCAGTTTTGAGAATGGCTTCAGACCATTGGTTCGTAAGGGTTTGGGCGCGAGGATATGCTTCCATGTTGGAAGAAATTTGGCGGGTTTGGGCGATCGCATCTTTAAACTTTCGTTGTTTTGCCAAAGCTTTTGCTTGGGTCAACAAACAGTTGCCCATTAATTGTTGAGCTTGAGTATACAAAGTTGAATATTGTTCAGGTATGGTGTCGGCTTGCTGAACACATTCTGTGTATTTTCCTGCGGCTTGCAAAGCGTTAATCTGCTCCACAGCCTCTTGAGTTTTTAGGTAGGCTTGTCTTTGGCTAAAGTAAAGCCCTCCTACGATCATCCCTATTCCAATCAGCAGTGCGCCACTGCCCCTCAGCCAGAGCGCTTTGACCGTCGCCAAAGTCTGAGTTTCGGAATCAGGTTTAATGTTAGTGGCGATCGCTCTTTCTGGCTCAACAACAAGCTCCGGCTCTATCTGCTGATGTTCGCCAACGACTTCGTTAACGGGCTGAAAATCTGGCTCAATAGCGGGTTCAGCGTTCGGTTCTAGTGTGGCTTCTGGCTCAACAATAGGTTCTATGCCTATCTGCTGATGTCCACTAATAATTTCGTTAACGGGTTGAAAATCTAGCTCAATGATAGATTGAGAGTTATATTCTGACTCAAGCTTAGAAATAGTTTGTAGATCAATGATTTCGGTATTAATATCTTTTTCAAAAACTTGCTCAACCACAGGTTCAGAAATCTGGTCTAACTCAGGGTAAGAAATTTGATCTACGATCGTTAATTCAGGGTGAATAATTAAATTCTCACTCGGTTCAGCGATCGAATCCTCAATGGAGTCATGAACAGACTTTTGAGAAAGAACAGTGGGCGGTAAATCTGTAGTTAATTGCGGGTAAATCGGCACGTCATTTAAAGAAATAGCTGTAGATTGAGGATGTGCAACTACCGTTCTTAGGCTAGGTATTAGCCCCTGACTGCTCATTAAATTCTCTAGGTCTTGCAAAACCTCTGTAGCAGATTGGTAGCGGTCTTTGAAGTGATACCGTGTCATTCGAGCTAAAATGTTTGACAGTTCACGACTGATTGATACCTGATCTTGCCAAAGCAGTTCTCCAGTTTCTCCATCCTCTGGCAATTGCATAGGCGTTAGCCCAGTCACCGCCTGAATGCCAATCATCCCTAACGCATAAATATCACTGTTGGGACGAGGTCTGCCGTGGCTCTGTTCTGTCGGCATGTAGCCCGGAGTTCCAACCGAAATGGTCGCAGTAGGCTGTCCCTGAAATGCCATTTGGGTGCGAATCTGTTTAACGGTGCCAAAGTCTACCAACACAAAATTGCTGATCTGGATGTCGGCGGAGCAGGTTTTCGGGTTTAATATCTCGGTGGATAACGTGGTTGCTATGCACAAAGACTAAAACGTTCAACACTTCCCACAACAAAGGACAAACTTGGCTCTCGATCCACTGCTTTCCAGGTTGTAATTCGCTGGCTAAAGAATGTCCATTGATGAGTTCTTGAACCAGAAAAAATTCTTCATTCTCTTCAAAATATGCCAGTAACCGTGGAATTTGCTCGTGGTTTCCGAGTTTTTCTAGGGTTTCGGCTTCCGTGGCAAACAGTCGCCTGGCGTTGTCTAAAAACCTCAAGTCACTGCTGGCAGGTTTGAGATGTTTGACTACACATTTTGGATTGCCAGGACGACGGGTGTCTTCGGCAATGTAAGTTTGCCCAAACCCCCCTGCCGCTAAAGGGCTAATGACCCGATAGCGACGATCTAATAACTGCCCTAAAAATGAAGCTTGCATAGACATGGGCGATCGCCAAGCATGGATAGCTTAACTATAACAACCGTCTTAATAACTAGAATTGTTACCAGATTGAGGCGCTGTTCTCTTTCTATCTTCAGCCTGAAAGATGCCTGTCACTCGGTTATAATCTTCACCAATTTGAATCTCATCCTCGCTGTTCAGCAAATACCCTTCCGATGAAACTCGCGTTCCATTAACCAGCACGCCATTGGTACTCAAATTAGCACCATCGCCATCATAAATGCGGTAGCTATTGTGCTCTCGCTGCAAAATGGCATGACGCTTAGAGAGCACATCCCAACCCGTTTCAGGCACCCTAAAATCTGCCCACTGGCGATCGCGCCCCAATCGATGTTGGGAGTCTTTCAGCTCAAACTGTTGAATTTGACCCTCATGGTTTCTCAACCTCAAAACAGCCTTTGTCACCGACAGAACAGTATCTCTACCCTGTGGCGATGAACTCATCACGGTTCGGTTGAGAGAAATGCCTGTCTGCCCAAAACGGCTGTGTTGCTGCTCTATTGCCTCAGCCCGATCGACAAATTCTTGCTCATCTGTCAAGCCTCCTGCCAATGCCGGACTAGCTCTGCGGCGAACAATAAAGTAGGCTCCCAGCATTCCAAGTAACGCGATCGCACGCCTGCCAGTAAAGGAATGTAGCTCTTATTCTTCCAACGTTCAGCAATCTTCTGCTCAGAAACTTGCACCAGCTTATCCACTTCCGAATGCTGCTTAAACAGTCCTTTTACCGCCTCAAATTTTGTTTTTGCACCTTCATAGTCCTGGTTCCAATACAGGTCAAGTCCTTCTCGATAAAGAGGTCCTGTAGAACCTTCCTCATTAGCAGCCCCAGACTTTCGGGTAAATTCCAAAATGGTGCTCGTGGGAATGGCATAAGGAAACCCAGTTTCCCTATCCCAACTGTTCCCGCCAAAAGTAATCATGCCCACAACTTCACCCTGCTGGTTCAAAACCGGTCCCCCCGAACTCCCAGGTGCCACCGTCACGTTAAGCTGCAAGACAGGAGAACCGTTCTGTAAAGTCTTATTCGGGTTGGCAACTTTACCATCTAGTGCAGAAGCTTCTAAAAAAGACTTCTCACTCAGAACAGAAGTAACATCAGCCGCGCCTGGATAACCCAACACCACAATAGGGTCTTGTATTTGAACGGTTGTCGAGTCACCCAACTTCAAAACAGGGGCATTAGTCACTTCAATTTTAACGACTGCAACATCTTTCCCAATGTCTTTGCGATCGGGCTCTACAACGGGCAGTCCCCGTTCTTTAACCTCGAACTTGAAGCTCTCTCCATTGGGCAGAAAAACGTCATTTCTAAAGACAAAGTCGTTCCCTAAAGTGCTATTTTCCCTAATGGTTTCCTTTCGACTCTGCGATACTTCATCCAGATCGCTTTCACCCGTTAATCGCTTGACAAGATTATTAAAAAGCCGCTCTCTACAAGCTTTTTCTCCTCCCTCTGCCAAATTTACAACATGGGCATTGGTCACAATGTAACCATTGGGGTCTACAAAATACCCTGACCCTATTCCACCTGAAGTAAAGGGATAAGAGCGACCTTTGTATTCATACGTACCAAAGCAGCCTGCCACGATTCTAACGACAGCGGGTTTAGAATACATGGTCAATCGTTGGTTGGACTCAAGCTGCGAGGTTTTGGAAAAACCAGGGATTTGAGAAAAGAATAAAATTGGCGTAATAGAGAACAGAGCGAGGGGGCGACGCATGTACGATTCTCCTAAGCTAGAGCAGTATTAAATTGATTCAAATCTCACACTTAGAAGTGAGCTGTGGTTCAAGTTTCACTTCAGAAAACAGGTTAATGAATGTAAATCTAGAACTTAGGTAATTTGTTTTAGAACTGTCTTGTCTAGGGTTCTTCTGGTTCTCAGGTGATCAGCAAATTAAAAGATCTCGTATTGCGGGCATCTTGCCTGCGCGAGCAAGATGCCCCGCAATACGGTTT
>JAAUPA010000319.1 GCA_012034615.1 Leptolyngbyaceae cyanobacterium CSU_1_4 | reverse complement strand
GCATCTTAGGCTCACAATTAAGTTAGAGAGCCGCAAGATTTGGGATATCTAAGGGAATAGTAATATCGTAGTCGCTTCTTCCTCAAGCCGAAATGGAGACTATTCCTAAGGCAAGAAGATTCGAGCAATCATCAGGCAGTCTGTAGCCCTTTCGTTATCCGCTTTCATTTATAGTCAGTCACCGTCAGAGGAGTCCGTCGTGGCAAGTCACAAAATCCTAGTTATTGATGACAGTCGGGTCATTCGCAATATGGTAAGGGATATGTTGCCCAAGGGTAACTTCCAAGTTTTGGAAGCCAAAGATGGTGTTGAAGGACTCGATTGCATCCGCCAAGAGCGCCCTAACCTCATCATGCTAGATTTTTTGTTGCCCCGCATGAGCGGATGGGAAGTCTTTCAGCACATCCAAGGACAAACCGAGCTGCAAAGCATCCCTTTAGTTTTAATGTCGGGTCGTCGGGAAGAGGTGACTGAGAAAATTCCTGAACCTTTCCAGTTTTTTGAATTTATCGAAAAGCCTTTTGAGCAGAAGGAGCTCATTGAGGCTATCAAAGGAGCCATGGTTAAGGCAAGGTTGCCTCGTCCTCAAGTGGCTTCCGCAACTCAGGTGGCTAATGCGGCGGCGGCGGTGGCTTCGGCGGGTGCTGATGATATTGCTGCCATGCAGCAGCGAATTCAGGCAATGCAGGTTGAAATCGACACAATGAAGAAGCAAATGACGCAAATGCTAATGTTTATCAAACAAAAGCTGAAGTAGAAATCTGCGGCTCGTTCAATATCGTTCAATAAATAAAAGCCCCGAAGTTTATCAGAACTCAGGGCTTTTATTATTTTAAACAACCCTTAGGAAGGGTGCTTTGTGTCAAATACCCCACCGACCAGCGGATGGGGCTTGCAACTCCACCCCGAGGATGGGTCGCATCCGGACAATTGACCGTGCCCTGTCTCTCCGACTGCCTTGCAGTAGAGAGAAGAATTAGATTTCTGGGCTTCCCCTCTCTGGGGCATCCCGACCTGCGGGGAGGAGCGTTGTTCCTGATTGCTGTCACAGACAAACCGCTTTCTCTGGTTCCTAGACAAACTCGGTCTAAGTCGGAAGATGCCATGTCTCAAGCAATGAGGGCAATTGTACCCGAATGAATAGTCATTGCCTAGAGAGTTGGCGATTCGTCGCTCCCCTCTGCACTCGCCGCGTTGCGGCATTGTTCCAAGGTGATGCTCCTCATCGCCCGCGCTGACATCCCCAGGCACGAGGCACAGGGGTTTTACGCGCGATCGATAAAGGTAGCTTTGCTCACAAAGATGGATTGGAGAAGCATCTGGTGATAGGCAGGTATCTCCCTGATGGGAAGATGGCTTAGCCGCCCTCCCCTTCAAATTCGGCAAAAATGAATGCTGCTCCCTCTCTTGCTTGAGCTTCTAAGCGATCGCGCATCTCATTGTTGAACTCAGACTCAACCTCTGTCGGGCTAATGATACTTACCGCCAAAACTCCGTTCTCAGGGTTGAACATAAAAACTTCTCCAGTATGGTAAAACGCGATCGCATTCACCTTCCCATTCTCTGCAAACCAATATTCCACTCCACTTCCTGATTCCATTGACGACGACGAAGCCGAAATAATCCTGGCATCCCCGCCTCCCGTTCTACCCGTATTCTCAACGCAAATTCTGTACAGTACATCTTCTTTCTTCTTGTCCATGTTGTCGCAGGGCTGGCTTCTAAGGCTCTGCCATTCTGCGTTGTAAGGGTCTGTCAGGGTTGCAGTTTCAGGTATTGGCTCAGGCTCAGAGGCAACGATCGCGGGTTCGCTTTTAGCCGATGGGCTGGGTGCTGCTGCGATTGGGGAGGCTGCGATCGGCGCAATTGCCTGTGCCGCGCTGGAAGCTGGGGTTGGTCCGCAGCCTATGAGCAAACACCCGAACGCAAACAGACCAGAAAAAAGTTTTAAATCGAGCATTGGCAGTCCTAGGAAATTTTCGCTAATGGAGGATCAACTCAGAATTCCCTAGGCGAACGGATGATCCGCACCCGATAAGCTTTAATGCGCTGGCATTAAACGGTTCATTCCCTGGCTAACCAGGCTTTGCAAAAATAGAGTCCGTTGATTTTCTTGGAATACGTTTTGAAGCTTTTGAATCAATGACTCGCGCTTAAAGCCAATTTCGGCTCCAGCCTCTAGTGACTGCACTTGCTCTTCAAAATATTCCACTAGGCTGAACCCAGCAACCTGCGTCAGATGGGCGGCGCTTAATCCTTGCAGCGTTCCGCCTGCCACATAGGTGAGTACGTTGCTCTTGAGGAGAGGGGCGATCGCTGAGTGGAAAGCTCGACCAACCCTAGCTTCATCATTTGGCTCGCCAACGTTGCCGTTATGGTTTTAGCCTGGTCTAAGGAAAACTTTTGTTGGTAAACTGCGCCCAAATCCATCACCATTTGAGTATTAATCGTGGCAGTCGCTAGCAAGTCGAGAGTAGGCACAGGATTGGCAAACGCGGCAGCGGCGGCAACCCACTGATATTGTTCAACAATCGGCTGGGCGCGATCGCGTCTAATTTTATTAATCTCGGCTTGCACCTGAGCATTCAAAGCTTGTGCCTGACGGTAGCTCGTCGCAAAAATTAGGGATTGGGATTGCTGAGCCAAAATTTCGTTTAGACGTTCTTGCAAAGGCGCAATGTCGGCGGCGGGTTGCTCTAAGCGCTCTTGAACAGAACCATCCGGTTGATACTGACGCACTTTGAAAGCAGCGGGTTGAGTCGCGATCGCCACAATATCATCGGCGCTGAGAATTTCCCGCATTTTTTCGTGGAACTGTTGCAAGATGACCGGGCGATCGCCCGGTAGATACTGGTCTTGCTTATTCAACGCCAAAATGACTCGATGATTCTGAGCCATCAAGCCTTGCACCGTTTGAAATTCCGAGTCAGTCAAATCACCCGTGGCAAGAAACAAAACCACATCCGCACCCGCCACCTCTTCTAAGGAGTCATTTCCCTCGATCGCTCTAATCGGCAGCAGTTTTGCTAAGCTCGTTTTGCCGACTGACTTGCCGCCCATGATTGCAGGTCGTATTTCTTGGCGGCTCAGTTCAGTGGTTAGTTGGGCAAGCTGTTGTCGCAAAGTAACGACAGGTTCAGACTCGGTAGTTTCTTGAGCAAGTTGATTGATGCGGGCTTCTACGGCTGCTAGCGCTTTTTCAACCTTGGGGCGATCGACCGAAAAAGTCAGGGGCTTTAGATCAATCTTTTGACTGCGCTTTTGGAAAACCCAAAAGCCAGAACCCAGGGCGATCGCCATCCACAGCGCCGTCCCAGCAAAATCGGGAACCACTGGAACAAACTGATCTAGCAGCCAAACGCTAAACGTTAAGCTTAGTCCACCTACTAAAATCGGTCGCTGCAACAGAGAAGTCATAGGAGTTAGCCCAAGGGTTTTCAATAGTGGGATCAATACAGATCAAAGAAACATTCATCCCGGTAGAGGATGCCCCTCTAGGTTTAGCCTGTTTCTTCTACTCCATGATATTGAATCATCGGGGGTTGGGATCACTTAGCTAAGTTGTGTAAACCAGGTTCGCAGCGATCGCATTGCCCCTATTTCATCGTCCTTTGCCTCTGCCAAAAACACGTAGAGTCTTTCTTTAGGCACTTGCGGAAACGTGGGGCTGCATTCTACCTCTTGGTAGCCACCTTCTTGCAATTGATAAATGCGCCACAGACTCCCGTTAAATCGCCAAAACTCATTCACCCCAATTGCTGCATAAAACTTATTTTTCTCAATATCAGTCTGAGTAATATCGACTTCTACCACCAAGTCAGGCGGCGGATCTTGAGCAAAATCAACATTTCGTCCTTTGACAAGGGGTTGATTCTGAATGTAGTAGGCGTTATCAGGTTCGGTTCCTTTCTTGAGATGGGGATAGTTCATCGTTGTGGAACCCATGGTTTTCATGCGCAGTCCCATGGCTTCCACCAATGTCCGAACAAAGCATTCAATCAGCCGACCCGAAAACTCATGATCTTCCAACGGCATTGTAATTTCTAAAACTCCGTCGTCATAAGTCAAGCGCGCACCCCGAGACTGAGGCAATGCATTGAGAATTTGCAGATATGCATCCCAAGATAAGCCGTGGAGCACGACGCGCTGTTCGCCGATCGGGTATTGCTGTTCGGTTTTGGGTTCGGGGGCAGTGGTGATCATATAAAACTTCCTGAATGCAGGATGTAGATTTATTTTAGCGAGATGATAGGTGCTAACTCGGTTTATTTTTGGATAGCGCTAAGGTCAAACAAAGTCCCAGAATAGGGTGAGCCAGACGTCTTCGATCGCGCTACCCAATTGTCTGATTCGGTGTATTTAAGATTGGGATTGTCAATTTTAGCGGGTGACCGGGTGGGGTGAACTAGAGCTTTTGGTATAAAGCAATACTGGTATAATAGGATGCCTGGGGAGCCTTCAGACTACAAAGCAATGGACGTTCAGCCCAAAAAATTCAGGCGTTGCTGAATCACGTATGAATTTGCCCCCTAAATCCCCATTCTGGGGGACTTTGAAAGGTTCGGAAGTCCCAGAATGGGGAT
>JAAUPA010000318.1 GCA_012034615.1 Leptolyngbyaceae cyanobacterium CSU_1_4 | reverse complement strand
GGGGGACTTCCGCCCCAGCTTTGTTCTTCAAAGTCTCCCCGAATGGGGGATTTAGGGGGCGGCTCGCCAGAGGCTGGGCTAGATTCAACAACTTGTGTGTACACGGTAGCCTGCTCTGGGAGAGGGTTGGGGTGAGGGCGATCCGAGTTTTAGTCAATCAACCAGGATAACTTCCCTCTTATTCAAAATTACATCATCGTGGAAACTAACAATCTAATTCCCATCGAACATCAAAACGTGCCTCAAGCTCATCAAGGGCTGCATGG
This sequence comes from Leptolyngbyaceae cyanobacterium CSU_1_4, assembly GCA_012034615.1. Taxonomy (GTDB): domain Bacteria; phylum Cyanobacteriota; class Cyanobacteriia; order Elainellales; family Elainellaceae; genus Timaviella. The sequence continues at coordinate 4,318 of JAAUPA010000318.1, read as the reverse complement.
GTTTCTCTATAGCTCTGATGATGAACATGGTGCTTTAGCTCCTACTGAGGCTAAGGCAGGCTTATCTGCAGAAGTCATTGTGCCTTTGACAGATTGGTGTGAGTCTGTGGGAACCGCCAAAATTGCTGGGGTTTATTCAGTGCTGAATCGCGATCGCCAAACCCAATACATTGGCTACTCTCGCAATGTTGCTCTTGCTCTACGGGGACACCTAGCCCAGCTAGGTCAAGACATTTGTGCCTTGGTTCGAGTGCAACCCTTTGACTTTCCTAAACGCAACGATATGGAGGCTCTCCAAAATCGTTGGATTGCTGAACTAGACACAGTGCCACCTGGCAATGAATCAGACCGCTCCCTGTGGGCAACTACTGTAGGTGCTGCCGCGATCGCCGCCATGTCTGAGGCAGAACGCCAAGCCTACGATGAGAAGAAGCTGAAGTTGCGCAAAGCTATGGCAGAGAGTGATCTGAACCGAGAATTGCTTGTAAATGAAGGCGAGGGCGATCGAGCTGAGAACCTAGAGGCAGCAGTGACGCAAGATGATTGGAGTCAAGTCGTTCAACAACAAACTCAAGAAACGCTGCCCAATCTTTAATCTAAAGATCACTCTAAAGAGCGGGGGTCTTAGCTCCCGAGGCTCTTGACCAAGACAGGAACTTCTAGTCTTTAGAGTGATCTGAGAATTAAGAGAGGGATCTAAAAATTAAGACAATCGATTTTTATAATCCTCATAGCCAAACGTTTTAACTAACTCAAAAGTCCCATCTTGGCGAAGGATGCCGATCGCTGGGTGTTGGATACCATTGAACATAGAAGTTTTCACCATAGTGTAGTGCATCATATCTTCAAACAAAATGGTATCTCCTACTTGAAGCGGTTTTGAAAAGGCATAGTCGCCCATGCCCATGACATCTCCCGCCAAGCACGTCAGTCCACCCATTCGATAAACATAGGTTCCGCCAGGTTCGTTTGCACCTCGGATTTTGGGTTGATAAGGCATTTCCAAGCAATCGGGCATATGGGCAGTAAACGACACATCTAGCATGGCGATCGCCACTCCTGAAGTTTTGATCAAATCTAATACCCGTGCCCGCAAAAAGCCTGCTTCCCAAACTACCGCAGCACCCGGCTCAAGATAAATTCTCAAGTGTGGATAACGAGCTTTAAAGCCAGCGATGATCTTAATTAAATGCTCAATGTCATAGCCTGAACGAGTCATCAGATGCCCGCCCCCCAGGTTGAGCCATTTAATTTGGGGATGAGAGCACCAAAGCGGGCTTCAATTTGCTCTAAAGTTTCGGCTAAAGCATAGGAATCGCTTTCGCATAAATTGTGGCAGTGTAACCCCTCAATGCCACTGGGCAGGCGATCGCCCAGCACCTCAGCCCGAATTCCCAAGCGAGAAAACGAAGAAGCAGGATTATAAATTTCATGCTCTACAGGTGAGTACTCTGGATTAATTCGTAATCCTGGCGAAACGTGCGCTGCTAGCGTTCGTTCTTTAAACTGTCGCCATTGATTAAGAGAGTTAAACGTTACGTGCGCTGCTCCTGAAATCAGCGGTGCAAATTCATGGTCTTGATAAACTGGCAGATAAAGATGCAGTTCTCCACCAAACTCTTCGCGGGCTAGCATTGCCTCAAATAGAGAGCTGGCAGTAGTTCCAGCCAAATATTGTTTAACAATGGGAAAAGCGCTAAACATTGCAAAACCTTTGAGCGCCAAAATTACGGTAATCTCAGCTCTTTCTTGAATAGAACGGATCAATTCAAGATTTTGGATTAGTTTTTTCTCCTCTAGGACATAACAGGGAGAAGGAATTTGGGAATCGTTCAAGTCGCTACTCCTAATCATTGGCAAATGCATAAGACTGATCGACTTGCTCATGCCACGGTAACCCATAGGTGCCTAGCTTTTGCAAAAAAGGATCGGGGTTGAGTTGTTCGACATTAAAGACACCTGCCCCTTGCCATTCGCCTGTCGCCATCAGCAAAGCGCCCAGCATCGCCGGAACACCAGTGGTGTAGGAAATGGCTTGAGCGCCTACTTCTCGGTAAGTGGCTGCATGATCACAGTTATTGTAAATATAGTAAGTCCTAGCTTTGCCGTCCTTAATGCCTTGGATATGGCAACCAATAGAAGTCTGTCCTTGATAGTTTTCTCCCAGTGAAGCGGGTTGGGGAAGAACTGCTTTAAGAAATTGTAGAGGAACAATTTTTTGACCCTCATAATCGATGGGTTTGATGCTTGTAATTCCTACGTTTTGCAATACTTGCAAATGGGTAATGTAATTCTCTGAAAAAGTCATCCAAAAGCGAGCGCGTTTAAGGGTGGGTATGTGCTTAACCAGCGACTCTAGCTCTTCGTGATACAACAAGTAGGATTCGCGCAATCCAATTTTGGGATAGTCAATAGGACGATGGATGGAAAGGGGAGCCGTCTCAACCCAGTCATCTTTCTCGTAATATCGACCTTTTTGGGTAATCTCTCGAATGTTGATTTCAGGGTTAAAGTTAGTGGCAAAGGGATGCCCATGATCCCCTGCATTACAATCAACGATGTCTAAATAATGAATTTCGTCAAAGTAATGTTTGAGCGCGTGGGCTGTGAAGATACCTGTGACTCCTGGATCGAAGCCACAGCCCAAAACCGCCATAATTCCTGCTTGCTGAAAACGCTCATGATATGCCCATTGCCACTTGTACTCAAATTTTGCCTCGTTGGGCGGCTCGTAGTTTGCGGTGTCGAGGTAGTGAACTCCGGTTGCCAAACAAGCGTCCATGATGGATAAGTCTTGGTAGGGCAGGGCAACGTTGATGACAATATTAGGCTGAAAATCTTTGATCAAGGCAATGACTTCACTGGTTTGATCTGCATCTACTTTGGCAATGGAAAAATTGGGGTGGGCGATCGCCTTAGCAATCGCCCTGACATTTCTGTTCAGTTCGGCTGGCAAGAAGAATTTCGGAAAACGTTTCTTTAGCTTGAGCGCACTTGTGAGCAACAACATTGCCAACCCCACCTGCCCCAATAATTAAAACTTTAGCCATATCGAGTTCCACCTGTTGAATCCGGTTGATCGATTCGAGCTTGCGATTCGCTTCTTCCAGCGCGACAACGCGTTCCGCCAATTCGTCATTGGCTTTATCGAGTCTGGAAGTTGTTGCGCGCGGCGGCGTCGGTTGCCATCATCACGAGTTGGGAGCGAGCAAGTGGCGTCAGCGAGCTTGTACCATTTGCTCCACGTGATCGCGAACGCTGGCGGTATGGTGCCGCCATGCAGACAAAGCGCATCGCCACCGGTTGCCACGCCAGTGCCTTCATCCTGCTGCTGCGCCCGTTGGTGGATGCCGGCATCGTGCCGCCGCAGCTAGCGATCAGCGCCAACTCGCTGACCGGTTACTCGGGTGGCGGCAAGAAGATGATCGCCCAGTACAAAGCCGGCGGCGACCCGAAGCTCGATTCGCCGCGGCCCTACGCGCTGACGCTGGCGCACAAACATGTGCCGGAGATGATGGCGCACACCGGGCTGACGACCCGGCCCGCCTTCCTGCCGATGGTCGCCAGCTTCTACAAGGGCCTCTCGGTGCAGGTACTGCTGCACTACGCACATTTGAAAGCGGGTACCGGCGGCGGGTGTTGCAACGGGTGTTCGAACAACGCTACTGCCGGCGAGCGCTTTGCGCGGGTCATGCCGATGTCCGACCCGGCGACGCTGGAAGACGGCTACTTCGATGTTCAGGCCAGCAACGACACCAATCGTGTGGACATCTTCGTCTTTGCCGCTGCCGACCAGGCACTTCTGATCGCCCGCCTCGACAACCTGGGCAAGGGCGCCAGCGGCGCGGCGGTGCAGTCGATGAACGTGCACCTGGGGCTGGACGAAGGGCTGGGGCTGCCGGGCTGAGCTTGCGAAACCTTCAAGCAGCCGGCGCTGGTCGGAATCTTCGCGGCGAGCGCGGCCTTTGCCTGCAGCGTCCACATATAGGTGAGCGCGGTGATGCCGAAGAGATTGAGGTAATCGTGGCTCGCGGCGCCGGCATTGTCGAAATTCGTCATGCCGTTCTGCATCATCCACATCGTGCCGTCTTGCAGCTGCGCTTTCGTGGACGTCAGAACGTCGAGGAATTCTTTCAGATCGGCATCGTCTTCGTTGTTGTGCACGAAATCGTCGATCTCGTTGAAGAAGGCGAAGATGGCGCGGCCGCCATTGGCGCCGAGTTTGCGGCCGACGAGGTCGAGACCCTGGATGCCGTTGGCGCCTTCGTAGATCATGGTGATGCGGGCATCGCGCACGAACTGGCTCATGCCGTGTTCT
>JAAUPA010000317.1 GCA_012034615.1 Leptolyngbyaceae cyanobacterium CSU_1_4 | reverse complement strand
GCCTGTTTGGTAGAGAATTTTGACGAAACCCTCGGTTTCACCATCGGCGATCGCCCGATCGACCTCCTTCAAGGGGATTTGGATGGTACTCGTTTTAATGCCCTGCCGTCGCGCTTCATGGTCATACAATCCGACATGGGCAATTTCTGGGTCAGTATAAGTCACCCAAGGCATGATTAAACTACTCAGCCTCGAGCGACCTAAACCAAACGGCGAGAACAACATATTTTTAATGACAATTCGGGCTGCTGCATCCGCCGCATGGGTAAACTTCCAATCCATGCAAACATCGCCTGCTGCATAAATTCTAGGATGGGTCGTTTGTAAATAATCATTCACAACTACGCCCTTTTTACGGTCATACTGCACTCCCACTCCTTCTAAATTAAGTCCTTCAACGTTGGGCGATCGCCCTGCCCCCACTAAAATTTCATCAACGATAATAGAGTCTTCTTTTCCCTGCGACTCAACGGTAATTCTTTTCCCCTGTGCTGTTTTTTCAACTTGCATCACCCGAGCATTCACCACCAAGCGAATGCCCTCACGAATAAAATTTTGCTGCACAATGTCTGCGGCATCAGCATCTTCTTTGTCCAAAAGATGAGAGCCTTTGTGGAGCAGCGTGACCTCGCACCCCAGCCTTTGAAAGGTCTGGGCTAATTCGCAGCCAATGGGACCGCCCCCAATTACGGCTAAGCGATTAGGGCGATCGGTTAACGAAAAAACGGTTTCGTTCGTTAAATATCCTGCCTCCTCAATGCCAGGAATAGAGAGGCTGGAAGCACGGGCACCCGTGCGATCGCCGCCTTTTTGAAGCGAAGGGTCTGGTCACCGACCTGAATACTTTGATCCCCAGTGAAGCGACCCTCACCCAAAAACACATCTACTCCAATGTTCTGAAATCTTGCCGCCGAATCATTAGGGCTAATGTCTGCCCGTATCCGCCGCATTCGCGCCATGACTGCCGGAAAGTCGATCGCAATTTGATCGGGCGGCTTAATTCCAAACGGCAGAGAACCCCGCATATCCGCCACCACCCGGGAAGATCGAATCAAGCACTTCGAGGGAACACAGCCCACATTTAGACAATCGCCGCCCATCAAATGCCGCTCAATCAGCGCCACCTTCAAGCCCAGCCCCAAGCCTGCTGCGCCCGCCGCCACAACCAAGCCTGCTGTCCCTGCGCCAATCACAACCAAGTCATAACAGCTTGCCGGAACCGGATTTACCCAACCTGGCGGATGAACCTGAGCAATCAAGCTTTGGTTATACTCATCCATGGGCAAGACGTTGACACCCTGAAAGGCAGACTGAGACATAGTTTTTCCTCTAGATAATTGGTGAATGCTGGGTGAGCAACACAGGGTTGCAGCCCGCTTGACCCACAGCCCGATCGATCGCCTTAAATTTTCGATTGCCTTCAATCTTTTCAGAGATTCACCCCCTGCCCCAGCGCGATCGGCTAAAAACGCCAAGGTAGCGACCCCAGCAGTGCCAATCAGGACATGCATAAATAGAGCCTCCACCCCTCCAAAGACCGCACCTGCCCCCAAGGTCAGCGTAGAACCGGGCAAGAAGGCGAGGGTCGCAGCGATGCAGAGCATCATGAACGCGATCGCACGCTTTTACTGTAAAGCATTGTTGGGGTACAAGATGATGGACTTCTGAGCCCAGGATTAAAGTTGGCTGAGATTAAAGCGATCTGAGGGCAAGACCTAGAGCCTACAAGGACTTCTCCCTCGTTTCTCTAGAGATGGGGAAATGGTCGGTCATCAGGAACCTTCTTAGAGAGAGTTTCCAATTCATAAAAGCAATGCCTATTTGTAGACGTTTTTTTCTTCAGGCTGGAGCGAGCGTGATGCTCACTTCGCTGGCTCATGGTTGTGTCAACCAGTCTCAAAGCCGTTCATCGCTCAGGGTCAATGATGACTTGCTCAATCAGATTAAAAAACGGGGATATTTGTTGGTTGCCACCGAGGATGATTATCCACCCTTTGAGTTTTTTGGTGAATGGTAAGCCTACCGGTTTTGACCATGAGCTGTTAGAGCGTCTGAGAAAAGTGGTTCCTTTCGAGATTCGTCAGGAGATTTTGCCCTGGCAAGGTATTCTTCCGGGGGTGGCAGAGGGCAAGTATGATGTGGCGCTGACTGCGGCTGTTATTACCGATGAACGGGCTAAACTGCTCGATTTTACAATGCCGATCGCCGAGTCCACGATCGCTTATATCATCCGCAAAGGCAATGATTCGATCAAAACTCTAGGCGATCTGTCGGGCAAAACATTGGGTGCCCAGCAGGGCGGAGCTTCTTTTGCTGCGGTTCCTGACCTAGAAGCCAAACTGAAGCAGCAAGGGGGCGCGATCGGACAGGTCAAGCAATATCGAGGTTTTGCAGCCGCCTACCAAGACTTACTGGGTGGGCAGCTAGATGCAGTGTTACATAACATTGTTTCGCTTTCGGTATTAGTGGATGAAAAGCCCGCCATTTTGAACTAGGCGATCGCGTCAGCCGCAAATCCTATGCAGGCTGGGCAGTCAAAAAGGGCAATCAACCTCTTCTCAATTTGCTTAACGACTTCCTGAATAGCCAGCGAGAACAAGGTGAATTAAAGCCTCTTCAAGAAAAATGGCTGAAGATTTCTTTTGAGAACCTCCCCACTCAACCCCTCTTACCTGGAGATCGCCCCATTCAGTAGGATCTATCTCAAGCGACACTTCTATGAAATTCTTTAAGAAATCTTTTGAATCACAGCGCAATCTGCTGATGCGACTGTTGATCGGTAGCACGACGCTGCTCGTAAGTGTGGGCGCTTATTCTAGCTACCAAGCGGTTCGCAATACGATGTTGGAGAGCTTGAAGAAAAACGCTTTCTTGGAAGTTCAGCAAGGCGGAAATGACCTCGAACACTGGCTCGCAGCGCTTAAGGTGCATGTTGAGACGGTTGCAAATACCGCCCTTGTGAAATCGATGAATTGGTCGATCGTCGAACCTTACTTGAAAGCGGAGATTTTACGCTTTAGTGATGTTTATGGAATGGCAATCGCCCAGCCCGATGGATGGCGCAATATTACTGGAGGCAATCCTACTCATATTGGCGATCGCCTGCATTTTCAAAAAGCCATGGCAGGGCAAACCCACGTGAGCGATCCCGTCATCGGTCGATCTGCCAAAATTCCGACCATTGCAGTTGCCGCCCCAATTTGGCAGACCTTTGACACCAGTAGCTCGCCCAGTGGCGCAATTTTTAGTACAGTCCGCCTCGATCGCATTGCACAGGTCGTGAGTAGTATTCAGTATGGCGACAATAGCTATGCGTTTGCCATTAATTCGATGGGAGAAGCGATCGCCCATCCTAATTCAGCGCTCCTGCTGGCAGCAGGCAGATCAACACCCAAAATGATAGAGTCTAGCGATCGCAACTTGGCAGCGATCGCCCGCCGCATGATGAACCAGCAACAAGGAATTGAGCTGTTGCTTCTAGATGGAGCCTGGAAATATGTGGCTTACTTACCTATCCAAGAAGCCGATTGGTCAGTCGCCCTAGTCATTCCCCGCGAAAACCTAGAATCCCAATTACAGGCACTGGATGTGATTGCTGTGGCGATCGCAGCACTAGCCGCCGCCATGATTGCAGTCCTTTGGCAGGTGCAAGCAATTGAACAAGGACAGCTTAAAAAATCGAATGAACTGTTAGAAAAGCGAGTCTTAGAGCGCACAGCCACCCTATCGACCACCTTAGAGCAACTCCAACAGTCACAACTTCGACTCATTCAGAGTGAAAAAATGTCTGCCCTAGGAAGCTTAGTGGCTGGAGTCGCCCACGAAATCAACAACCCTGTCAATTTCATCACAGGTAACATCACCTGTGCCCATGAATATACCCAAGACTTGCTCAAACTCCTTCAACTTTATCAGGAATATTCTCCCACTCCACCCGCCCAAATCAGCGAACATTCAGATGCGATCGATGTTGATTTTTTGGCAGAAGATTTACCCAAAGTTTTTGCTTCGATGCGCATGGGTGCCGATCGCGTTCGTCAAATTGTTTTATCTCTCCGAAATTTTTCGCGCCTTGATGAGGCAGAAGTTAAGCCTGTCGATATTCATGAAGGCATTGACAGTACGTTACTCATTTTGCAACACCGCTTCAAAACCACTACCCATGCCGAAGTCAAGATCATTAAAAACTATGGCAACTTACCTCTAGTAGAATGCTACCCAGGACAGCTCAATCAGGTGTTTATGAATATCTTAAGCAACGCCCTAGATGCCTTAGAAGGACAAAGCAATTTAGGCGGCAATACCATTGAAATTACCACTCAGCCCTTAAAAACTGACCATGTCAGTATTTGCATTACCGACAACGGCATGGGCATGGCAGAAGAAGTGCAGCAGCGCATTTTTGATCCATTCTTCACCACAAAACCGGTCGGTAAAGGCACCGGAATGGGCATGTCAATCAGTTATCAAATTGTGGTTGAGAAACATCAAGGACTCATCTGGTGCGATTCGGCGATCGGGCAAGGCACCACTTTTTCAGTTAAAATTCCAGTCAAGCAAGGCAAAGATACGGAGAAAGGCAACCA
>JAAUPA010000316.1 GCA_012034615.1 Leptolyngbyaceae cyanobacterium CSU_1_4 | reverse complement strand
CACGGACAGATTACCCTGATCGCGAGGTAATCTGTATATCCTTGTTCACCACTGCTATAGAATGTATTCCGATCGTACCGATTAAGTGTCGCATTAAGGGCAAAGCGTTTCGGTAGATCTGGATTTGCTAAGAACAGGCGACCGTAGGCAACAAAATCAGCACTATCCTCTTGCAAAACAGCTTCACCCGTTTCGCAGGTATAGCCGCCTGCTGTGACGATCGAGCCTTGAAAGATAGAACGGAAAAACCTTGCACCTAGACCCTTTTCAGTCTCGGCAATGGTGACATTTCCTTGAATGCGGGGTTCGATCGCGTGGAGATACGCTAGCCCAAACGAATTCAAGGCATCGGCAACATAGCTGAAGGTCGGCATTGGGTTAGAGTCCCGCATATCATTAAAAGCACTGCTCGGTGATAGTCGAACGCCCACTTTTTCCTGTCCCCAAACTTCAACCACTGCTTGCACAACTTCCAATAACAGTCGCGCCCGATTTTCGACGGAACCTCCATACTCATCTGATCGCTGATTTGAGTTGTCTTGCAGAAATTGGTCGAGCAGATAGCCATTGGCACTATGAATTTCCACGCCGTCAAACCCAGCCGCGATCGCATTTTTTGCACCCTGTCGAAACTGTTCCACAATTTCTGGAATTTCGGCTAATTCTAATGCTCTAGGGGTAACATGGGGTTGCTGTCCCTCAGCCGTATCTGCCATACAGTTTGCGGCAATTGCGCTGGGAGCAATCGGAATTTCACCTGCTGGTAATAGTGAGGGATGGGCAACCCGTCCAGCGTGCCAGAGTTGAAGGAAGATCCGACCGCCTTGAGCATGAACAGCATCAGTAACTTGTTTCCAGCCTTCTACTTGTTCTGAATTATAGATTCCGGGTGTATTCGGGTAGCCAATGCCATTTCGAGCGATTTGAGTTGCCTCACTAATAATTAATCCAGCCGATGCCCTTTGGGCGTAGTAGGTTGCATTAATTGGCTGAGGGATGTATCCATTATCTGCGCGGCAGCGGGTCAGCGGTGCCATAATCATACGATTAGGAAGCTCTAAAGCACCGAGAGTCGCGGGAGAAAGTAATTTGAGATCGGTCATGGATTTTATCCTCATAGTTACGCAAAATGAATTACAGCATTTGAACTGTTGATTAGTTTTGATTTTGCTGGGTTCTGGGCAGCCAAAACCAAATTGCGGCAACTCCGATCAAACCGAGTCCAGCCATGCAAACTCCTGTCCATTGCATCAGGTTCCAACCGTAGGTGCCGACCACCGATCCAAGCGATGCACCGAGAAATGTTGCCACCATAAATACGGTATTAAGACGGCTTCGGGCATTAGGATCGAGGCTGTAAATTTTGACTTGATTCGCAATCAGTGCGCCTTGGCTACTCAGGTTCAACAAAACACTGCCAAGAATCAAGCCCCAAAGTTGCGTGCCCCATTGCCAGAAGATAGAGTAAGCGGCGATCGCCCCAAAATCGCCATTCCGACGATTGAGCGGAGGGTTTTCGCCGTTCCCCGATCGGTTATCTGTCCCAATAAGGGTGCTACCAGAATTCCAGCAATGCCTACTAGACCAAACAAGCCAACCGCCTTACTCCCATAGGAATAGGGTGGGCGAGTCAGTAAAAATGCCAGCGTTGACCAAAATACGCTAAATGCGCCAAACAGCATTGCTTGAATTAAGCTGGCTTCGCGTAAGGCGGGCTGGAACTTGACCAATTCCCAAAGCGATCGCAGTAACGCTCCATAACTCAACTTCGACTTGGGTTGATATTTCGGCAGTAACTGAGTTGAGGCGATCGCCAACAGCACCATGACACTGCCTGCCATCCCATAAATTCCCCGCCAGTTGAACTGTTCGCCGATCCAACCACCAATGGGTCTAGCTAGCAAAATGCCGACGAACAGAGCACTCATCAAATTCCCAATCATTTTGCCCTGGTCACTGGGCGGAGCTAACTGAGTCGCAAAAGGAATGAGAATTTGGGCAACAATTGTAGTGGCACCAATGGCAAAACTTATCAGAATCAACGTATTGAGATTGGGTGATAATGCCGCTGCAAATAAGGTCACGGAAGTAACCAAAAAGCATGAATGACGATTAATCGCCGTTGCTCGACTTGATCGCCCAAGGGCACAAATAACAGTAGACCAGAGGCATATCCCAGTTGGGTGAGTGTGGGAATCCAGCCGACCTCGGCAGCACTGACATGAAAGCTTTGGGCGATCATCGCCAGAATCGGCTGATTGTAGTAAAGATTGGCAACTGCAAAGGCACAAATGAGTGCCATCAGCCAGGAGGTTTGAGGTTTCATCAAGATTTGCTAGCCTCTTCCCTAGCAAGTTCAATATCGAAGCGAGTCAACTGTTGATCGATTACCCCAGGCAGTAGATAAAACAGAGAAATTGCAGCGTAGAGAACCAAGCTCAACTTTGAATTCACCAATGCCAATAATGCTGATAAAAAATAGCAAATAGGATAGCTGATACTCCAGATCGATGCCTGACGCATCAAATGTCGTTGAATTAAATTTTCACTCTTGATGTATCGATTCAGCACATAGAACCAAAGCACGTTATAAACCAACCCAGTGACCGCCAAAGACAGTCCATAAAAACCGACGACGACTGGGAACTGGCTGTACTTGCCAACAATTGCGGTCGAGCTTGGAATATAGGCAATACACATTAGCAAAAATAAGTTAATTGTCAGACTAACGCGATCGACTCGTTTAATAAAATGAAATAAGGCATGATGATTCAGCCAAATTACACCAATCACAATAAAACTTGTGATGTAGCTGATGATATGAGGGAAGAGATGCAAGAGTTCCCTCCAGACTTGTTCAGACGTGGCATTTGATAAGTCGGCGACCCGAATTTCTAGTGCTAGGAGCGTAGCGGCGATCGCGAATACACCATCGCTAAAAGCTTCAAAACGACTTAAACTCATCAGCGCATATCGCTGATTGATAGCAGATTGTGACATAATTAACTCCTAAAATCGAACAGTTCCGCAAACGGTTGTCCGACGCTGGAGTTGGGGATATTGAGGGTCTGCATAGTTGGCAAAATGAGCGACAGAAGCGTTGTCGCAAATAATCAAATCTCCCACTTGCAGTTTGTGCCGATAGACGAATTCTGGGCGATTCAGATGACGATTCAAATCTCGAATGAGCCAAACACTTTCCTCATGGGACAGCCCCACAATGCCAACGGTCAACCCCATATTGATATAGAGGGCTTTACGTCCTGTAATGGGATGCGATCGCACCAGAGAATGAACCACGCCATTGTTATGTAACGTTTCTAGCGGTTCCACCTGTTGTTTCAGTGTTTCTGGAAGGGTTTCATGGGCGAGATACATATTGGTAAACAGAAAATCTCCACCCTTGAGCGGTGCTTTGAGAAAGTAAAACAGCGATAAACGGGTCGGCGTTTCTAAAAAGGAGCCATCATGATGCCAGTAGTGCCCGACATTCAAATAGCCATCCTCTTGTCGATTGGAAACGGGAAAGATCTCAGGATGCTTTTGATAATGAGGATGGGGACTAAATTGCTCTAGTTCGCCGAAATTACGACTAAAAGCAATCTGTTGTTCAACGGTTATGGTTTGATTGCGTAGAACAAGTAGCTGAGACTCAATCAGCGCCTCATTAAGTTGGGTAAGCATATCCGTCGAGATTGCTCTGGCAGCATCAACTCCCTCAATTTCAGCCCCTAAAAATGATGTCAGTGGGCGAACCGCGATTTCAGTATGGGTCTGCATTGATGGATAACTCCAATCCTTTCAATGTCCCCAGTATATAAAGTCATTCTGCTTAAATGAATAGAAAAAAGCAGGCATTCAAGCAAAAACACCTAAAATATAAATGTATTTTGCAAATTTTACCTTATCAGCTTCAAGTATATGATTCCCAATACCCAAAAATTACTCGATGAAACCAGTTGGCAGATCCTCGCCATTCTGCAAGAGGATGCTCGCATTCCACTGAAAGAGTTGGGGCAACGGGTGGGTCTGTCTTCACCTGCCGTTACAGAACGAGTCCGCCGATTGGAAGAATCTGGGATTATTACTCGCTATCGAGCCGAATTGAACCTAGAAAAACTGGGATTACCGATCGCTGCATTCATTACAATCAAGTCTTTTGGGCATCGATGCGATGAGATTCGATCGCTGCTGCAAGACTCTCCAGAGGTCGAAGCTTGCTACCGTGTGACAGGCAGTGACCATTATCTCGTCAAGGTCGCCGTTACCTCAGTCAGCCACTTAGAGCAATTGGTCGATCGCTTTATCCCTTACGCCACAGTCACAACCTCGGTTGTCTTGTCAATTCCAGTGGCTAGACGAACCATTAGCGAGGCGATTTTCCCAAAATCCCCCAAGCGGATTAGAGCGATCGCCTTACTACCAACCCCAAAAACTGCCTAACCAATAGCTTCACACTACCTTAACCGTTAACACTCACAGATAATTTTTCGGTTGTGTCCCCACCGAGGTTTGAGCGGCATAACGTCTAAGTTCAGCGGATTTTGAGAGCGGCGATCGCCTGTGGGATACAACCAAAATATGCAAATC
>JAAUPA010000315.1 GCA_012034615.1 Leptolyngbyaceae cyanobacterium CSU_1_4 | reverse complement strand
TCCGAGGCATGTTTGATTCAGGCACTGAAGATTGCGATCGCCTATCACCGAGTTTGTGGGCAAGGCACTCGCCAGCGATTGATCGGACGGGAACGCGGCTATCACGGAGTTGGTTTTGGCGGCATTTCAGTCGGCGGCATTGGCGGCAACCGCAAGTTTTCGGCAGTTTGCTGAACGGGGTTGATCATCTGCCCCATACTCACAATCTAGATCACAACGCCTTTAGTCGGCAACAGCCCGAATGGGGTGCACATTTAGCCGACGACCTAGAGCGAATTGTAGCGCTTCACGATGCCTCCAATATTGCCGCTGTCATTGTCGAACCGGTCGCGGGCTCAACCGGAGTTTTGATTCCACGCAAGGTTATTTACAGCGGCTGCGATCGATTTGCGATCGCCATGGAATTTTATTGATTTTGATGAAGTGATTACAGGTTTTGGCAGACTAGGAGCCAGTTTTGCCACTGAGTATTTCGGCGTGATGCCCGATATGATGGTCGTCGCTAAAGGGATTACAAACGGCACTGTGCCCATGGGAGCCGTCTTTGTCCGCCCCGAAATTTACAACGCCTTTATGAGCGGTGCAGAAAATGCGATCGAGCTATTCCACGGCTACACCTACTCTGGGCATCCGGTCGCCTGTGCCGCATCCCTAGCCACGTTAGATATTTATGAGCAAGAAGGGCTATTCCAGCGATCGCAAGAGCTAGCGGGCTATTGGGAAGAGGCAGTTCACTCGCTCAAAGGGTTACCCCATGTCATTGATATTCGTAATTTGGGCTTGGTCGCGGGCATTGAACTGGCAGCCATTCCTGGGAAACCGGGCGATCGGGGTTTTGACTGTTTCTTGCGCTGCTACGAGAAAGGCTTATTAACTCGGACAACCGGCGATATTATTGCCCTTTCGCCCCCGTTGATCATTGAGAAACATCACATTGATCAAATGATTGCAATGCTGAACGAGGTGCTTAAGGAACTGCCGTAACTGCCCACTGCTCCCGATGAATGGTAATGTAATCGGTAATCTAATCGTGACCTCTATCATTCAATGGCTCTTCAACTTCGCGTCTATGTCCCGCCCCATCCTCTGATTCAACATTGGCTAGCCGTTGCCCGCGATGCAGGAACGCCTTCGGTTTTGTTTCGCAGTGCCATGACCGAGCTGGGTCGATGGCTCACCTATGAAGCTATTCGGGATTGGATGCCAACGGTGGAAACGACGGTGAATACGCCCCTTGCTCCTTGTCCTGGTACGTTTATTAACCCAGAAGCACCTGTGGCGATCGTGCCAATTCTGCGAGCAGGGTTAGCGTTATTAGAGGGCGCACAGTCGCTCTTACCCCTCGCTTCGATTTACCATATTGGAGTCGTGCGCAATGAGGAAACTTTAGAACCTTCTGTTTATCTCAACAAGCTGCCTAAGCAGTTTGCGCCAGAAACACGGGTTTTAATTACAGAACCGATGTTGGCAACGGGTGGCACTATTACTACAGTCATGGGAGAGTTGATCGCGCGAGGTATTGATCCGGCGCAGGTGCGGATTGTCTCAGTGGTGGCATCGCCGACGGCGTTGCAAAAACTGAATGTGGCGTATCCGGGGTTGGTGATTTATGCAGCCGCTATTGATGAAGGCTTAAATGATCTAGGCTATATTGTGCCAGGATTGGGAGATGCGGGCGATCGCACGTTTGGCACGGTTTAATCGTTTGATTTTCGATCGTTTAATGAAGCTCAATTTAAAATCATGAGGGGGTTCGGAATGAGCCAGCAAGACGATAACTTTTTAGGTGGATTTATCTTAGGAACTATTATCGGTGGTGTCGTGGGCGGCATTGCGGGCGTGTTGGTTTCGTCGCGGCTCTCTCAGGGTGAAGAGCTGGAGGCAGAGGGGAGCAAGAAATTGGACTCGAAAGCCAATAAAAAGCGCCATCTAAAAGCCCCTACCGAGCAAACAATTGAAGTTGCAAGGCGGGGGCTAGAAGATAAAATTGCGCAGTTGAATGATGCGATCGATGATGTTCGTCAGCAACTGGGTGCCGTGAACGGGAATGCTGCGATCGAAAGCAGCGATCGCAGCATTCCCAAAGATTGTCGTAGAGCCTAACGAGACTCCATGACTTGAGACAGCCGCTCGACCGCAGTGGTTAATCGCTCCTGAGATAACAAAAGCGGCTCAGGAACTGCCGCTTCCACCTCGGCTTGCTGCCGCACCAGTCTCCTCTTGGCGCTTTCAAGCACCCGGATAATCAGAAAAATTGAGAAGGCAATGACAATAAAGTTAAGAACGGCTGCCAGAAATAAGCCGTACTTTACGGCTCCCGCTGTTAAGTTTGACAAGTCATCAACCTTAGCGGCTTTTAACGCGGGGGCAAGAAGCGCAGGCGTAATAATATCTGCGACAAAAGATTCAACAATTTTGCCAAAAGCCCCCCCAATCACAACCGCTACTGCCAGCTCAACAACGTTGCCTTGACTGATGAATTTTTGAAAATCTGCGAAGAAACTAGTTGCATGTCTTGTCATAGTTGAATTAACTCAGCTTTAGTTTTACGTATAAAAGGTTGTAACTTTGCAGGTGTCTAAGCAGCACATTTACTGTTTATTCAACACGCAGAAGTATATTAGCAGTATTTAGATCGATGTGATTTAACCAACTTTTTACCAAGGTGCCGAACTTCTGTATTGAGTGATACAGGCTGCTTGGTTAAAAAATATGGGGCGATCATCTGGATTCAACGGTAGTAAGGATAGAAGTCATTGGGATCGCAATAATTCTGCAAAAGTCAAAACTTCCCTGGCGATCGCCTCATCAGTCAGGGTCGTTCCGGGTTCAGAAATGATCATTGTCCCCTTTCATTCCCAGAAACGTTACTTCCCATACCAAACGCGGCTGCACATATTGCAACAGATAACGACGAGCTTTTTCCAAATGATGTAAGTAAGCAACCTGACGCTGAGTTTCCCAATAGTGATATTGCAGATAGTCTAATAGCCAAAGCTGCGATTCAGTGTCTAACGACTGCGCAATTTGCCGAGCCAGATCGAGGGCGGTTCGCAAGGACTGAGGCGGTTGGGTCACGGCTGTTAGAAGTTCGGGTGGAATTGCTTGAATCTGCTGCCATTGGGCGATCGCTTCTCCTGGGCTTCCCTGTGCCAGCGCTATGACCTCTGGATGCTGCAAAATTTCGCCATTGCCAGTCTGGATCAGCACTTGGGCGATCGCCGCCTGGTTCAACCGTCGAAACGGAATACGCTGACACCGAGACACCAGCGTTGGCAGCAAACTTTCTGGGCTGGGTGCAATTAAAATCAGCGTTGCTCTTCCGGGTTCTTCCAAAGTTTTCAATAAACCATTTGCCGCTGCCTCTGCCATCGTTTCGGCATCTTCTAGTACCACAACCGATCGCGGTGCTTCGAGAGGCGGACGACCCAAAAACCGCGCCACCTCTCGCACTTGCTCTAGGCGAATTTCGGGTGGAGATTTGCGCTTAACGCCTTGTTCTGCTGCCTCTGTTGCCGAAAGCCGCTTGCCCTGGTGCAAGTAAGTGGGCTCAACCCACAATAAATCGGGGTGGTTGCTTTGTTGAACGCGGGCTGAACTATTTTTTGAGGGCTGATTTGTCTGGTCGAGAGGAGCCAATAAAAGTCCGGCAAAGTGTCGGGCGGCAAGGCTACGCCCCACTCCGGGAGCTCCGGCAAACAGATAGGCGGGCGCAACGCGGTTTTGGGCGATCGCACGACTCAACAACTCCACAGCCTGAGATTGTCCAATCAGATCAAGAAAAGCAGCCATCATTCGCACCAAGTTTTAATTCGGGTTGCCAAAACGGCTTGCACTTGTTCAGCCACCTCAGCCTCACTCCGGCTAGCATCAATGCGGACAATGCGTTGAGGATAGGCTTGGGCAAGCTGGGCAAAGCCGTTTTGAACGCGCTGATGAAAGGCAAGAGTGGCTTGCTCAATGCGATCGCGCGCGCCTCGCTGTTGTGCCCGGACTAACCCCACCTCCACTTCCACATCCAACCACAGCGTTAAGTCACTTTGTAGCCCACCCGTAGCAATCTGATTCAACTGATCAATCAGCGATCGGTCTAGACCCCGACCATATCCTTGATAGGCAAGGGTGGAATCGGTGTAGCGATCGCACAAAATCAAAGCCCCTACGCAAGCTGGGGTTTAAGCAACCCTTCGACATGCTGTGCCCGGTCGGCGGCATATAGCAAGAGCTCTGTGCGATCGTGCATCGATTCTATGGGAGAAGGCGTGGAGCAGCAATTGTCGAATGGATTGACATAACGCTGTGCCGCCCGGTTCCCGAGTCACAAGGAGCGGTGTAGAGCTCAAGGCACTATGACGCAGAAGCCAATCTGTCAGCCAAACTTGCGATCGCTTCACTTGAGTCGTTTTGCCGCAGCCTTCGACCCCTTCAAACACAATCAATCGACCCTGCATGAACCCTTCCTTTTTAAATTTTAAATTACCAATATAAAAATTCCAGACTGAAATCGAGCGTTGCTGAATCACGGATGAATTTGCCCCCCTAAATCCCCCATTCTGGGGGGACTTTGAAAGGTTCGGAAGTCCCAGAATGGGGGATTTA
>JAAUPA010000033.1 GCA_012034615.1 Leptolyngbyaceae cyanobacterium CSU_1_4 | reverse complement strand
CCCATCCACCCATCCACCCGTCCACCCATACTACCCCTCAAATCAAAGTTGGTAGTCTACTAAAAATCTCTAGTAATCTTAAAGTCTATGAGGTTTTGATTCGGGCGATCGATTTTATGAAGGGGAAATGGCGACTTTTTTGGCTGACTGGGTTGGTGCTGCTGTGGTTGCTGTGTAGCGGCACGGCGTGGGCGGGTTCGCTCTCCGATCGCCTCGCTGCATTTCCAAATTGGCAAGGCAAACCGCCTGCACCCGTTGCTCAAGGCGATTTGATTTATCCAGATTGGTTTGCAGGGCGTTGGCAAGTGACAACCACCTTGACTGAGATGGTTGCTCCTTTTGCCCCAGATTTAATAACGCCTGGATTTGAAAGTAATCGGCAATTTATTAATAAACCCATTCTTTTTCCGGTGCGGTTTGTGAAGGAAAAGCAGCGGCTTTTGAGTTGGGGGAAGCCAGGGATTATTTCCGATCGCGCGTTTAATGGCATGAGTTTGGCAAAGGCTTACTTGGGCGATCGTCCAGTTCTGGCGGTTAAGGTCGATCCCACTAACCCCAATCGTCAAATTACCTTGCTGCGAAATGAACGCGAACTGGTTTCTACCGTCACTGCCCGTGCCACAGAATCGGCTGAGCCTTTCGAGTTCATTACCTCAGAAGTCTTTCAGCAAGAGTTTCGCAGCGTTAGCCAGCTTTACTTTAATGAGGTAGAGAATACGACCGCCTATCAAAGACCCGCGATCGACAAACCGGCGATCGTAGCGGATCAGGTCACAGCCATTTATCTATCACCCCAAGATCCAGATTATTTCAAGACGCTGGAAAACCCCTTAGGTGAGCCTCGTCCAGTGGCGCTCTATCGCTATCGCTTGGAATTTGTAAAACGCTTAGATTAAAAAACGAGGGAGGATTCTGTGGTCAGAAATCTTCCCTCGCCCATCCTCTAGCAATCCTTAGTTGGGGTAAAAAACGACAGAGCTGCCTCACCCGTCCCATGGGATTTCTAGAGTTAGTCTTCAAAAATTAGCCTTCAAAAATTAGTCTTCAACTTCCACTTAGCAGATGCTTAATCAACAAACACGATCACCTCTGGGTTTTCGCAGAAATCAATGCCGTCTTCTATCTCTTCAGCTACCGATTCATCTTCAAAAACGGCTTTAACATGGTACATGCAAGGGTCGCCCTCTTCCACGTCTTCATCTGCCCATTCAAAGGAAGCCGTTTCGCCTGGTGCGATCGCCTCCTCCACAATGTTGTAGCCCCACTCTTCTTGATCTACATCATCGACATACAGTTCTGTAATGGTGTTTTCTGTATCGTTGGTGACTGTGAAGTTATACATCTGCTCTTCTGCATGAGCAGGCATAGCCATCAATAAAAAGGAATACAAGGGAAACAAACCCCCTACTAACATCCGAGAAATATTTTTAGCTTGAAACAGAGACTGATGCGACATGGGTAATTCGTAGGTAACAGGTCATAGATAGTTTTTGATAGCAAGCCATATAAAGCTTAGCTTTTGTATGGCTTGCTATTCATCCTTTATTACTTATAGGCGCTGAGATTCACTAGTCAGAAGGGTGAAAATACGAGTCAATTCCGTAAAGCTAATCTGCATCAGTCTGAAGAGCGGGCTGAAGTGGAGTTAAATGGGGCGATCGCCAGTTCCACCTCCGATTTCCTTTGTCAACCCCCAGCTTCAAGTTTTGTTAGCAAAGCTAATTAAGCTGTGGGTCTCATGGCGTCAAGTTACTGGGTGCTCAGTAGGCGGAACTTCAATGGGGATGCCCGACTACGACAATTACAGCTCAATGTCAGGAATCTTTGACATTGAGCTAGGGCTGAGCCTGTTTTTTGACTCATTAAAATTGCTCTAAAGTCATTCCTAGAGCGGACTGTAGCCCCCTCATAAAGAGAACAACCGGTTCTCTAAAGTAATTCATGCACAGGTTCGTTTTCAGCACTTTTCAGTAGAGTTATACAGGCTCATCTCTAGCGTACGTGTGTTTTGTGAGATAGGGTTCACCTCCTACGGAAGGATTATCTTCAGTACGCGGTAGAGTGTGTTATTTTCTGGTGTGCTGACTGGTCAATCCCAATCATGGGTGGTGTGTAAGGAAAAGCGGCGATGTTTGAACTGATTACTCAAATCATTATTTTGGCTGCTATCTATTTCTTGGTTAGATTCGTTTTGCTCTCATTTATAGAGCGGAAGTATCTGACCTGGTTGGGTGGCATTGTTTTAGTGTTGCTCATGGTTCTGGCATTTTTGGAACCAACCAATAGAACCGTCGGGCTACTGTGGGGAATTTTGTCTTTTCCCTTACGCCCTTTAGGTCTGGTGTTGATCCTGCTGGGATATGCTGTCCGTAAAGGATATAAGCAGGTGCGGGCCCGCAAATTATGGCGGCATTGCTGATTTTGTTGGTCTCTAGTTTGCCTGTGACGGCATATTTGCTAACCGCCCAGTCTGAGCAAAGACCGCTGTTAGAAACCCGAGGACAACAAGAGGTTACGGCGGCTCGGGGCGTTGAGGCAATTGTGGTGCTGGGGGATGGCGGTTCTCCCACCGATCCCACTTATCGGATTCGTTCTCAGCTTAGCTCTGGAGAAGATGGGATTAGTGTGGGACAGCGATCGCGCTTGTTCTACGCCGCTCAGCTCTATTCTTCTCAGCAGGCGCGCGGCAACGATCCTTTGGTCATTGTCAGTGTGGGTCCTAGACCTGTTGAACAAGAGGGCATTAGCGAAACTTCTTCTGTTACTAATTTGTTGACCGCAAATGGTGTGCCCGAGGATCGCATTAGGATTGACTTGGAGGGCGTTGACCCCCGCACCAGCGCAGTGGTGAGCCAGCGATTGTTGGCAAGCAATGATTCCCCAACCCGAGTGCCGATTATGATTGTAGCTCCGGTGATCAATATTCGGCGGGTAAGTTCGTCTTTTGCCAAATTGAACTTTGATGTAATTCCTCGCCCTACTGATTTTTATGTTTTTCAGCTCCAAGGAGGACTGCGGCTAGCAGCGGCATCGGATTTAATTCCTAATGTTGAGGCATTGGTGATTACGACCCGGGTGGTTGATGAATATTTGGCAACAGTTTATTATTTCCTGCGAGGTTGGTTAGTTGATCCGTTGACGGTCTAGTGAAGGTCTAATTGAGGTGAATGCACTAGGATATTGAGTGGATCATGTTTCCTCCCTCATTTTTGATATGCTTTCTCCTCGCCTTCGCAAGCTCTTGACCTATCTCCGTCCGCATTGGCGACAAGCCTCTTTTGGCGTATTCTCTCTCATCATTGTGAATGCTTTGGTGGTTTACATCCCCTTGCTGATTCGGAATGGGTTAGATGAGTTGCAAACTACTTTCAGCATGAGCCGCGTAATTTTTTACGCGGCTTTGGTTTTGGTGTTGGGAACGTGTATGTGGGTGGTGCGGATGTTGTCGCGGATCACGTTGTTTGGCGTGGGGCGGCAAGTGGAATTTGAT
Source organism: Leptolyngbyaceae cyanobacterium CSU_1_4 (assembly GCA_012034615.1). Lineage (GTDB taxonomy): Bacteria > Cyanobacteriota > Cyanobacteriia > Elainellales > Elainellaceae > Timaviella. The sequence goes on along the minus strand of JAAUPA010000033.1, from coordinate 24,527 downwards.
CTGAAGCAGCGCATTTTTAACCATTTGTTGACGCTGGAACCGGGCTATTTCGCGGTCAATACACCCGGAGATTTGATTAGTCGAGCGACTAGCGATGTGGATAATATTCGACGGCTGCTGGGGTTTGCGGTGTTGAGTTTGGTTAATATGATCTTTGCCTATGCGTTTACGTTGCCTGCTATGTTCAGCATTAGCGTGCCGCTAACGTTGGCGGCGATCGCCATTTATCCCGGCATTCTGCTGCTGGTCAGCTTATTTAGCCATCGTCTGCGGAATGAGCAGTTAGAGGTGCAAGAAGAAACTTCTGGGCTAAGTGATTTGATTCAAGAAGACATGAGCGGCATGGCGTTAATTAAAATTTATGCCCAAGAGGAAAATGAGCGGCGAGCTTTTCGGCGGCTAAATCAGGAATTATTAGAGGCAAACTTAAAGCTTGCTAAAACCCAAAATACGTTGTTTCCTTTACTGCGCGGCTTAGCCAGCATTAGTCAGTTGGCGCTGTTGGCGTTGGGAACTGGGGCGATCGCTAATGGGTCTCTCCAGGTGGGCGGCTTTGTGGCGCTGTTGCTGTTTGCCCAAAACCTGGTATTCCCTACGGCTTTGCTAGGATTTACCATCACGGCTTATCAACGGGGCGAGGTCAGTATCGATCGCCTCGAAGCCATCTTTTCCAATCAACCCAAGATTCAAGATCAACCCAATGCACTCTCGTTCAGTCGTTCCCAAGTCAAAGGTTGGCTGAGAGCAGAACATCTGAGTTACACCTATCCAGGGGCAGAACATCCGGCACTGAATGATATTAATTTTTCAATTGAACCTGGAGAAACAGTGGCGATCGTGGGACAAATTGGTGCGGGTAAAAGTACATTGGCGAATGCGTTAACTCATTTGCTAGAGGTGCAGCCCGGGCAATTGTTTCTCGATGGATATGATATTACGCAGGTGCGGTTGCAAGATTTGAGAGGGGCGATCGCTTACGTTCCGCAAGAGAGTTTTCTATTTAGCACCACCATTAAGAACAACATTCGCTATGGCGACCCCAGCAGCGAACAGCCCGACATTGAACTTGCCGCAAAACAAGCCCAACTTCACCCCGAAATTCTCAACTTTCCACAGCAGTACAAAACCATTGTGGGCGAGCGGGGCATTACGTTATCGGGCGGACAGCGGCAGCGAACGGCATTGGCACGGGCGCTGTTAGTCGATGCACCCGTCCTCATTTTGGATGATGCGCTCTCTAGTGTGGACAATCAAACCGCTACCCAAATTTTGCAAAACTTGTCAGAAGGAACGCAACGAAAAACGGTGTTGTTTATCTCCCATCAACTTTCTGCGGCTGCCGCTGCCGATCGCATCCTAGTCATCGACCAAGGACGAATTGTGGAAACGGGCACTCATGCAGAACTATTAACCCAGTCAGGGTTATATTTATCTCTCTGGGAAAAACATAAACTAGAGCAAGTTCAGGTGAGCTAAGGTTCTGCTGGGCAAGGCTGGCTGAAACTCATCCGATCGCCAATGTTTCAAACTTGCTAAAAGCCCTTAATTTCACCGATGACATAACGTATATATTTTTTATAAGCATACGGATGCAGAAGGCATCACGCCGAAGGAATAACAGTAAGACACCTCTGAGGGAATATCCCTACTATTTATGGAGGAGCAATCATGGGGTTCCTATGGCAGGTTATGTTCTTCCGGCTAGCTCTCCTAGCGCTAACCGATGGACAGCCGATCGACTTTAAAGAAACAACTTTTGACGACTATTTGCCCGAAAAACAGCATCACGAACAACGGTCACCGGTTCAGGATGCCACCGAACCAACGGTCAGCGATTATGCTCAGTTAACGGTAGCGCTCTCTGTGTTTCAAGAGCTTTTACGGTTTCATCAAACGGCTGGAAACGTTGCAGAAGCTGCGACTGTTTGGTTCCGGCTCGGCGACATTTATCAACAAATTGATCAGTTTAGTCATGCATTAAGCAGTTATCAACAGGCGATCGCCCATTATCAAATCATCGGCGATGTCATGGGCGAAGCAAACACCTTAAGCCATTTAGGCAAAGCCTATGAAAATCAAGGATGGTTTGGCTGCGCCCTAGAGCATTACGAACAAGCTTTAGCCAAGCTGAGGCAAAACCCCGACTACTTAGATAACGCAACAACCCTAAGCCACTTAGCGAACTGCATTGAGGACATGTTTTAGAAAAAATATTTCACAAGAATATATTTCACAAGAATATATTTCACAAAATATGGTTTAGGCAGGACGGCACCGCTCTAGCTCGCCCCTGGCTTAACCGCCACTAGCCTTGGCTTTGTACCCTAACTTGCTCAAAACCTCGACTAATTTTTGAGTGTGATCGCCTTGAATTTCAATGTCCTGATCTTTTACAGTGCCCCCCGCGCCGCACTGGCTCTTGAGTTGCTTCAGCAAATCTGCCAAGGTCTCAGCATTAGCCTGTAAGCCTGTGATAACAGTGACGGTTTTGCCTTTTCGCCCTTTACGAGAAGCTTGTACTCGCAGATTTTGCTGAGCAGGCGGCAAATTCGCCACGCCTCTTTCCATTGCTTCTGAGGGGGACGGGGTGCCAAATTCAGAATACACCACCCGATTTTCAATTTTTTTATCTTTTGTCATACAACCTCGCTGTAATTCGGCATTCAATCCCTATCCTCACCTCCCTTATAATGAAGGCTATCCCTATTATTTCCTAGGCTTGTGACAACTACTCCAATTCCTTCCCAAGCTGGTCAAAGCGCCTCAAATCCTCTCGATCAGCGTCCTGATGCCTTAGGGCGCTTTGGTCAGTTTGGCGGCAAATATGTTCCCGAAACCCTCATGCCAGCCTTAGCAGAATTAGAGGCTGCATTTTACCAATATTGGCAGGAATCAGAGTTTCAGCAAGAACTGAACGGGTTGCTAAAAGATTATGTGGGCAGACCCAGCCCGCTTTACTTTGCCGATCGCCTAACTCAGCACTATGCTCGTCCTGATGGCACAGGCGTACAAATTTATCTCAAGCGAGAAGACTTGAACCACACGGGCGCTCATAAGATTAACAACGCGCTGGGGCAGGTTTTGCTGGCGAAGCGGATGGGGAAACAGCGCATTATTGCAGAGACGGGCGCGGGGCAGCATGGAGTGGCGACGGCGACGGTTTGCGCCCGTTTTGGTTTGAGCTGCGTCATTTATATGGGCGTGCATGACATGGATCGTCAGGCTCTAAATGTGTTTAGGATGCGGCTAATGGGGGCAGAAGTTCGTCCGGTGGAGGCGGGCACTGGCACTCTTAAGGATGCCACTTCTGAGGCAATTCGGGATTGGGTGACGAATGTGGAAACGACGCACTATATTCTGGGTTCGGTGGCAGGACCTCATCCTTATCCAATGCTGGTGCGAGAGTTTCATCATGTGATTGGGCAAGAAACGCGATCGCAGGCTATGGAAAAATGGGGCGGATTACCCGATATTCTTCTGGCTTGCGTGGGGGGTGGCTCTAATGCCATGGGTCTGTTTAACGATTTTATTCATGACTCTACGGTGCGGATGATTGGTATTGAGGCGGCAGGAGAAGGCGCAGATTCAGGAAAACATGCGGCAACTTTGACTCGGGGACGAGTAGGCGTGCTGCATGGGGCAATGAGCTATTTGTTGCAAGACCAAGATGGGCAAGTCATTGAGCCTTATTCCATTAGTGCAGGGTTGGATTATCCGGGTGTGGGTCCTGAGCATAGTTTCTTGAAGGATCTGGGGCGTGCAGAATATTACAGCGTGACCGATCAGCAAGCCCTAGAAGGATTGCAGCGGCTCTCCCAACTAGAGGGCATTATTCCAGCGTTGGAAACGGCTCATGCGATCGCCTACCTCGAAACGCTCTGCCCTCAACTATCTGGCAGCCCTCGCTTGGTCATCAACTGCTCGGGGCGCGGCGACAAAGATGTGCAGGCAGTGGCGAAAGTTTTAAAGATGAATGAGCTTTAGGAAATTTGATATGGAATTTGGCGATTTTCAAATTTATGACCAAGATCTTTCAGGCTTGGCGCTGCAAGAATATTTGCAGGCAGAGGCGATCGCCGTCGATACCGAAACAATGGGGTTGCTGCCTTGGCGCGATCGCCTCTGCCTCATTCAACTTTGCGATCCTCGGGGTCGGGTGAGCGTGGTGCGAATTGCCCAAGGTCAAACTGTTGCCCCCAACCTTCAGCAGCTTTTAGAGGCGATCGCCGTGCTCAAGGTCTTCCATTTTGCTCGGTTTGATGTGGCAACGCTTCGTCATAATCTCGGCATTCAAACCCATCCCTTCTTTTGCACCAAAATTGCGAGCAAATTGGCACGCACCTACAGTCCGCGCCATGGTTTAAAAGAAGTCGTCATGGAGTTTGCTCAGGTTGACCTAGACAAAAGCGCTCAAAGCTCTGACTGGGGTAACGCCGCAAATCTTTCTACCGAGCAGTTACAGTATGCAGCCAATGATGTGCGCTATTTACTGGAGGTGCAACTTAAGCTAACTGATATGTTGAAGCGAGAGGGGCGATGGGATCTGGCACAACAGTGCTTCAATTGTCTGCCTGCGATCGTCTCGTTAGACCTATTGCAGTATCAAAATATTTTTGAGCATTAAGATAAATACTAAATCACAGAAATACTAAATCACAAAAAGAGAGGAAAAAGAGAGGATTATGCAACCCTCTCTTTTCTTAGCGATATTGTTTATTTGGCGAGACTAAATTAAATTTTTGAAACGCCAATCACGATGCAACTCAAACGTTGAACCCCAATAATCTAAGTCGCTGTTTTGAGCGCAGTATTTGTGGGGATTACGGTAAGGGACTGACCTTGATTTCCGCCGCCCTGCTTCCAGTTAAGCCCAATGACCGTAAAAGATTGGTCGTTGTGGTTATCAAAAGTATCACCGACCGAGAAAGACTTCTCACTTTTGTAAGTGCCAAGGAATCTTTGATGGGCATCGATTAGAACGTACTGCATGGAACACCTCATACGGTTAATGGTGGCGAACAAAAATCGAAGCAAAATGCCTCAATTCGTAGACATAATCAATTACAAACTACCCAGTAGGGTAACTGCAAAACCTACTCTAGAAGATGCTCTAGCCACTGATAGGGCTTATCTCAGAATTCTGGAACATCTTGTTAAAACTAATTAAGGCAAAGTGTTTCGGAAACAACGTCCTCAACGACTTAGTAAGCTTAGCGAACAAGCTTAGCTAAGTAAAAGTGCATCGTCTCAATGTTAGAAAATGCAACTTTAACGTTGAAACTCTCATCAGCTTTGCTAAATGATGGTTAATTCAGCGCAACATATTTAGAGAGGTCAATCGATTAAACACCTGAAGAAACAAAGTCAGGACTTTGCGGCTTCTCCTGCTTGTTGCCCATAACCCGGTTAGGGAATAATAGAATCGTAAAGATCTATAAAGATGGGGTTAAGCAAGGGTGTTATACGGTTAGAGCCTCATAAGCAAGACCAAAATGGCTGCCTTACTGCTTTCTTCATCCTTATAACACGTTTATTTTGAAATTGTACAAAGTCAGAGAGTATTGTATTCGCGCGCTCGGCTTTTAATAGATTTTGAGAAGGTTCCAATATAGACCTGGAAAGGAGTTATCCCTCTTTTAAGAACGTATGTTCTGTTGTGAGATATTATTCTCTTTCAAGGGTCTTCTCTCCTCACGTGTTGCGTGTTTCCACTAGTATTTTTCTCTATTTTTTGCTGCGCTCCTAGTCATTTCTCTTACAGGTCTAAAAATTAGTAGCCGCCTAGTCTTCCTTGGCGTTTGGTCAGTCGTTCTGCCCAACCGAATAAAAGAACGCCCCCTGTAAAATAAAACAGTCCATTGAGAGAGGCGATCGCCATCCTCACCCCATCCAATTCTAGCCCACGAGCCATGACATCTCGCAGCAGACCGGCGGCGGGAGCGATCGGCATCAGCCAGCCAACCAGCCGCAATGAACCTGTCCAGGTTTCGGTGGGCGCTGCCAGCAGCAGCAGCAGCCCAAATTGCAGAATGCTCTGCACTTGGCGCACTTGCTTGAACACGAGGGTTAACGATCCGACGGTAAAGGCTAAGCCATAGGCTCCTAACAGGGCTGTAATGAAAGGAGGCACCAAGATCGGCGGAAATGCTAGCTGGCTACCGGTGATCAGCATGATCGCGACCACAATCACAATGTTGAGGGTGAGCTGAATGCTTAAACTGCCGATCGCGCGAATGACAAAAACTCTGGCGGCTCCGTAGGGCGTAAGAAACATTTGCTCTAGGGTGCCCGTCCGTGCCTCGTCTTGGAGACCGCCCGCCACGTCTCCCATGATGAATAACATTAAAGTCCAAAGGATGTAGCCCACAATGACTGAGTCGAGGCGATCGCCTAAGGCTATTCCTGGCCCTGCAATGTAGCGGCTGCTCAGGAATAGTCCATAAAATACAAAAGTCGTGGCAATGATGCCGCCCATGGTTTCGGTGGCGTAGCGGCTGAGGAGAATCCAACTCCGCTTCAGTTCTGCCAAAAAAAGATCAAGCATGGTGCACTAAAGAGATGGTGAGGGGGCATTAACTGGGTGAATCACTTGCAGAAATATCTCGGTCAAACTTGCCTGATCTTGTTCAACTTTAATTAAAGGCAGAGGCTTGAGAAGGTCTAGCACCTCGTAAACTATCTCAGGCTCTCGAACGTAGATTGTATTGCCCTTAACCACGCCGCCCAACGCTTCAACTTTACTCATGCGATCGCTATCTAAACCCAACGCCAGTTCAATGGTGTAGGCGGTGCCCGAAAACTGCCGAATCAGGGTCGCCGTGGGTTGTTCGATGGCGATCGCCCCATTCTGAATAATGGCGACTCGATGAGATAATTCTTCGGCAATATCAAGCTGATGGGTTGTCAGCAGAATGGCGCGTCCTTCGGCTGCCACTTCTCGAATAATGGTCTTAACAGTCTCAGTCGCCTCTACATCTAGACCCAGAGTGGGTTCATCTAACAGTAAAAGCTGTGGATCGTGGATGAGCGCAACCGCGATCGCCAGTTTTTGCTGCATTCCGCGCGACAGGGTTTGCACCATTTCCCGGCGCTTGTGGGTTAGGTCAAAGCGATCGAGCAACTCTAGGGTTCTACGTCTTGCCCCAGATCGCGTTAAGCCCCGCAGCACGCCGAAATATTCCAGGTTCTCCTCCGGAGTCAGCCGCCAGTAAAGGTTACGGGTTCCTTCTAAAACTGCACCCAGCGATCGCAGCGCCCAAGGATCGCGATGGGGATCTCGTCCACTAATTCTGACAGAACCTTGATCAGGCAGAATTAAGCCTGCAATCATTTTAATAGTGGTGGTTTTTCCGGCTCCATTGGCTCCCAAAAAAGCCAAAACCTCATTTCCATCCATTCTCAATGAAACATCTTGAACCGCTGCCAATACTTTGCCCTTTAAATGATAATTTTTGTAAAGATGGTGGGCTTCTAAAATGCTCATGAACCGTTGATTTTGCTTGGATGTGGATGAAGAAACTACCGATACCCTAACGCATTCAACGATGTAGAGGGGGCGAAAATCTAGTCTTACCGTAGATTGTGGACCTTTGCTCTCGCCGTCATTCTCCTTGACTGCATTGGAAAGTTAAGGGAGACTATCTTAATAACGCAACGGCTCACCATTGTGCAAACAATCAACACGCTTTAACTCGAAATGATGCATTTTGTTCATAAGGCTTAATGCGATCGTCGGTTTAAAAGGTTGGGTTAGGTGAACCGAACTGTTTCATAGCCCCAAAAGCTGGTCGCAAAAGATGGAAACCTTAGAGTTCATCATCTATCCCGATGGTCGAGTCCAAGAAAAAGTTACAGGTATTACAGGGTCGTCCTGTGCAGAAGTTACGGCGGCGATCGAAGCCAAACTAGGTCGGGTATTAAATCAAGAAACCACTTCTGAGTATTTTGCTCAGGTGCTGCAACAATCTGCGTCAGTTTCGACCCAGAATTACAGCGAGTGGTAGCGTTTTAAGTTCAATTTTTGTTCTCCTTCGTTTACCATATCCCTCGCCATGTCACACTTTAGCCAAATTAAAACTCAGATTCGTGACCTCTCTTCTTTAAAAGCTGCTTTAACTGATGTTGGGGTTGATTGGAAAGCAGGCGACCAACCGGTCAAAGGCTATCGCGGACAAACCCGCACCGCAGAAGTAACCATTGAGCAAGAAAATGGCTACGATGTTGGGTTTAGCTGGAATGGTCAAGAATACGAGCTGGTTGCCGATCTTCAGTACTGGCAGCAGCCACTCACGGTTCAAGGTTTTTTAAACCAGGTCACTCAACGCTATGCCTACCACACGGTTGTAGAAGAAACGACTCGGCAGGGATTTCAACTCTCAGAGCAACAGCAACAGCAAGATGGCTCGATTCGCTTAGTGCTGCAACGCTGGAGCGCTTAGGTTGATCAAGTCTTGGGTGGATTGAATCAAGTTTTGGATTAGGAGGGATGGGGACTTGCTCTCGATCCCTCCTTTATTCTTGAGACTTTATTTCTTGAGACTTGAATCTTAATCGATTTGTATCCTAGTTTTTAGCACCCTAATTTAATTTACTAGAGAGGACGCTATGAGCAATTCTTTGCACAGCGGCTTTGAGCCAGAACTAGGCGGGCAACTGCGAGAGGCAGCGGAACGTACGGGTTTAGAGCCAGAGCTAGGGGGGGTGGTGCGGCAGCGGGGCGTGTATGTGGATGAGGTGATTTGTATTGGCTGTAAGCACTGTGCTCATGTCGCTCGCAACACTTTTTACATTGAGCCAGATTATGGGCGATCGCGCGTGGTGCGCCAAGATGGGGATTCGGAGGAGGTGATCCAGGAAGCGATCGATACTTGCCCGGTAGACTGCATTGATTGGTTGGACTATACCGATGTCAAAAGGCGAGAGGAAGAGCGCAAGTACCAGGTGATTCCGATCGCAGGGTTTCCAGTAGATGGGTTCAGAGTGCGGCGGCGGAAGCGATAACCAACGCTGGTTTAAGAAAAGAGGCTTGTAGAATTCGCTGTCCACAAGCCTCTTTTAATTTAATGAGTGTTGATCCTGTATTTATTTAGAGGCTGCTTTAATGCAGAGATCTACCAGAGCCGCCACCTGATCAACATCTTGCCAGCCTAGAATTTCAGTGACCTTCTTTTCTAGATTTTTGTAAGTTCTAAAAAACTCCGCCACTTCCTCTAAGCGATGGGGCGCAACGTCTTTGAGCGATTTGACGTGGGCATAGCGGGGATCTTTGTCGGGCACACAAAGAATTTTTTCATCGCGATCGCCCCCGTCCACCATTTCCAACATTCCGATGGGGCGAGCTGCAATAATGCAACCCGGAAAAGTAGGCTGATCCATCATCACAATGCCATCCAACGGGTCGCCATCATCGCCCAAAGTATTAGGAATAAACCCATAGTCGAGGGGATATTGTACAGATGAGGAAAGCACCCGATCTAAAATAAAGGCATTTAACTCTTTGTCAAATTCATATTTATTTTTGCTCCCCGCCGGAATTTCAATGATCACATTCAAAATCCCGGGCTTGGGCTGAGGGGGAATAAGCGATAAATCCACAGGGTTTCTCCAAATCAACAACTAGGGTGCAGCAAAAACTGCTCCCCGGATCATTCTACGGGAAGAAGGGAGCCATGAAAATGAAGGCTTCTAGAGGAAACGAAAATTTCGGGTTCCTTTCAGCCTCAGCTTGTCTATTCCTGAGAAATGGGAGAGAGCTGAGCGGGCGCTTGCCAGTTTCCTCGGCTGCCTGACGAATAGTGAACGATCGCCAGCAATGGCACAGCCAAGGTTAATAGCGCAATCAGCGTGCCGATAACGTTTGCTAGCTTCTGAGAATTTTGCTTAGCAGCGATATCAGCGGATGTACTACCAGGTTCCATAAGACAATTTTTGACCAGTAAGGATATGAAGCAACATGATTTTCCAATTTAGCCTATGCATTAGAAAAACTGCAAAGCTTCTATACATAATGTTAACGGCTTTCATTAGGATTGATCATCATTCTAATAAACTCTAAAGGGAGGCTATCTGCATCAGCCACAAAGGTCACTTCATAAATGTGGGTTCCTATCTGCTGTTGGGTGGGTGGCAACAGCACTTTCAGGGGCTGCACTTGCCCTGAAGCCGCGGCAATCTCAAATTTTTGCTGCAATTTGGCAAGCCACTCAGACAGATCCGTGATGAGAGGAGTCAGGTCGAAGGAAAGGTGATAATATCCCGTGTAATGTTCATCAGCAAACGCATCGGCGGCAGGACGAGGCTGGGGCACCTGAACAAGCTCAATGCGCCCACCCATGCCTTCCATCCAACAGGCAAGGGTAATACCGGCGGTGAATCGTTCTTGAATTTGGAAGCCGAGTTGTTCGTAGAAGGCGATCGCCTGATGAATATCGGCAGTCCGAATAGAGGCGTGGTGCATGTCTCAGCCAGGTTGCTTAGGGCGGCTAAATTACTCAAATAGGCGAAAGTAAGGATAGCGAACGGGTGCGCCGGGTTCCTTTTCTAGGTCAAAATTAATCACGTCCCAGCAAGGCTCATCAATGGGATCAGGGCTAAAATCTACGGGCAGACCATAGAGCCGAGGGCGAGCGGCTTCCGGCTGACCGCGCCAAGGGGCACTGCGCTCTAGGTAGGTGCTGATTAAGTCTTTGTAGCGTTGGGCAATGATGACGCGGGTGGCTCGATAGCCTTGGGTATAGAGGCGATCGAGGGCTTCATGAATTTCAAAGCGAATGCCATCTGCATGGGTATGTTGGCGGTGCCATTCGTTGTTCCATAGCCGCCAGTGCCGCCCTGACTGAAGATGAACCAGTTCAGCGGTTTTAGGGTCTGACTCGAATGCGCCGTGGCGTTGGCAGAGGTAAGTATCAGTCAACGTGAGCGCCTGGATGGTTTGGCGGCAGTGAGGACACTGAATTTCAGGTCCAAAAATGGGATATTGAAAAGCTGGATTTATCATGAAACTTTTATCGCCATGCGTGACCAATAATTCGATCGCCCTGTGGATTTATTATAGCTGGAGGGATTTGCTCTCCACCGGGATCTTCAGGACATTTATAGTTTCTGCGTGATTACACTTTTATCTTCAATCTGTTTCTCTTACCTTTGCAAATTAACCCATGAATCAGGCTCCAAGTTCATCCAGTCTGCCTGCCTACTGGCCGCCCCCGACCTCTCACAAGCTGCCTTTGTGGCTCCTAATGCGATCGTCATGGGACAGGTTGAAGTGGGTGCGGGGGCAAGTATTTGGTATGGGGCGGTGGTGCGGGGCGACGTAGAAAAAATTGTCATTGGGCAAGGCACTAATGTTCAAGATGGGGCAATTTTGCACGGCGATCCGGGTCAGCCTACGGTTTTACAGGACTATGTGACGATCGGACATCGAGCGGTTGTTCATAGTGCCGAAATTGGGCGAGGCAGCCTAGTTGGAATTGGGGCAATTGTGTTGAATGGGGTTAAGGTGGGGGCGGGTTGTATGGTGGGGGCGGGTTCGGTGGTGACGAAGGATGTGCCGGAGCGATCGCTGGTGGTGGGGGTGCCCGCGAAAGTGTTACGACAAATTTCAGAAGATGAAGCCATTGAGTTAATTGAACATGCTTGTCGATATGAGCAGTTAGCGAGGGTTCATGGCGGAACCGGAACTGATATTGGATTTAAGAAAGACTAGAAAATTGTCTCAACTCATCGCAAAATAGAAGTTAAAGATGAGAGTTTTTCACAAATCTTTATTGGGAGGATGAATACTATGGATTGGCGAATTTTGGTGGTGCTTGCGCCTGTTCTGCTGGCAGGAGGCTGGGCTGTTTATAACATTGGTAAGGTGGCACTGAAGCAAATTCAAGGTTTCCTAAATAAGGAAGCGTAAAGCTTGTCAGTAACGATCGTGCCGAGCCTCTTATGAGAGAAGCAAGAGAAAATTGTTTTCTCTTGCTTTTTAAGTTGAGTACATCCCACTGTTGCAGATTTCTGAGTGGTTTTCCTCCCCAACCTTGTGTCTTAAGATATGGGAGGGGGGAAGGAGATGAGGGGCATAGTGCGTTAGTTTGCACAAGAAAACCTGCACTGGCTTGATGCCTTTTTCTTTCATGATCGGGCTAGGAAGAGCTCTCTCCGGGGGGCTCGTGGTGTCTCGACTCTGTGCTGCCTGGAACTGGAAGAGCCTTGAAGCGCCTGTAGCCCAACGTGGCGATCGCTCCTAACAGGAGCCAATAGGGACTGTAAACCATGAGCCAAATTCCGAGCTGAAGTAAATCCACGGTGAATTTTCCAAACGAGGCGGTGGCACTCTCCCAAGTATTATTAACCTGTGCGCCCACCGCAGGCTGCGATCGCACTGAGGCTGTGACCTCAACCAGATTTAGTTGCACAGACGAATAAGCCACTTGGTTTTGTAACGCTGTCAACTGAGCCGTGATTTGTTCAACCTGATTCCGCACATTGCTCAGTTCTTGCGCCACCTTCAAAACATCGCTCACCCCGCCCGATCGCTCCATAATCTCTAGCAGCGTCGCCTCTGTTTTGCGCAAATTTTTTAACCGCGCCTGCGAATCGACTAATTGAGCCGAAACATCTTCTGCTGTAATAGACTGGCGATCGAGGCTACCCAAAGCTTTCAAAGCCTGCAATGCTGCCTCTAATTTTGCTTGAGGCACCCGAAGTTGCACCGATGCCGCCCGGAACCGATTGCTATCAGTCGGGATCTCATCCCGCAAGTTCAAAATATCGCCCTGGTGCTGTTGGGCGATCGCTTTCACCCGATCTAGGCTAGTTGTGACAGACTGAACGGTGATTTGTAAATTCGCGGTCTTAATCAGTTGAGGCTGCGATCGAGGCTGTGAAACAGGAATAGAGCTAGCAGAAAGACCTGTTTCCCCAAAATTCTGCACAGCGTTCTGCCCGACAGCCTCGCTTTGAGGGGCAGCGCCAGAAGCTTCAGGGGGGCTGGAAGTGCGGGCAGGAAAAGGAGCAGCACAACTTGCCATCCCAGCGCCCGCCATTAATGCACTCAGCCATAGAACAAGGCTAGCTTTTGGATAATTTATGGAATTCATATCAGTATTACAAATAACTTCTTAGCGGCTAGTATGGCTAAGCCCTGGCATTGCCTTAACGACCGTTACATTTTTGGGAACGTTCAGCGTAAAACCCCTAACACTTTCCATTAAAATATGTAAAGAATCTGAACAGGAATTGAGAGCGGATGAAAGTTGCAATTATTGGGGCAGGTTTGGCAGGTTTAGCAAGTGCCGTTGAGCTCGTTGATGCCGGACACGAAGTAGAAATTTTTGAATCTCGTCCGTTTTTGGGCGGCAAGGTCGGGAGCTGGGTTGACTCAAATGGCAACCACATTGAAATGGGGCTGCACGTCTTTTTCAACAACTACTACAACCTATTTGCCTTGATGAAAAAGGTGGGAGCCTGGGAAAACCTCTTGCCTAAATCGCATGTCCATACTTTTGTCAACCGAGGCGGAGCGGTGAGCACGCTCGACTTTCGGTTCTTGGTGGGTGCGCCCTTCCATGGGCTGAAGGCATTTTTCACTACGGGGCAGTTAACGGTGCAAGATAAGGTGCAGAATGCGATCGCCCTAGGCACCAGCCCCATCGTTCCCGGCTTGATCAACTTCGACGTTGCCATGAAAATGATTCGGGCACTCGACCCCATTAGCTTTGCCGATTGGTTTCGCAGCCATGGCGGTTCTCAAAATAGCCTCAAGCGCCTGTGGGATCCGATCGCCCTTGCTCTCGGTTTCATCGACACCGAAGAGATTTCTGCCCGCTGCATGCTGACCATCTTTTTGATGTTCGCCACCAAGACCGAAGCCTCCCGCCTCAATTTACTAGCAGGTTCTCCCGCCGAATATTTGCTCAAACCCATCATTACTTACTTAGAATCACGGGGCGCAAAGCTGCACACCCGCCACCAAACTCGCCAAATTTTGTTTGAAGGCGACCCTGGCAATCCCGGCGAAACAGTGCGCGTCACTGGGCTAGTCATTGCCAACGGCGACACCGAAGAAATCATCACCGCCGATGTTTACACCGCCGCTTGCGACGTTCCCGGCATCCAACGGCTATTGCCTCAAGACTGGCGAAAGTGGAAAGAATTTGACAACCTCTACAAACTAGAAGCCGTTCCGGTCGCTACTGTTCAGCTTCGATTTAATGGCTGGGTCACCGAGCTGAATGACTCAGACCAACGCCACCAAACCGAACACGCCGCTGGCATCAACAACTTGCTCTACAGTGCCGATGCCGACTTCTCCTGCTTCTCCGATCTCGCCCTCAGCAGCCCCAAAGACTACTACCGCGAAGGGCAAGGCTCCCTCCTTCAGCTAGTGCTCACCCCAGGCGATCCGTTCATCAAAATGAGCAATGAAGACATTGCCAACCATGCCCTTCAGCAAGTTCATGAGCTGTTTCCCTCCTCGCGTGAACTCCACATGACCTGGTACAGCGTTGTCAAACTGGCTCAATCTCTCTACCGCGAAGCACCCGGCTTAGACCCTTATCGTCCTCCGCAAAAACGCCCGTTTCTAATTTTTTCCTGGCAGGCAGCTACACCCAACAAGACTACATTGACAGCATGGAAGGTGCCACGATTTCGGGGAAACAAGCCGCCGCAAAGATTTTGGAAGGAACCGGATACACCGTGGAGGGGACAGGTTTATTTAAGTATTGAGCGCACTTCCATGAGTGGCTTTGAGGGATGTGAACCTGTCTCGTAATATAAAGAATTCCATTGAACGATGATTGTCTAAATTTTTCCCTTCACTTTTAACCCTTATGGCTGATTGGCTAGAACACACAGTTCAAGTAGAAGTTGCAATTCCTATCGATCGCGCTTGGAATATTTGGTCTGACTTGGAGCAAATGCCGCATTGGATGAAATGGATCGAGTCGGTGAAAGTGCTAGAAGATAACCCAGAACTCTCTCAGTGGAAACTAGCCTCGGGTGGGCTTGATTTCCGGTGGCAGTCTAAAATTACTCGGCTAATTACCCACCAAATTATGCAGTGGGAATCAGTAGATGGGTTGCCTAACCGAGGAGCCGTACGATTTTACGATCGCGGCGAGAGCAGCATTGTCAAATTGACCGTAGGGTATGCCATTCCCGGCATTTTAGGAAAGCTCATGGATGGGCTTTTTTTAGGGCGAATTGTCGAGTCTACCCTTCAAGCCGATATGGATCGGTTTCGGGAGTACGTGGCTCAGGTAGAGAAATCTGGTGAGGGATAACCTCTGGGATAACATGCGATTGATTAAATTGATTAAAACCCAGAGTTCCATCCTCTCCCCAATACCATAGTTTGATAGAATTTAGGGCTGTCGGTAAACACATCACGCTGGTTGGAGAGACGGTATGGCTCGAATGTACTATGACACAGATGCAAATTTAGACCTTTTAGCCGGGAAAACCGTTGCCATCATTGGTTACGGCTCTCAGGGTCATGCTCACGCCCTCAACTTGAAAGATAGCGGTGTGAATGTGATTGTGGGGCTATACCCTGGTAGCAAATCCGCTGCAAAAGCAGAAGCCGCGGGGCTGGGTGTCAAGTCTGTTGCAGATGCCGCCGCTGCTGCCGACTTCATCATGATTTTGTTGCCAGATGAGGTGCAGAAGACGGTTTACAAAGAAGAAATTGAGCCAAACTTGAAAGCGGGTAAGGTGCTGGCGTTTGCCCACGGGTTCAACATTCATTTTGCTCAGGTTGTGCCGCCTGCGGATGTAGACGTGGTGATGATTGCGCCTAAAGGTCCGGGGCATTTGGTACGCCGAACCTACGAGCAAGGTGAAGGCGTTCCGGCACTGTTTGCGATTTATCAAGATGCTTCGGGTCAAGCCCGCGATCGCGCTATGTCGTACGCTAAAGGCATTGGCGGCACTCGCGCTGGAATTCTGGAAACCACTTTCCGTGAAGAAACCGAAACCGATTTGTTTGGCGAACAAGCAGTGCTCTGTGGTGGCTTGTCGGCATTGATTAAGGCAGGATTTGAAACGCTGGTGGAAGCAGGTTATCAACCCGAGCTAGCTTACTTTGAGTGTTTGCATGAAGTGAAGCTGATTGTGGACTTGGTGGTAGAGGGCGGCTTAGCCCAGATGCGCGACAGCATCTCCAACACCGCTGAATACGGCGACTATACCCGTGGTCCTCGCATTGTTACCGAGTCTACTAAAGCCGAAATGAAGAAAATTCTTACTGAAATTCAAACTGGGCAGTTTGCCCGAGAGTTTGTGCTGGAAAACATTTCGGGCAAAGCAGGCTTTACCGCCATGCGTCGCCGCGAAGCCGAGCATCCCATTGAGGAAGTCGGTAAGGATTTGCGAGCGATGTTTAGCTGGTTGAAAAAGGTTTAGTCGCAAACTCAGGGCGATCGCCAATCCACGGTCTAGCTGCTTCAATTTGGGTGGCTAGACCAATGAGAGTAACTTCATCGGCAGGTCTACCCACAAGCTGTACGCCAATCGGTAGACCTTTGGGGGTAAATCCGGCGGGAAGGGCGATCGCAGGTTGCCCAGTGGCATTAAAGGGGGGGCAAGGCGTGACCCAATGAGCCACTTTATCGAAAATTTTGGCAGGACGCAGTTGGCTCCATTCGCCCACCTGAATCGTGGGATACATGAAAATGGGCAGCACCACAACGTCTAGATGACTGAGGCTGGCGACCAGTTTTCTGGCTAAGGTTTGCATTTTGGTGACCGCGGTGAGGTATTGACCACCCGAACGGCTGCGCGATCGCTTCAACAAATACCGATTCATTTTGTCTAAGAAAAACCAGGGTACACCCACATCCACGCCAGCCTGCCAAACCGTGGAAATCGGCTCCAGAAAATCGTTAAAGTCGATCGCAACGACCTCGGGATAGTGCCCCAAATCTTCTAAAAGCTGAACCGTGCTCATCACAGATTGTTCGCAAATTGGATCGATCGCCCCCATCGGCGGCAGAAACGTCGCATAGCCCACTCGCAAATTCTGAAGCGGCTGGCGCGTCGCCTCTAAAAACGAGTGAGCCGGATCAGGCAGCCAGTAAGGATCGCCCACCACGGGGCCTGCCATGACATCTAAAAGTGCTGCGGCATCTGACACCGTGTGTGCTAGCGGACCATGAGTTGCCAGCCCACTCAGCACATCTCCCGCAGGCGCATGGGAAACGCGCCCTCTAGAAGGCTTAATTCCCACTAAGCCACAGCAGCCCGCCGGACCGCGAATTGAGCCGCCGCCGTCCGAGCCTTGGGCGATCGCGCATAAACCTGCTGCCAGCGCTGCTGCCGCGCCGCCACTCGATCCCCCTGGCGTATAGTCCAAATTCCACGGATTACGAGTCGGGGTAAACCCCTTGGGCTCTGTATAGGGCATAGAGCCTAGCGCCGAAGTCGCAGTTTTGCCCAGCAGAATAAATCCGGCATTCCGCATTCGCTTCACTACCTCTGCATCTTCGGGCGAGGGGCGATCTTTCAGCACCTTTACGCCATAGCTACAGGGCATTCCCTCCACGGGGGTGAGGTCTTTAATAGCAGTTGGCACCCCAAAAAAAGGCGGTAACTCTTCGGGGTGCGCAGTGGCTAAAAGCTCGGTTTTGGCTTGGGCATCGTCTAGGGCTTGCTCAGCAGCGATCGTCCAGAAGCTACCTAACTGCGGGTCAAGCTGCTGAATGCGGTCGAGATAAAGCTGAACTAACTCAATCGGCGAGATTTCTTTATGGCGAATCAGCCGGGCTTGATCGAGAGCAGGGGTAAATGCCAATTCGACAGAGTCCATAGGGTTATTCTGGGGCGGGTGGATGGAACTGCTGCTCGCTAGGCATTTTCAGCTCAGTGCATACCTGGCTGAATGTAACAAAAAAGGGTTAGGTTCGGCAAATAAATCTGCGTAGATTAAAATCCAGCAGGAGGTGCCGGAGGCTGGGCGGCGAAGGGCGGTGGGGGTGGCACATTCCCTTGGGGCGGCAGGCGATCGGGAAAAGCACATTCGACCGTGATTTTGATATTGCAGCCTGCTGTCCCGGTGGCAATGTAGGGCACGCCACCCATGCCGCTAACGTTCACGCCAAACTCTAGAGAGACCTTTTTGACTTCAGCTAAAGACGCATCTCGAAACGCATTGAGCGTGTATTTGGTGTAGGTTTTAATGGTGCTTTCGATCGCCTTAAAACTTTGTGCCATTTGTTCAGCCGGGTTAAAAGCTCCGCCCTTTTGTCCTCCTCGCCTAACTTCACCTTCAACTTCTCCGGTGCTAACGGCTGGAACTGCCAAGTCTTCGGCGGCTTCAATATAAATAACAGTGTCAGCATCGATCTGAATAGCTTGAAGCTTGCTCATAAAAATTATCCTGCGGTAGTGCAACTTGAAGGCTACCCTACTCTTTCAATCCTAGATCTGTAAACTCATTTGTCTTCGTCGAACTTTACACTTATGACTGCTGATTCTAACTCGTCGCTCGCTGACAGAATGATTGTGCCGCTAGATGTTTCTACGGAACCAGAAGCGATCGCCCTGCTCGATCGTCTGCCCCAAGTTACCTTTGGAAAGTTGGGCTAGAACTCTTCGTCAGCAGCGGTTTCCACATTCTCGAAGTCCTTAAAACCCGCAAAACGCATCTTCCTCGACCTGAAATTCCATGATATTCCTAACACGATGGCAGGAGCCTGTCGCGCGGCGGCTGGGTACGGAGTTGATTTAATCACCGTTCATGCAGCGGCAGGTCAGGCAGCTTTGAAAGCGGCTCAAGCGGCGGCTGAGGCAGGAGCCTTTGCTGCTGGACTGCCCACGCCTAGCCTCATTGCCGTCACGTTGCTCACGAGCATTAACTCTAGAGCCTTAGCGTTTGAACTCAAAGTTCCATTAGAGTTGAACGACTATACGTTGCAAATGGCATTGATGGCAGAGGAAAGCGGGCTAGCCGGAATTGTCTGTTCACCCCAAGAAGCAATGCAGTTGCGGAATGCTTGTCGGCAAGGCTTTGTGTTTGTGTGTCCTGGCGTGCGCCCCACTTGGGCAGAAGCTGGAGATCAACAGCGATCGCTCACCCCAGCCGCCGCAATCAAGGCAGGAGCTGATTATTTAGTCATCGGTCGCCCGATCACCGCCGCACCCGATCCCGCAGCAGCGTTTGCCCAAATTGTTCAAGAAATAGAGCAGAGCGCGAATGAGAAGTGAAAGCGATCGAGCCATAACTGAGGTGCGAAAAGTAACTAGGGTGCAGAAAGTAGCTAGCTTGCAGAAAATAATGGCGGCGATCGCCTGCTTCAGCCTTCTATCGTTTCAGACTCCTTTTCAGGCTCCAACCTGGGGAGAGCGACCCCCAGATGATCTCATCCGTCCGCCCATCCAATGCCCTACCGATCTTTCGGCTCTCATGCCCCTACTGCTGCGCGATCTGCCCAGCTATGCCAATCGGGTGAGTCAACGGGCATACACTAACTTCCGCACAGCCGACATTCCCGGCTATGTCCTTGTGGCGGATCGCCTAGAAACTGAACCGTTAAGTCTAAATTCCGAAGGAACGGTGCCTTCCATAGAAGACTCACCCACTCAGGTATTTTTCACAACTCTCGAACGGCAATATGTTTCGGGAAACCCCGTTAGCCTTCAGCATTACCATCGTTTATTTTTGGTAGAGACGCGAGACGGCTGGCAACTAGCGCTAATGTTCTCAACGTTGGGGAGTTATCCCGCCGATCAACCCCCTACACCGCCCCAAGATACAAGCCAGGGAGTGATTGCCCAAGCCATTCGCCTGTGGCTGCGAGATTGTCGTGCCGGAAGTGTGGCGGCTGAAGAGTCCCTTTAAGACGACTTGTCCTTAGAAAACTGCAACTGCACATAAACTAACACCAAGGTTATGGCTAGCAATACGATCGCCACTGCTGCCGCATAACCCATGTCAAACTGAGCAAACGCCTGGTTGTAGATATAAAATACCAGCAGATTAGTGGAGTTTAGGGGACCGCCGCCTGTCATGACATAAGGCTGTTCAAAGCTTCGCAACGTGAAGATTGCAGTAGTCACCCCCACAAAGATCAGCGTCGGGCGCAATCCTGGCAAGGTAATATACCAAAACTGCTGCCACCCATTGGCTCCATCCAGTTCTGCTGCCTCATAACGATTCATAGGAATGGCTTGCAACCCTGCTAAAAACACCACCATATTGAAGCCCAACTGTTTCCAAGTACTGAGCAAAACGAGTACAGGCATTGCCCAAGTTGGACTGCTCAACCAAGGAATAGACTCTATTCCCAGCCCATTCAAAAAGCCGTTCACAGGGCCGTCATTTTGAAATAACCACCGGAAGCCTAAACCGACCGCAACTAACGAAGTAATAGAAGGAATAAAATAGGCAGTTCGCAACGCTCCCGCAGAGCAAAGATCGGTTCAGCAATACGGCTAATCCTAAAGGAATGACGACGCTTGGAATGACTGTTGCAACCGTGAAATAGGATGTATTGCCCAATACTTGCCAAAAATCTGGATCGATCAACAGCCGCCAATAATTGCGCAACCCAACCCAATGCGTCCCTTCACGGGTGAAGTTTCCAGCGGTAAAGCTGAGGTAGATTAAATAGGCGATCGGGTAAAGCAGAAATATACTCAAAAGGATTAAGGCAGGCGAGAGAAACAACCAGGCGGCTCGCGCTTCTTGTTGCGATCGATCTAAAGTTTTCACGATAAGAAATCCAACACTGTTCTCATGGAATGGTTCTCAATGAATGGTAGGCTAATCCATCGTCTTTAAGAAATTGTTTTCGAGAAATGGATACCTTACCGATCGCCACGCCTAGCCTAGAAAGTATGGTCATCATCTCACCTGATGTGCCGCCGCTTGTCTCAATCGCCCCCTTGCGCTTAGGAGTCTTGGCTTCGGGAAATGGCAGCAACTTAGAGGCGATCGCCCAATCCATTACTCAGCATCAACTGCCTGCCCAAATTCAAGTGTTGGTTTACAACAACCCCAGCGCCCTAGCTGCCGAGAGAGCCGATCGCCTGGGCATTCCCAAAGTGTTGCTGAATCACCGCGAATTTGCGTCCCGCGAGGCGTTGGATGAAGCGATCGTGACAACGTTGCATCAGCATCAGGTGGAGTGGGTGATTATGGCAGGCTGGATGCGCATCGTCACTCCTGTGTTAATCAACGCCTTCCCTAATCAAATTCTCAATATTCATCCTAGTTTGCTTCCTAGTTTCCCCGGCATTCGGGCTGTGGAGCAAGCATTGGCAGCAGGGGTGAAAATTGCAGGATGTACGGTACATCGGGTGATCACGGCTGTGGATAGTGGTTCGATTATGATTCAGGCGGCGGTGCCAGTGTTGCCCAACGACACGCCGGAGACTTTAAGCCAGCGCATTCAGGTTCAGGAGCATATTATTTTCCCTAGGGCGATCGCCTTAGTCGCAGCAGAGTCAGCTCAACGTAGTCCTAGCTCTCAGGCTCACTGCTAATCTCAATTTCCAACGTCTCTTCATCAAGCTGAATATAAAGCACATTTGGCTGACAGCAAACTTGGCAATCCTCTACATAAGATTGCTGCGATCCCGCGCTCACGTCTACAAATGTCGAAATGCTTTCACCACAGTAGGCACAGCTATACTCCGCCGTATTTTTCATGATCTTAAACCCGAGTTCGATCGGTCAAAATCTCGTAGCCGTCTTCAGTCACCAAAACGGTATGCTCGAACTGGGCAGAAAGGGCGCGATCGACCGTAATCACAGTCCAGCGATCGGCAAGAGTTTGGGTGTGCCGTGAACCTGCGTTGAGAATGGGTTCGATCGCCAAGGTCATCCCAGCTCGTAGCTTGACGTTGGGCATTTCGTGCGTGCGAAAGTTAAACACCGCAGGCTCTTCGTGAAGGTTGCGCCCTACGCCGTGCCCCGTAAAATCTTCCACAATTTTGAAGCCATTTGCCTCAGCGTGATCCTGTATGGCTCCGGCAATATCTAGCAGATACTTTCCTGCCTTAACTTGCTCAATGCCCTTATAGAGCGTCTCTTCAGCGACTCGAATCAGCTTAGCAGCAGCAGGCGTAACTTCACCTACGGCGATCGTAATGCAAGAGTCGCCATGAAATCCTTCAAAAAATGCGCCCGTATCCACCTTCAGCACATCTCCTTTTCGGATGACCTTTTTGGCTCTAGGAATCCCATGAACCACTTCGTTATTGATGCTGGCACAGATAGAGCCAGAGAAGCCATGGTAACCCTTGAAGCTAGGAGTTGCGCCCATCTCACGAATGCGCTTTTCGGCGTGAGTATCTAAATCCTTCGTGGTCATTCCCGGCTGCACCAGATCAGAGATTTCCTTCAGCACTGTTGCCACGATCGCCCCGGCTTGCCGCATAATCTCAATTTCTTGAGGAGTCTTAAGTTCAATCCCTTGGCGTTGCTTTTTGGCGCGGGGCTGAGGATTGGTGATTTTGGGCAAAAGGTTGGTCAGAATATTCATGGAAGCAAGGGTCGCCGAGGGCAAGTTTAGAATCGCGTCTTTTATCGTAACAAGTTCTAGATAAACTTTTGTTCCTCGCCCTGTTCTATGGGTAGGGCTGTTCTAGAAGTATGGAGAGTCAAGCTCAATATGGGGCAATGTGGCGGGGTGAGGGCGCGCTTCGGGTCGGTCTTCTTGACGGCAGTAGGGGCGCGAATAACAGAGCGGCATTTCAAGGGAGTGTTTCTCTAAGAAGGCGCGATCGTTCATAACCCTTTCAGTTAGACCATCAAACACAATTCGTCCGCCGCTCAAAACTATTGTCCGGCGACAGAGATCTAATGCCATATCCAAATCATGGGTGGCAATGAGTTGAGTTAAGGGCAAGTTTTGCAACAGGTAAATGAGCTGCCGCCGACTGCGGGGATCAAGTTGGGCAGTGGGTTCATCTAGCACCAAAACCTGGGGCTGCATGGCAAGCACTCCGCGATCGCCACCCGTTTTTTTTCGCCGCCCGACAAGTTACCAGCGATGCGTCCTCCAAATTTATCTGGATCAAGCCCTACTGCTGTCATCGCGTGTCTCACCCGATGATTTAGCTCATGCCCTCGGATGCCCTGGTTCATCACCCCAAAAGTAATGTCTTCCCAAACAGTCGGCATAAAAATTTGGTCATCAGGGTTCTGAAACACCAGCCCGACAAAGTTGCGGATTGCCCTCAAATATTTAGGCTCTATAGGCATTTCGCCAATGACAATTTCGCCGGTTTGAGGGAGCAGAATTCCATTTAAATGCTGTAAGAAAGTAGATTTACCTGAGCCGTTTGCACCCACGATCGCCACTTTTTCACTGGCAGAAATCGACAGATTAATCTCTTGCAACGCCTGCGTACCATCGGCATAGGCATAGCTGAGGTTCTTGATATCAATGGGATTGTGATGCATTCACGAATAACCTAAATAAATCGATTGTCCAAAAAGCAATAGCAGTACAGTGAACGTGATGGCGAAAAAGTCTAGCCGTTTACTTTTATACGCCTCTGCAACCGGAGGTAAACCATTGTATCCACGAGACAACATGGCATGATGAATGCGATCGCCCCGTTCATAAGTCCGAACAAACAGCGATCCCATCATGTTGCCGATGACCACGCGCTGCCAGCGATTGCTCCCCATCAAATTCCGTGAAGCCGCCGCCCGCTTCATCGTCTCAAACTCTTCTGCCAACACGCCAATATAGCGATACATGGAAGCCATAATTGCCACCAACAGCGGCGGAGTTCTCAAAGCTGCAAAGGCATGAAGGAGGGCTGCGATCGGAGTCGTCAAAACCAACAAATTCATCATCAGCAGGCACAGGAGCGCCTTTAATGTCACGCTACCCAACACGGCTAATCCAACAGTCGTGATTCGGAGCCAGCCCCACTGCCACAACACCTCGCCGCCATCACGAAACAAAGTTCCCAACAGCACAACGCTGATAAAAACCATCTCAACCGCCACCCGTTTCAACAAAATAGGCAATGTCAAGCGGCTGAGCAAAATTAAGGTTCCCAGACCGATCCCATAAATTGCCCAAGTGAGCCAATGCCCATTGGGCGTTAGGGCAGTGGCAAACACGAATAACAAAGCACAGAGGAGCCGGGTACGAGGAACCAGCTTGTGCCAAAGTGTAGAACCTTGGCTATTAACGTCTAATTGGAACGCGCCAATGTGAAGAAGAAGCATTAAGTCACGTCAAGTCACGTCTGAACTAAAGGAGCCTATCAGCAGAAAAATCATGAATCAGACGTTGAATTCCTAGAGCCTTTGACCAAGAGCTTGCCTGCGCCCCAAGCCAGCCCAAATGCCGCCAAAGTTCCTGCCAGCCCTGCTAATGGAGTGGCGATCGCTTCTGGCACTCCGCGCAGGGCATACTCATCAAACACCGAGTAAAACGGCAGATTATGGGAGATGGGACTTTCCGCCGCAGTCTGATCAAAGCCAAGATCTTGAGCCGCCCGGTCTAAGCCATCCGGGTCAGAACTCGCAAAGGGCGACAAAAGATTGCAATCAAAAGCGCAATCCCTAAACT
>JAAUPA010000032.1 GCA_012034615.1 Leptolyngbyaceae cyanobacterium CSU_1_4 | reverse complement strand
GGACAACAAACGAGAACGAATAAGACTCAAGTCAGGTTGACTGCTAGACAAACGCCGCTGTAAAGAGTCAGCGAGTTGTTCTCTCTGATTCAAATAGGTGTCTACAACATCTTGATGTCGAAGGTAGTAACCAATTGTGTTGTAGACATCAGACAATGAAAGCGTTGAGTACCGATGGACAATAGACTCAGGGGATGCGCCATCTTGAAACGCTCGGATTACAATCTCCAGTAAAACCCTTGAATTTCCGACTCTAACTGCTCCAGTTTCATCTTCCTGGAGCGGCGGTGTTTCGCGTTCTAGAACAAGGGGCATAGGTCAATTCTGGTTTTGAGGATGCAACGATTTTAACTCAATCTAACGCCGGACTATCAAGATAAAGCTGATAACTATATCGATCGCAATCACATTCCCGATCGTTTAATTGATCCGTTGCTGCAAAATTTGTGAGTAGGACAATGGTTAGTGGTTATTTGAATCAAGTGACAGCAGACGAGATGAAAAAATAGATTCGGTATATTTGATTGACTGGAAGCGATCGCCCATGCTCATCCGCATGATGGAAATCAACAAAAACTTTATATAACCTCATGCACTGCTCCTACTCATAAGGCTACTTTAAAGCACGACCTACACCGTTGCTAAAATAGCAGTGATGCCTTGGTAAGCAAAAGTCAACTCGTCCTCTGTAATGCAGTAGGGAGGAAGCAGGTACAGCACATTACCCAAAGGACGCAGAAGAAGATTATGGGCGATCGCCTCCTGCCGAATATGCAAAGAAATTGGATTCAGATATCCTGGTTGATCAGCAACAATATCCATTGCCGCGATCGTTCCCATGACTCGCAAACGCTCTAACTTAGGATGCTCTAGCAAGGGCTGGAGGTATTTCCAGTGCTGTTGATCCATTTGACGAAAAGCTGTCTCGTTTTCGATCAGTAATTCCATTGAAGCGATCGCCA
Organism: Leptolyngbyaceae cyanobacterium CSU_1_4; assembly: GCA_012034615.1. GTDB lineage: Bacteria > Cyanobacteriota > Cyanobacteriia > Elainellales > Elainellaceae > Timaviella. Next base: position 27,078 of record JAAUPA010000032.1, on the reverse strand, counting down.
CCGCACAGCCTAAAGGATTCGCCGTATAGCTATGCCCGTGATACAAAGCTTTTAAGGGATCATCGCTGTAGAATGCATTATAAATTTTCTCAGAACAAACCGTCACTGATAGCGGTAATGTGCCGCCCGTCAAGCCCTTGGATAAACAGATGATATCAGGTGTAACATTGGCTTTCCGACAAGCAAACCAATCTCCTGTTCGTCCAAATCCTACCATCACTTCATCAAAGATAAGGAGAACGTTAAAATCAATTGCAATTTGGCTAAGACTCCGAATAAACTCAGGTCTACACATCCGCATTCCACCCGCACCTTGTACCAATGGTTCAATGATAATTGCAGCATATTGCTCTGGAGAATGATTTAGCTTTTCTTGAATCTGTTCTAAAATACGTTCTTCTTTTTCTTCAATTAGCGTGTCTCCAAAATAGGTATCAGGGAAAGGCAAGTACTCTACATCGAATAGCAGCGATCGATAAACATCTGAGAACAGCGATCGCCCTCCCACCGACATCGCGCCTATGGTATCGCCGTGATAGGAGCCTTCAAAGGCAAGGAAAGTTTGTCGCTTTTGATTGTGATTAGCCCAATATTGATACGCCATTTTTAGCGCAACTTCTACCGCTGTAGAGCCATTGTCACTAAAAAAAAACTCGGCCAAAACCTGGAGGTAATTTGGCAATTAAAGCCTCTGCTAGTTGCTCTGCCGGATCGTGAGTAAATCCTGCAAAATAACGTGCTCTAATTGCTGTGCTTGTTTGTAAATCGCTTCAGCAATTTTAGGGTGGGCATGACCATGTAAATTAACCCACCAGCTTGAAATACAATCCATGATTTTAGAGCCATCTTCTAACTCTAGCCAAATGCCCTGAGCAGATTTAATTTTAATTGGGGTAAGGGCGGTTTTAGCTTGAGCAAAGGGATACCAAATGTTAGGGTGAGACATGGGAAAATGAATGATAGAGAGTATAACTCGTGTATCGTTAAAACAATTGCTGGAATGCTGTTTTGAGGGTTTCAGGAGTGATAGTAGTAAGTGGCTCTAGTTCAGCGAGAATGGGAACTTTGCCATAGTGGGCGATCGCCTCTCGATTGCTTTGATTCTTTTGCCCATTAATAATAACTCCTAAAATTGGAATTTTAGCGTGTCGAAGGATGGCGATCGACATCAACGTATGGTTAATTGTGCCGAGCGTGCTGCGGGTGACGAGACACACAGGTAGGTTAAGCGATCGAATTAAATCAATCATTAAATCCTGATCATTCAGGGGCACCATTAGTCCGCCAGCCCCTTCGACAATTAAACCGGGTTTGTCGGTTTCGGGAAGTTGAAAATCGCTGAGGATAATCTCAACGCCATCAATTTTTGCGGCAGCGTGGGGCGAAAGGGGCTGAGTGAGGCAGTAGCGCTCTGGTATAAAGTAGGAGCTATCTAAGCCTGTGGCAGAACGGATAAATTCGGTGTCGGTAATGGGGATTAAACCAGATTGGACGGGCTTCCAGTAGGCATAGCCTAAACCTAAAGTGAGCAGGGCAGAGACGACGGTTTTACCGATGTTAGTATCGGTTCCGGTAATGAAGAATTTTGGAGGAAAGGTCATAGAAGAGACTAAAACTTTACAAGGGGCGATCGCTACTCACTAAAAATAGACTTAATAATTTATCGTTGAATCAACAAAAAGCGACATGATGATGAACTTGTAAATACCATTTTTTCAACACTATTATCCCAGCACCGAATCAATTTCTTCATCTCAGCAGCAGACATTTTTTGTCCCGAAACGTTTATACCCGCACCAATCGACTTCAATCCTCTAAAAAAATCACTCCCGTTTCGATGTGTGGTACAGAATATTTCCTCTTGAAGATACATATCCTGGGATACTTTAGATAACGCTTTTATCAAGGTATGAGGATTGGGCAATGAATTTGCTGTGAACGGAATTTGGAGAGATTCACAAGCCTGTCGCCACTCTGGAAAAGAATCACAAGTTGGAAATGCCAAACATAGAATTCCGTTAGGTTTTAATCGTTCTAGCCAACTTAATAAACTTTCTACAGGATGCTTAAACCACTGAATGACAAAGTTCGCCACAATTAATCCATAGCGTTCATTGCCCTCCAATATTTCACCATCCATCTGCCGAAATGAAACTGGGGCGCGATCGGGCGCAATCTGTAAATGGCTCTGACAAAAGTGCAGCATCTCGGTTGAGAGATCAGTGCCTTGCAATGGGTGATTAGGGAAGCGATCGCACAATCCCTGAGTCAAAAAACCTGTGCCGCAACCTATCTCCAGAATCGCTCCTGGAGGCACTTCCCATAATTCCAACAGTGTTAAAAGCTTTGCCGCACAGTGTTGTTGCAATGATGCTTGAGCGTGATAATTTAACGCAGCTTGTCCGAAACTTTGGGCAATTTTTTGTTTCTCAAAATCATCATTCATTCTGTGCCCAACCTCTGACAAATCCATGACCAACAGACATCTATATGGGTAAACGGCAATGCGTGCCCTGCCTGTTCAATTTCAATGTATTGACTATTATCGGGCAGATGTGCCGAAAGTTCTCGTCCTTTTTCAACTGAAACGATTCGGTCTTGAACGCCATGCAGAATTAGAACTTTAGGAATTTTTTTTAAAAGAGAAACATTCAATGAACAAGTATCTAAATCCTTCAGATCATGCAGTAGTAACTCAGAGTTAAGAACTTTATTGGAATCAGGCGATCGCTCCCACAAAACAGGATGATAACACTTCATTTGGAATGCTTCTAGAACAGCTTGAGGATTGATTTTAAACTGAGTCATCATCTGAGAGAGCATTGAGAGCGATCGCCTTTTTTTAACTTCTAATTGAGGATGAAAGGAAAGGAAACTGCTAAAAATTACTAACAAATCTGCATGGCGGAGTTGCTCGGCAGGACAAAGGTGTAACCCATAAGAATGCACGAGAAGAATAGTTCTGTGATCTTTAGTAGGCAAGGCGATGGGCAAGGCTGGAGAATTGAAATAGCCGCGATCGCTCATCAGCAAATTTTCTCCCTGCTGAGCCAATAAATCTTTCCACGGCTGCCAGCAACTCTGGTCAAATCCCCAACCATGATACGCAATGATAGTGGTCGGCATTCTCATCCTTCAAACGATTTCAGGCAACTTATTAAATCATTGATCTGGCTCGTGGTGTGAGCGCTTGATAATGCCAACCGAATTCGTGCTGTTCCGGGAGCAACAGTGGGCGGACGAATGGCGATCGCTAGTATTCCGTGTTCTTTGAGCCATTGCGCTAGTCTCAGGGTTTTTGCCTCATCACCAATCATGAGCGGAATAATGTGGGAACGAGAATTTCCAGTGTCGTAACCGATTTGATGTAATTGCGATCGCAGAAATGCGGCAGTTTGTGCAAGGTGTTGGCGTTCTAAATTCAATGTAGGAATGAGAGTGAGAGCAGCGGCGATCGCGCCTACAGTTCCGGGTGGTAAACCTGTTGTATAAATAAATCCAGGACAAAAATTAATCAAATAATCGCGAATAAGATTAGAACAGACAACGTAAGCTCCTGCCGATCCGAATGCCTTACCGAACGTGCCGATGACTATATCAATCTCAGGACGATGACTGGCTAAACCCATGCCATTTGTACCCATCACTCCAACAGCGTGGGCATCGTCAAGATAAAGGATAGCGTCGTATTTTTGCGCAAGGTGAATCAGTTGATCTACATCACTAATATCACCGTCCATACTAAAAATTGTTTCAGAAGCAATTAGGATACGATCATAGTTTTTTTGATGAGATTGTTGCAGCAAACTTTCCAAATGAGATAAATTATTGTGGTGATATCGGATAAATTTTGCTTTGCTAGAAAGAACACCCTGAAGAATACTATTATGAACAAGTCGATCGCACAATACTAACGATTGGCGATCGACCAACAGGGGCAGAATTGTAGAGTTTGCCTGAAACCCAGAATTAAATAGCAGTGAGGCTTCTCGCCCACAGGCAGCGGCTAATTGTTGCTCAACTTTTTCATGAATATCGTAAGTTCCTGTCACTAATCGAGAGGAAGTTGCACCTGTTCCATATTGACTGATATATTTTTGAGCCGTTTGAATCAGGGCTGGACGTTTAGATAAGCCCAGATAATCATTGTTACTAAAGTTAAGGAGCGATCGCCCGTCTTGCAATATATGCACAGCATCTTGAGGCACCAACGGATGAAGCGATCGGTGGTGGGTGGGCGATCGTTGTTCAAGGGCTTGGTGCATGAACGCAAACTTATCAGCAGCCATCATCAAGTATTTGTCTAACTTTTTCCTCAGTCAACCCAGTCATACTTGCCACTTGAGTGACTGACAGATTTGCCTGCAATAAATTCGCTACCACTTGTCTTAATTGATCTGCTGCTGCATCTGCTCTTCGTTGCTGTTGTTCTGCCCGCTGTTGTTCTTGCTCTGCTCTTTGTTGCTGTTGTTCTGCCCGCTGTTGTTCTTGCTCTGCTCTTTGTCGCTCTTGCAATGCCCGTTGGCGTTGACGCTCTGCCCGCTGTTGCTGATACTCTGCCTCGGTCAAAACCCAGTCTCCGTGAGTGTCATACCAGCGTAGCCACAAGCGCTCAATGCCATCAAACTCACCTTCCCACAAGCCTAAGCCTAAATCTAATTCAGAGATCCAGATACGGGGATTGCTGGAATCAAGGCTTTCCTCTTGGTAGTGCCCACCCACTAGACGAAATGCTCGAACACGGTTATTGTAGCGGCTAAAGACGACATAGTAAGGAATCCGTAAAATCTGTTCGTAGACCTGCCATTTACCAGGAGGAACGGCTTTAGTAGATTGTCCATTTACCAACGAATTAGGTTCGATCGCCGGGACGGATGCGCCTGATATGGCGGTTGCAGGGTCAGCATATACACCTAAATCTTCGTTCTCAGTTCCAGGCGACAGCAATTCCACTACCACGAAAGGATTGACCCCCTCTTGCCAGACTACATAACTAGACCGCAAATCTTTTCCGTCATAAAGCCGTGGCACACCCAAAGCTAAAAACCAATCGGGGCGTTTGTGCCACAAAGGATGATGGACATCGTAGTACAGGTTCAAATCTGTGCCTGTAAAGATTTGGTCTTTGGCGTAATTTTGCAGGCGCAACGTTGCGCTTAATAACTGGGGCTGAAGATCGTGAAATTCGTCGGGCAAACCTGGCTCCTCTGGGTCTTCGCTGGGTAAGTCGTACATGGTGGGCAACGTTTCTCGCGGAGAGCGCGGCGGATCGGTTTGGGGAACGAAATAAGGTCGCTGGCTCATGGTGAAATAATTCATCAGATATCCCTATTTTGCCTCATATTTCTATTCTGCCTTGTTGTTATTCTGCTTTAAAGCGACACTACTTCAAATTTTAGTACACTTGTTCAAATTTTGATACACCTAAGCGGCTCAACTGCAATCTTCATGCCAACGAATCCTCATACCAGCGAGGCGTATAAACCCAAACTTTGCTGTAAGGGCGTTGAATGATTCGGGTTTTGCTTGAACCGATTAAAATAATTGTTCGCATATCTGCATCATGAGGCTGAAATTGATCGAGCGTAGTGACGGCGATCGCCTCCTTCGGTCTACCCAAATTACGCGCCAAAATGACTGGAGTTTGGGGCGATCGCACTGGTAACAGCAGTTCTTTTGCTTTTGCTAATTGCCAGGTTCGTTGGCTAGAAATAGGGTTGTAAAAAGCAATCACTAAATCGGCTTGAGCGGCTGCTAAAATACGTTCCTCAATGACTGTCCAAGGCTTCAAAATATCCGACAAGGAAATGGTGCAGAAATCATGTCCAATGGGTGCGCCCACTTGTGCCGCCGCCGCTTGCATTGCCGAAATGCCGGGAGCAACCTGAATCTCTAATCGCTGCCATTCTGGTTTCGCGTCCTGTTCAATCACTTCAAAAACTGCCGTTGCCATTGCGTAAATGCCCGGATCGCCCGATGAAATTAACGCCACCGATCGCCCCTCTGCTGCCAAATCTAATGCCTGCCGTGCCCGGTCTAACTCCACCCGATTATCCGACTCATGGCGCTGCTGTCCCTGTCGTAATGGCTCCACCAAGTTGATATAAGTGCTGTACCCGACCCAATCGGTCGCAGATTTGAGTAATTCTTTCACTTGCGGCGACATCCACTGAGCGCTGCCGGGACCTGTTCCCACGATCGCCAGTCGTCCTTGCGCCCGTCCAATCTCATTCACATCAAGCGGTAACGGTGCAATTGCGATCGCGCATTCCGCTTCATTCAAGACGAGTTGACCGGATGCTCCAACTGCCGCCATCGCCACGGTTTCAACTGTCCAGAGATCAGATTGATCCGGTTGAAAAAAGCGCGTGGGAACGTTAAATGCTTCAGCGATCGCAGCAATTCCAGGGTGTCCGGCATCAAGTTCGAGGGCAAAGACGGCAGCGATCGCAGTAGGAGCAAGATTGAGTTCTGTAAGCTTTTGATGAATGAGAGCGATCGCAATTTCGGGATCTGGGCTAAGGGTGTTGTTAAGGGCGATCGCTACGGTTTTAGGATGATAAATTAAACAGTTAGGAGAAGATGGAAGCGATTTTTCTGTGACCTGTATCTTTAACGATGCGTTGCTAGCGATCGGCAACTGACTATCACTTAACCAAGGCGCTGCTCCTTCTATTTTTACACTGGCTCCAGATAACAGATCAGAGATAAATTTTTTAGCTTGATCAGGATTAGCAAGATGATATCCTTGGGGCGGGGATAATAACGCCGTGCGGAACCGAATATCTCCGGTGGTAGTAATAGCTGGAGATACGTCAAAAACAGCGGCAATTTGACGCGCTAAATCATTGACTCCGTACAGCCCTCCTAACAACGGCACAACGGCACTACCGTCTTCGGCAACTGCTAAAACGGGCGGCTCTTGACGCTTATCGGAGAGCAGAGGCGCTAAGGTGCGAATTAATATTCCGGCAGCACAAATACCCACGATCGGGGTGCTTTGGGTAAACAATTCGCGCAGAGTTTCACCAAATTGGGTAAAGCTAATATCGACCTCGGTGGTACGATCGCCTAAACCATAAATGACAGCATCGGGGAAAACGGCTTTAATTTGACGGGCTAGAGAAACACTCTGTTGATTTAAGACAACGATCGCAAAATTTGACACGGGCTAACTTTCAAAGAATAAGGCTTTCAAAAAACAGGAACTCAGCGATCGCAAAACGCTCAGCCATTCCATTCTCGCAGCTTAACGCACCTGTTTTTCATTACGCCGCTATTTTCCTAACACTGCCTGCTTTTGAGAAATCTGTGCTAACTTTTCCGAAACCTCTGGGTTATAAAGCCGCAAATAATTCCAGTAATTTTCAAACACAAATTCTACATAGCCCTGGGTTTCGGGATAGGGAATTTGCGTGACAAACTTATCAGGATCAGTAAATCCAAATTCCTTAATCCATCCGGCAACTGCACCCGGTCCTGCATTGTAACTGCGATCGCAAATAGTGAATTATTATCGTATTCCTGATGGGTATAGTCTAAATACCAGGTGCCGAGTTTAACGTTATCGTTAGGGTCTTCTAAGTTAAACTTTTTCATGCCATTTTTCTCTGCAACAAAATCAGCCGTGTCTGGGATAATTTGCATCAACCCAACGGCATCGGCAACCGAACGAATTTTGGTTTCAAAGCGCGACTCTTGACGAATCAGTCCTGTCACAAGCAAAGGATTAATTTGGCGCTGCTGCGACCATTGGGCGATCGTCGCTTTATAAGGAAAAGGATACAATGCTTCCCAGTGCGATCGCTGTTGCTTAAGCTGCTCATGTTCCTGGCGATCGGCAGACTTCTCTCGCTCATCAAGGTTAGAGATCATAAAAAGTCCCTCCAGGTTGTCATTGATGCCCAACCGCATTAATCCATCGGTAAATTGCTCGGCAACAGCAGGCTGCTGGCGGTTCTTAAATTCAGTTTGCCAAAGCGTCCAAGCCTGCCGATGTTGCCCCAATTGATAGAGTTCGCGCAGAGCAGCAGAACCAACAGGAGGAGCCGAATAGTTTTGAGACTTGGCAATTTGCGGAGTTTTCAGGCGGACGGTGGTAAAGTCGCCCACATCCCAGCCCAGATAAACCGCCGATCGCCAAGCATAGTAAGACTCAGGATAGTTCGCCAACACGTATTGAAAAGAATCAGCAGCATCCTGCTTTCGTCCCATTTGCTCTGCCCACTTGCCAACCCAAAAGGCAGCTTTAGGAGCAAGCTTGCTATCAGGATTTTCTTGTGCCAACTGTCGCGCCCATTCCCACGCCGCTTTAAGATCGCCCTTTTTGGCGTTTGCCTCTGCTTGCCGCCAACGAATTTCTGCTGCCGCTTCCGACGAACTGTGCTGGCTGAGAACCGATTGCCGCGCCTGAATAGATGACTGTGGACTATTGATTTCTTGCAAGATATTGGACTTGGCTGCCAGTGCCTCCGCCGCCTTGTTGGGAAAACGCTGAATGGCTTGATCAAGGTAGGGTACAGCATTTTCAGGCAAAGAATTCATTTCTGCTAGCTTTAGCAAAGCAGCTCCCGATTCTTCGGCATCTGGAAAGGTTTTGAGAAGCTTTTGGTAGGCGATCACCGCTGGGGTAATTTTGCCTTCTAGCTGCATTCCCCGTCCTGCCCGATACAGAGTTAGCGGCCTAGGAGGGGCTTTGGCGTAAGCTTCGGCAGCTTTGGCATATTCTTGTTTTTCCCAATAACCAAACGCGATCGCTCCCAGTCTTCGGGCTTAAGCTGGGCTGCATACTCAGTTTTTAAGCGATCGAGCACTGAAACCAAATCGGGAGAATATAACGCCTGTGCCACAATGAGGAGAAGCTGAGGCTGCTTAGGATTTTGCTTCAGGCGGGTTTGGGCAATTTCAACCGTGCGCGGATGCCTAGGAAACTGGGCGATCGCCTGATCCCAAAACTGCGGATTCTTTTTACCCAGTACAAATAAACCTTCGACCGATGCGGGATCATTTCCATAGTTTTTGATCAACGCTTGCCAAGTCGCCTCAACCTTTGCCAGATCGCCCATTTGGGTATAAGCCTGCGCTCGTTTAATCAAAACGTAGGGAGCCAAAACAGAATAATCGTTTTCCAAGCGATCGAGCAGGGGTAACGCTGAGCCACCTTTGCCTTGCTCAATTAAATCACTGGCTAACAAATATTTGGCGCGCTGGCGATCGAGAGCAGAACCTTGCTGAGTGGCAGTTTGCAGGAGGGGCGATCGTTGCGCTGGAGGTAACTTGGCAGCCGCTAAAACTTGAGAGGCGCGATCGGCTGGCTCGGCTTCTATAACGACAGAGCTAGATAAGGTCTGGAACCATTGCCCGACTATAGGCAGCTTAGGCAACATTCCCGTAGAAGGTACAACAAATATTGCTGCACCTAGCGTCAGTGCGGTTAAGCTAACACCCGTAACCACCGCTTGCTTCTTTTTTCTCTCCAGCATGAGTTTAAATCGCACTAGGTTAGGGGACAGTCAGTAAGATATTCTCTCAGATTTTTTCTGAGTCTCTAGCATTCTTAACGCAGATTCATCGACTTGGACATATTTTGGTGACGGATTATGGGGCGATCGGGGTGGAGGATTATGTAAAAAAAATATGGGACTTTTCCTCTAATCTGCTCTAATCTGCTCTAATCTGTCTGGGCTAGCATAATGCACAAGAGGCTTCCGCATAAACATTCAGAAGGAGTACCCCGTAGATGACAGTCAGCATATTTCTTAGTCACAACAAGGAAGGCAAAGCTTTCGTTAGACAAATTGGAGTTGTGTTTAATAAAAAAGCTCTTGAAAGCAATCTTACTGATGCTTCTTTAGGTCAAGCCTTAAATGATGCAGCGATGATAAATCTTCCTGGAACCCCACTTGCAAACGCAAGAATTTGACTCAGTGCCAATACTTGGATCGCTAAGCATAAATCCATCTGAACTAGAACTTGTACGAAAGCAGACACACTTTCACACTTATTATGACCACCGAAAAAACTAAAAATAAGTGTTTGTTGCTTACATGATGGAGCGTCTTTAACCGTAGGTTTCAGTGCAAAATACTATGGAATGTGAAATTGAGAACAAGGCTAAATTAACAATCTTTTCAAGTCGAATTGGTAGAAATGATGGCGTTACTAGACACATTGCGGGAAAGACGAGAAGAAATTTTGCAAGTTGCGGCGCGACATGGGGCGTTTAATGTACGAGTGTTTGGTTCGGTGGTTCGGGGAGAAGAAACCCTTGAGAGCGACATTGATTTTTTGATTGATTACGATCTGGAAAGAATTACGCCTTGGTTTCCAGGTGGCTTGTTGATGGATTGGCAGGATTTATTAGGACGAAAGGTAGATGTGCTGACAGAACGGGGTATCAGTCCGTTGATTCGAGAGAGCGTGTTGGCAGAAGCGAAGCCCTTATGATTTCCAAAGTCGATCGCGTCTACTTACAACACATTTTAGATTGTGTCTCCCTAATTCAGAACTATACTCGCAATGGCAAGGCAGAGTTTATAGCAAGTGCATTGGTTCAGGATGCGGTGTTGCGGCGATTGCAAACGATGGCAGAATCAACCCAGCGGCTCTCTGAAGACTTGAAGGCAAAAGCGCCAGGGATAGATTGGCGGGCATTGGCGGGTTTTCGGAATGTGTTGGTTCACGATTATCTGGGTGGCATTGACTTGGAGCAGGTTTGGAATGCGATCGAACATTACCTGCCAGGGTTGGAAACGGCGATGAGGGAACTGATGGAGACTGGAGGAAATTGATTGCTGCGCTGCTTCGCAGATACCGCAAGGGTCGCCCCCTAGGCACCTTCTCGTTTCTTTGAAACATTAGCGATCAAGTTATTCCTGTGGAAGCTTAGGCGGACACCAGAATAGGTTTTTGCTGGAAACTCCTAGCGATTCTAGAATACCGTGCATTACCTCTGCACAATATTTCCAATGTCCTAAGTCTTCATACATCCGATCGGGGTTAAACTCAACGTTGTAGTGCAACACATGGGGCAGATTCGCGAACTCATGGGACGATTGGGGAGAAAGGATTAACAAGTGAAAGGGTTTACCGTTGCACTGTTTTTCTAGCTTGTTAACTAGATCCATCACGCCGCCACGATCGCAAACACCCGTCCGCACAAACAGCACCTTATCGCATTTCTGAATGGCATACCAAAATCTTCCCGCACGAGCTGTATAGCGATCGCGCATTCGTTCATGAACGGGAGACATATCGCGCAGCGGCTCATCCGTATCGTCAATTTCATGGGCAAAAGATAGCCCTGTCCACTTCCGATGATAGATCCGACCTGCATCAGGACTGTAATGCAAAAAATCTGGATTCCACATGTCATAGAACCGAGATTCGATCATGTCGGCAACGTCGCTAATTTCAGTGGTGCGCGTGAGGTCGAACGGAAAAGCCGGACCGTCATACTGCATTTTGTACAACATCATCCGGACGGCACAGCGATCGCCCAAGGGAAGAATTGCGACACGGCTAATATCTGACAACTTACATTTATATCGAAACAGTAATGCAGATCTAGGCGGCGCTTTCACTCGGCTTTCCAAACCACCGTCACCAATCATTAAAGTCCGGAAAGGCGCGTCGGGATAAAGGGGATCTTCATACACGCCCAACGGCATCGCTTTTAAGGCGTTACGAACCTCTTGCCACATAGGCTGAATGTTGTATTCATTGGGAGATTCATTAATCACGCGGATGTGCTGATCGTCTTCCTTCAAAATCCCTAATTGCCCGTCATAGAACAAGAGTTGGGAGTTGTGGGGCGAAAAGAGGTTGAATGCGGCGCTATACTTAAGTTCAGCCCCCGGAGGAATCTCGACTGTAGTTTCGATCGCCCCATCCGCTTGCACCGCAAAAAAGGGCAAAACTCCTGGCTGATGATGTGTTGCCACATAAAGACCTGGCATTAATCTAGCCTGATGTTGTAGTGCCGTTTGCAAGGTCTGCCATGTGGGCGTGAGGGTGTAATCGTAAGGAGAAGAATTGCGAATTCGCAACTGGTTTTCTTGAGGGTAGGCAAAGATCTGGAACCCCTCACTGTCTTGATACACCAACACTTCATCGGGTTGCTGGAAACGCTGGGTTTCTTGGGTCAATTCTTCACGGCTCATTTCAAATAGGCGCAGATCGATCGCTTCATACATCAAGCGGTGCCCCGTTGTATTGGGATGCGCCGGATCGAAGCCAGTTCCAGCTTTCCAGGCTCCTTGCCCATTGTCTACGGCTGCTAACCAATTGAGTACTGGAACGCCCCACCCCACCATCCGCCGATGGGTTTCTTGAAGCAACTCATCATGCTCGATCGCATAATCGCCATGGGGATAAACGCCACCCAGAATGGGATAAGCTCCCAATTCTCGAGTCATTTTGACTAGTTGTCGCAACCCACTCTCAAATCGCCGTTGGACTGCCCTGCGGTGGTGCGGAGAACAATGGGCTAATCCTTCGTTGCCTAGGGATAGGGCAATAATCACAATATCTGGTTGCTCAGGGGGAACGACGGCGGCAAACCGAGCGATCGTGCTGCTCACGTTTGCCCCCACTTCTGCCACGTTAACGAGGCGATGACCATAGGTCTGCTGCAAGGTCTGCCCCAACTGGCTCACCCAGCCGTTTAATAACCAAGCCTTGTGCCCACACGCCACAGAGCTACCAATCACGACAATGTTAAGCCCTTTGAATTCAGGGTCTAGAGGCACTTTGGCGGCGGTTTCTGCGATCGCCTCAACATATCCAAAGGGGCAGGGCTGCCAATACCCCCAGGCTCCATCATCCACCACCAGCATCTGAGCCTGAGCCCGAGTCTGATCTTCAGGTGCGATCGCAATCCAACGGTTTTCGCTGAAAGGTTCCCATTCCACGCTGCCGTCTGCACCCAAACGCACATACTTGTACTCAACGGTTTGAGGGGCAGCGGTTTGAGAGTCCACGCCTGGATGCGCCAAACTGAGAGCAGATCGAAGGTCGATCTCTGCGTCTGTCCACCACAGAGGGTAGCGATCGGCAGTGGTGTTTAGCCGGATGTATTGTGTAACATCCCACCCTCCAAGTTCGGCAGAAGAACCGACTAACCCAATAGATTCGCCTGTTTGGGTCTGAGCAATAATTTGGAACCGGTACATGAGGCTCCTTTCAATTTAGGAATAATAGGAAAAAGATGCTATCCAAAAAACTAAAGCCCTACAATTCAAATCCGCATGACTTAAATCCCTACGATACAGTGACGGTAGCACATTCACCCGTTGGGGTATGTCTTAAAGATAACCTTCTGAGGGAGTGCTGTGGCAGTTTTTTAGATGGGTCAACCCGGGTTGGGTGGGGCTGAGGAGAGGAGCAACTGGGTGGACGAGTAGGCGGATGGCGGATGCAAATGAAACTGGCTTTTTAAAGTACCTTGAGGTTAGACCCATGGCAAAGACAGAGCGGGAAAAAATGCTGGCGAATGAGCCTTACTTAGCCAGTGATCCTGAGCTGAGGGATCTGTTGAAAAAAGCACAAAATCTCTTGTACGCTTTTAATTTTTCACGACCCAACGAGAATGAAAAACGGGAGGAGATTATCCAATCTCTGTTTGGGGCGATCGGTCAAAACTTTGAAATACAGCCTCCTTTTCGTTGTGATTATGGCTGTCACATTTATGCAAAAGAAAATTTATACATCAATTACGACTGCGTTATCTTAGATTGCAATCATGTTTATATCGGTCGCAATGTGTTGCTGGCTCCTAGAGTCCAAATTTACACTGCCTATCATCCCTTGGATGCAGAAACCCGAAGATCGGGTTTAGAGAGGGCTGCGCCCATCACCATTGGGGATGATGTGTGGATTGGCGGCGGCGCGATTTTGTGCCCCGGTGTGCAGATAGGAAATAACACGACCATTGGAGCAGGCAGCGTTGTAACGCGAGATGTCCCTGATAATGTGGTTGCCGCAGGTAATCCTTGCCGAGTGATTAGGGCAGTGTAGAGAAACATTTTTCTCGATCGTGCCTTTAGAATGGTAAGAGATGGTAGGTAAATATACATATTACAGATGGAAAACATGACGACGGGTCTAGAGTCTCAGGTCAGTGGGAATCTCTCTGCCCGCGAACTACAAATTGTTGAGCTAGTATCCGCAGGCTTGACCAACCAGGAAATTGCCGAAGATTTAGAAATTAGTAAGCGAACTGTGGACAACCACATCAGCAACATTTTGACAAAAACAGCGACTAGCAACCGTGTGGCACTGGTTCGCTGGGCATTGCAATGGGGTAAGGTTTGCATTGATGAAGTCAATTGTTGCACCTTACCGATCGCTCCCCCACAAACTCCACCCCATCTAGAGGTCTAGCGCATGACACCGATCCAGTGGTCTTCTCCTCAAATGCCCCTTGCTATTTACCGGGAGGTTGAGGCTCATTTGCGTCAGGTGACCGGGGTTGAGGTTGAGGTGTTGCCCCAAACCTCTCCAGAGTTTGAGTATCTTAAAAGTCAGGCGGGTGGGCTGTCGATTCGGTATGCCCCGGAGGCGAATGAAGAATCTCGTCGTCGCGTGGCGCAAATTTTGGCTTATTATGGCGATCGCTACGCCCCCTGGGAACCCGTTCAATAAGCTGTTTGTAGATTAAGCACCATGAGCCTGATTCAAGTCTCTCGCGGAACGCGCGACCTTTTGCCTGAAGAAATCCAGTACTGGCAACAGATTGAAGCGATCGCCCGTGAGGTTTTTAGTAGAGCCACCTATCAAGAAATTCGGACTCCCATTTTTGAGCAAACTGATTTGTTTGAACGCGGTATGGGTGAAGCGACCGATGTGGTGAGCAAAGAAATGTACACGTTTCAAGACCGGGGCGATCGATCGTTGACCCTACGCCCCGAAGGAACTGCGGGATTAGTCCGATCCTATGTCCAGCATAATCTGTATGCGCAAGGCGAAATTCAGCGGCTTTGGTATGTAGGTCCGATGTTTCGCTACGAGCGACCCCAGGCTGGGCGGCAGCGACAGTTTCATCAGGTGGGCATTGAGGCGCTTGGGAGTGCTGATCCCCGCGCGGATGCGGAGGTGATTGCGATCGCCAAGGATTTGCTCAACGCTATTGGGCTGGAAAATTTGCGCCTAGAATTTAATTCCATTGGCGATCGGCAAGATCGCTTGCAATACCGCGAAGCCCTGGTGGCTTTCCTCACGCCCTATCAAAACGATCTCGATCCCGACTCCCAAGAGCGCTTGACCCGCAATCCTCTGCGCATTTTAGATACCAAGGATGAAAAAACCCAAGACATTCTGCAAAATGTTCCTAGCATTCACGATCATTTAAGTCCCAGTTCCCAAAAGCGGTTTGAACAAGTTCAGCAATTGTTGACCGATTTGGGGATTGATTACAACATTAATGCCAAGCTAGTGCGCGGGCTAGACTACTACACCCATACCGTTTTTGAGATTCAATCTGATGATTTGGGGGCGCAGGCAACGGTGTGTGCGGGCGGACGTTATGACGGGTTGGTGAAGGAATTGGGCGGTCCTGAAACTCCGGCAGTCGGTTGGGCAAGCGGGCTAGAGCGACTGGTGATTTTGATGCAACAACTCCAGCCCCCAACCGCTCCCACCCTAGATTTTTATGTGGTATCTAGGGGCGATCGGGCTGAGGCACAAGCCTTAAAGGTTGCCCAAACGCTGCGGCAACTTCGGTTCTCGGCAGAACTTGACCTGAGCGGCAGTGCGTTTGGCAAACAGTTTAAGCGGGCAGACCGCAAGGGCGCGGCGGCGTGCTTAGTGTTGGGAGATGCGGAGGCAGAAAATTTGACGGTACAGTTAAAATGGCTGGCTTCTGGAGAACAACGGGCGATCGGGCAATCGGAACTGCCTAGCCTAGCCGACGAAATACGTCAGCAGATTGAGGCTAGCCGTGCTTTGCCTCGGGTTGACTAAGCCAAGGTGGGTCAAAACTGGGCTCAGTCCAGCCAGTTCAAAAACCGCCACAATTTCAAAATTGCCCCTTTTCTAGATTCCATACAATCAGAGCGATTAAACAAGATAGAATTAAGCCCGTGGTGTGAATAAGTAAAAATGACTAGTCAAACTTTGATCAATAACCGTGCCGTGCAGTTCTCTCCATCTGCCGTCTCTTCCTCAGATGCTCCGATCGCTTCACCTAGCTTGACTTCGCTAGCGACTCTTGGCAAACTTCCGTACCAGGCGAATCACCAAGTAGAACTGCTCCATCTTCAAGCAGAAACCGAGGTGCTTCTACAGGAAATTCAAACTGTTAAGCAGCAGCGAAGTAACTTAATTTCGTAAATTCAAGCTTAAATTCAAGCTCATTGTCGTGCCTTGAAAAACCTGGCATGATAAGCGCATGATGACATTTCTATTCTCCCTCCTTTTAACTTTTTTGACCGGGCTGGGGACGGTGCCTGCTCAAGCTGCACCTGCTGCTGTCAGTCCCACCCTAGCTTCTCCAGTCAATTTAGAGCTAGTGGATGACCTGCGTTCTAAGGCGTTTGAAGCGACGAATCAGGGCAATTTCGCTGCCGCTGAAGACTATTGGAGCGAACTCATTGAGCAACTCCCCTACGAGCCAGCGGTCTGGAGTAATCGCGGCAACGCCCGAGTTAGCCAAAACAAGCTCGAAGCCGCGATCGCCGATTACGAAAGATCGATGGAACTTGCTCCTGATGCTCCTGATCCGTATCTCAATCGGGGCGCGGCTTTAGAAGGCTTAGGTAAATGGGATGAAGCGATCGCCGATTATAATCATGTGCTCGAACTCGACCCGAATGACCCGGCTGCCTACAACAATCGAGGGAATGCGAAGGGCGGTCTAGGTCAATGGCAGGAGGCGATCGCCGATTATAAAAAAGCGGCAGACCTGGCACCTCAATATGTCTTTGCCCGCGCCAACTATGCCCTCGCCCAATATCAAATTGGTGAAACTAGCGAAGCTATTCGCCAAATGAAAAATCTGGTGCGGAAATATCCTAACTTTGCGGATATGCGAGCCGCTTTGACAGCAGCACTGTGGGCATCTGGCGATCGCGGTGAAGCCGAAAGCAACTGGGTTGCCGCAGTCGGGCTCGATCGACGTTACAAAAAAATTGACTGGGTGACCCAAGTTCGTCGTTGGCCGCCCGCCATGTCTGCGGCGCTAGAGAAATTTTTGACGTTGAAGTAGGCGTTGAAAGAAGTAAGGAGCCTGCGTTGAACTAAAGTCCCAGTGGGATGCTCTAGCTTTCTATCCTCCTAAATCCCCTAGATTGGGGGGCGGTTCGGGACGTTATTTTATTGCAACTCCCTAAGCGTTGAAATAGGGCGATCGCCTGCCCATCAACGTGTCCATCAACGTTGGTTCTCATGATCCTCATACGCCGCTACAATCCGCTGCACTAAGGCATGGCGCACCACGTCGGCTTTCGTCAATTCGCAAAAGGCAATCCCTTCAACATTTCTCAAAATTCGCTGGGCTGCTGCTAATCCCGACTGTTGATGAGAGGGCAAATCCGTTTGCGTCGTGTCACCTGTCACGACCATGCGCGATCGAAACCCTAGCCGAGTCAAAACCATTTTCATTTGAGAGGGCGTTGTATTTTGCGCCTCATCCAAAATGACAAAGGCATTGTTCAGCGTCCGTCCTCGCATGTAAGCCAAGGGCGCAACCTCAATAATGCCTCGCTCCATTAGGCTAGGAATTTTGTCTGCATCCATCATTTCGTTCAGGGCATCGTACAGAGGACGCAGGTATGGATCAATTTTTTGCTGCAAATCGCCAGGGAGGAAGCCTAATTTTTCCCCCGCTTCCACTGCTGGACGGGTCAAGACAATCCGCTCATATTGATTAGCCATCAACGCCTGAACCGCCACGACTGCCGCTAAGAATGTTTTGCCCGTCCCCGCAGGCCCTGAACAAAAAGTCATTTCATGGGTGCGAATGGCTTGAATGTATTGCCGCTGCTTAAAAGTTTTTGCCCGAATTTCTTCGCCTCGACGAGTCCGGGCAATGACATCTCGTTGCAGCTCTTGAAGTTCGTCTTGGTTCTGGCTATTGAGGGCGTGTCGAGCGGTGACAATATCTACTCCAGTCACGGCCTTGCCTTTTCCCCAGTAAGATTCCAGCGATCGCACCAATCGATCGACCTGCTCCACCTGGTTCTCCGTTCCTGAAATAACAAGGGCTTGCCCCCGCAGCACAATAGTCGCCCCGGTCTGCTGAGCCAGAAGCTTAAGATTTTCTTCCTGAAAGCCGGTCATGGCGATCGCGCTATCAGGACTAGGAAACTCAATCGTGAGGGATGTTCCCATTCAACCTTCTACGAGGGGAACTTAAAATTAGGGATATACCTTTATTCTTTAAGACGCGGACGCGGCTTGGGCGGACTGTGGGGTGAAGCCGCTCGGGGAGACGAAGACTCGGGGCGGTCGTCGGGTCGCCGTTCATCTCGTCGATGGTCTATACCCTCTTCACGCTCAGGTTGTCCACCAAAAACTTCGAGATGGGCAGTTTGTCCCGCAACCTGAGCGATCGCCTGCAACACCGTCCGGATGGCTTGAATATTGCGCCCGCCTCGTCCAAATACCCGCCCCTTGTCCTCTCCCTCAAACGCCACTCGCACCAACACTCGCAGCGAGCGAGGTGAAATCTCGCAGTCCACTTTCAAAGAATCAGGCGATTCTAGGAACGGCTTCACCAAATAGGCAACTAGCCCAGAGTAGTCCGGGTGGAGGGCGATCGGCTGAGGAAGGGGAGTTTCTGTTTCTGACAAGGCGGTTACCTAAGCGATTAAGCGACGGAATCTGTACTTTCACCCTTCAACTGTTCAAACACATTGGCTTTCTGCAGGATGCTGCGCACCGTTCTGGTGGGCTGTGCGCCTTGCTGAAGGCGTTTGATGATGCCGGGAACATCTAATTTAACTTCGTCAGTTCTAGGGTTATAAAAACCGAGTTCTTCGAGGGGGCGACCGTCGCGGCGAGTATCGCTGTTCATGGCGACAATGCGGTAGCTCGCTTCAAATTTTTTTCCGAACCGCTTTAAGCGCAGTTTAATCATGCCTGAAAATCTTGCTCCTGTGAATGGCTAGTGAACTGGACAATCCCAGTTCTAATATCTGGTCAGTCTCTTATTTTAGACTCGAAAGTGAAGATCGTATCACTCCTCTTTATTTTTTATAGCAATTCTTGGATAGATGGAGTGTGTCCTAGCGGGTTGAACCAGGGGCTTAAGCCCCTGGTTAGATCTCACAAAATTGGGCGCTCTATGACATTTTTGAGGGAGGTTGATGCCGTACAAACTGCTGGTTATCCCTCGCCGCCTGATCCCTCAGCGAATATCCAGTTGACCAAGGTGCGAACCGGAAAACCTGTTGCTCCGGCGTTGTTGTAGGCATACTCTTTGTCTGTCCAAACCGGACCGGCAACATCTAAGTGTGCCCAGGGCGTATCTTTGACGTACTGCTTCAAAAATAGGGCAGCGGTGATGGCTCCACCCGGACGAGGTCCGGTGTTTTTCATGTCGGCAACGACCGATTTCAATCCCTCAAAATATTTTTCTTCCATCGGCATTCGCCAAAACTTTTCGCCAGAGAGTTCAGAAGCTTGGGTAAGTTGAGCGGCGATCGCGTCATCTTCTGTCCACATTCCCGCAATATTTTCGCCTAGGGCAACCACACAAGCGCCGGTCAAAGTTGCCAAGTCTACGATCGCATCTACCCCCAGTTGATCGGCATAGACCAACGCATCTGCCAAGGTCAGACGACCCTCAGCATCGGTGTTGTTGACCTCAATAGTTTTGCCATTAGAAGCCGTCAGAATATCGCCGGGATGCATCGCCCGACCGCTGATCATATTCTCAACCACAGCGCTAATAAAGTGAACCTCAACATCCGGCTTCAGCAAGCCTACAACCTTTGCCGCGCCTAAGGTTGCTGCGGCTCCGCCCATGTCGGTTTTCATCATTTCAATGCCGCTGCCCGTGGGCTTAATGTTCAAGCCACCGCTGTCGAACGTTACGCCTTTGCCCACGATCGCCACTTTCCTGCGAGGCGTACCCGTGGGGCGGTAGACCAAATGGATAAATTTAGGGGGCAGGTCAGATCCCAGCGACACCCCCAGAAATGCTCCCATTCCCAGCTTTTCACACTCAGCTTTTTCCAATACGGTGAGCTCTAGTCCATACTCATGGGCGATCGCCTCTGCCGTCTCTGCCATAAAGGCAGGCGTGACCACATTGGCAGGAGCCGCCACTAACTCTCTTGCCAAAACCACACCCGCGCAAATTTGGCGCGCCCGCTGGATCGAATCTTCTTGTCCCGCCAACCCCAAGAGGTCAATTTGCTCTAGCTTCGTTTCTTTATTTTCTGTGTCAGATTTAAAGCGAGTGTCTTGATGCAGCGTCAGTTCGATCGCCTCAGCCAATGCCTGGGCGGTCAGCGCTGCCTCGTTGTGCCCAAGGGGCAGGCTCAGCCCCAGGGTTTTGCATTTTTCTTTTTTGCTCAACCGAATGGCTGCTGCTGTGGCTTTTCGCAAGCTCTCTAGCTTCAGTGCCTCAGGTTTGCCTAATCCAACGACTGCTATTTTACGAATTGCGCTGCCGCCGCCTACTCGGGCGATTGCGCTGCTGCCTTCTTTCCCTTTAAACTCTGTCTCGGCAATCAGTTCTGTCAAAGTGCCCGCCAGCTTTTGGTCGAGTTCTGTCAACTCTTCGGTGAAGGCGATCGCGTCTTCAAACAACCCAATCACCAGACAATCACCTACCCACTCTAGACGGGGTGTGCCAATACCGCGTACTTCCATTTCTGTATGACCCAATTTAAGTGCTAGTTAGCTATCAGTATTGCTTAAATCACAAAGTTTGAAGCAACAACTCAGTCTTGCAATGCCTAGCTAAGAGTATTTTTACAACGATAAAAACAGCTACGCTCAGTCCACGGCAACAAGGGTTGGATCACACCATACAGCCTAAATTTCTAACAGATCCCCAAATCCTGCGGCAAGGTCACAAACCATAGGGTAAGACGACACCACCTACAACAGTGCCCAATGTTCGAGAGCGACTGTGCCAAGGGAAAGTAGCCATAGCAATCAATATTGATAATCCGGCATTGCTGAATGGAAGTATGAATCCTTGAAATGCTATGGCTCTGATCGCCCCCCAAATCCCCATTCTAGGGGACTTCCGAACCTTTCAAGGTCTCCCAGAATGGGGGATTTAGGGGGCAAATTCATACGTGATTCAGAAACGCCGATAATCCTTACCTCTCTTTTCACTCTCAACAGAGATTTATAAAAGAGGGTAAAGATAACCTCTAGTTGCATCCCCACAAATCATCTAGCGGGATAACGGGCTCAAATTAGTGTGGCAAGCAGCCTTAAGCTTGGCATCAGCGGCTCTCAACTGGTCGTCGCACCGAAGGCTGTGCCCCTTTTAGCCAATCTCTCATACATGACTGTAGTTAAGTCCCATCAAGAAAAGCACTAACGAATGCTGAAAGAGCCGCAACTGAAAAGCCATAGATGAAAAAACGACGTTGCCAACGAAGTCTCTGCTGAAGACTTCTGTCAAATACACTTAAGCTTTCATCAGAGGAGGAAGATAAATCTTCATCCTCATCGCCAGCAACACTGTCTGTCGAAGCGGCAACTATTGTCACGATAATTGCAATACTTCTTGCGCCCATGTAGATAGAAGCAATCCACAATATCCAAGATACCAACATCATTAAGACAAAAATCCTAGAACTTTCTTTACCAACTACATTTGAGGTAAAAGTTAAAGTTAAGCCCAAGAGGACTGTCGCTAAGTTAATGAATATCTTGGAATACTCTACGGCATAGTCATACTGCTTCACTTTCGTTGCCTACCCGAAGGGACGCTTTCTTTTCTGAACTTGTTCTCCTCGACTTCCGAAAAATGTCTCAATTTTTCTAATGGTTTTATGCCTCCAATAGCGACTACCGTTATTCCTTCTGATTTGTTCCAAATGTCCTAGTTCTATACCTGTTTCAAGATGGACATCATTAATCGTAAGCTTTGTCTTTACTAGCAAAGCATCAAGTCCATGAATTTCCCAGATAGTTCTATCAGACACTTAATTCAACCTCCACAACACTCGTATAACTTCATTTCTTGTATAACTTCTTTTTAGAGAGAAATCTCCTGCATACTATCTTAAATTAGGTAGGTCAGCGACAAATTTTACATATCGTTCTGAATCCGGGTGGATTTTAGAGAACTTTCTGCATATTACGCTGATGTATGTTGACCACAAGGAACTTTCCGTATGTTTTTAGATTTGTCCGGCTGTATGGATGAAGTGCTAATCAAGTCCATAGTCTACTGCTTTGACTGGACTGCTGATGGAACCACACTTAGAAAAGCTTTTAGATCAAATGCGAGGCACGATTCGGCTCAAGCATTCACCTACCGCCCTCAAAAAACCTACGTGTGAAGAGTTGGGCGCTATATTCTGTCTATGATGATAGACATCTTCGTAAGAGGGGAAGAGTCAAGGTTGATGTTTTCTGACTCATCTAGCTGTCCAAGAGCGTTGAAATCTCTGGCGGTCAGTTCTAAGACTCGTCTTTAACCCAATAGAGCAAGTCAAATCACCCTCTATTTATGTCGAATAAACTCATAAATATTGCTGTAAGTTTCTGCTGACTGCTTCCAAGAATAATCGTAATTCATTCCTTGAATAGCTAACGCCTCAAACTGCTCAGGGGAAAACTTCCACAAGTCGATCGCCCGCTCCATTGCCGACTCCAACCCCCGAAATCAGTTTGATAAAACACAAACCCATTCCGTTCTTCTACCGGATGCTGAGGATCATAATCCCAATCAAACACCGTACTTACCAAACCGCCTACCCCGCGCACAACAGGCACCGTACCGTACCGCATCCCAATCATTTGCGTTAAACCGCAGGGTTCGTAATTACTAGGAACAATGATCATATCTGCCCCAGCATAGATAAGGTGAGAAAGCTCCTCATTAAACCCTAATTCTAAATGGCAGTCAGGGTTATCGTTTAAATACTGTTTTTCGTGCCAAAAAACATGGTTGATGCTAGATTCAGTGGCTGAACCTAGTAAAACAAATTGTGCATCTTTTTGAAGCGCGTAGTAAATGGCATGATGAACGAGGTGTACACCCTTTTGTTCATCTAAACGACCAATGAAAGCAACGATCGGTTTATCAACTTCTTGCAAAAGCAGCGATCGCGCAGAGCCTTTTTATTCTTCGCCTTACCCTCAATATTTTTAGCACTATAGGAATCGGAAATGTAATGATCATCCTCCGGATTCCAGACCTTGTAATCAATCCCGTTTAGCACCCCCGTAAACTTATTTTGGTGCAACTCTAAGGTATGTCCTAATCCATAGCCAATCTCTGTAAATCTTGCCTCCCAGGCATGGTGGGGCGAAACCGTGGTGACATAGTTTGAATAAACAATGCCAGCCTTCATAAAGTTCAACGCAAACGGATTAAAATTATCTTGAAGACGGCTGTAATCAAAATAATATGCCGCATTATTTAACCCTGTTGCCACCAACATTTCAGCACCCGCCATGCCCTGATGCTTAAAGTTGTGAATGGTATAACACACTCGCTGATGCGCCATCCCATGATGCTGATAAACCTCGTACAGTAAAACTGGAATCAACCCGGTTTGCCAATCATGACAATGAATCACGTCCGGTTTTTTACCGCTCTGTTGCAAAAATTCTAACGCTGCTTTGCTGAAGAACGCAAAACGCATATTGTCATCTGAGTCGCCGTAAACCTTGCCCCGATGGAAAAAACTATCCTGAGAATGCGGTTCAACAAAAAAGCAAAGCAGCCCATGCACCCAGCCACAATACACTGTGCAATGAATCACTCCATCATACCAAGGCACCCATAAATCTTGATACGCAGTATGAATGCCCCAAATGTGGTCATATCTCATGCAGTCATACATGGGTAGGACAAGTTCTACGGTATTACCGCGAGTTTCTAACTCACGGCTTAATCCATAAACTACATCTCCTAAACCGCCAGCTTTAATGACCGGGGCACATTCTGAGGCGATTTGCACAATATACATAGTTACCCTTGCCGTAACAAAAATTGATTTTTTAACATCCCCATTCAACCAGGAAAAGGCACCCTTAGTACAGCAGGGAAACGTTTTAAGTTATAGCGCATCCAACCCTAGCAACCCACAAACTTTTCCGTGGGCTCCTCAACGTCCCCGACTAAGGTAGACTGACTAAGTGGCTCAAAGCCTAGACTTATTTACCTTTCGCAGTGTTTCTAAACATTGATTTACAAATGGTCGCAAGTCCTCCTCGTCCTATCCGGATCGGCTCTCGTAAAAGTCAGCTCGCCCTAGTCCAAACCCATTGGGTGCAAGCCGAATTGCAGAAACATTTTGGCGATCGCAAGTTTGAAGTTCACACCATGAGTACGCAGGGCGACAAAATCCTCGACGTGCCCCTTGCCAAAATTGGCGACAAAGGTCTCTTCACCAAAGAACTCGAAAATGGAATGCTTCAAGGCGACACCGACTTCGCCGTCCATTCTCTTAAAGATTTACCGACTAACCTGCCCGCGGGTCTGATGCTGGGCTGCATCACCGAGCGCGAAGACCCGGCAGATGGTTTGGTGGTTCATGCAAAGCACAAAGATAAACAGCTAGACACCTTGCCCGCAGGGGCGATCGTCGGGACATCCTCCCTCCGTCGTCTTGCCCAACTTCGCCATCACTACCCCCACTTCACCTTCAAAGATATTCGGGGCAACCTCAACACCCGTCTCCAGAAGCTCGACTCTGGTGAATTTGATGCCATCATTCTGGCAGTTGCTGGGCTCCAGCGCCTCAACATGGCAGACCGTATTCACCAAATTATTGCTCCTGAAATTTCCCTTCACGCCGTCGGGCAAGGCGCGCTCGGCATCGAATGTCGCAGCGATGACGAAGAAGTCTTACAGGTTCTCAAAGCGCTAGAACACCAGCCCACCGCCCAACGCTGCTACGCTGAACGCGCTTTTCTGCGAGAGCTAGAAGGTGGCTGTCAGGTTCCCATTGGGGTTAACACCGTCATCCAGGGCGAATCCCTAACCCTGACCGGGCTGGTTGCCAGCGTCGATGGACAAAAAATGGTCAAAGATACTGTCACTGGGCTTGCCAGCGAGGCTGAAGTTCTAGGCATCCAACTTGCGCGTACTTTACGGCAACAAGGCGCAACCGAAATCCTGGAAGCGATTTTCCTAGAAGTTCAACGAGGAGCTTAATGGCGTTAAGCCAGGTTCTTGTGTCCGTCCTCTCCACCCTGAAATATGCCGATATTTTGTCGCAGGTTTACTGTAGATTGAGACTTAGTGAGCGGCAGCTCCATTAGTTTTATCCATCGCGGGGACAGAGGTATCAGTATGCGGATTCTGTTTGTTGCAGCAGAAGCAGCTCCCATTGCCAAGGTTGGGGGAATGGGAGATGTGGTGGGAGCACTACCCAAAGTCTTACGCGCCATGGGGCATGATGTGCGCGTCTTCATGCCCTACTCGGCTTTGTTGATGACAAAGTTGAGGTGCCTAAAGAACCGGTTTGGGAGGGCACCGCTATGTTCCAAAGCTTTAGCGTTTACGAAACAAAGCTGGGGCTAGAGGTGCCGCTTTATCTGTTCAAGCACCCTGCCTTTGCCCCTCGCCATGTCTATTCAGGGGAAGGCGAAGATTGGCGATTCACCTTATTTGCTAACGGTGCAGCCGAGTTTTGCTGGAACCATTGGAAGCCCGATATCGTTCATTGCCACGACTGGCACACAGGCATGATTCCGGTTTGGATGCAGGAAGATTCGAGCATTGCCACTGTTTTTACCATTCACAACCTAGCGTACCAAGGTCCTTGGCGCTGGCGCTTGCAGCAAATCACCTGGTGTCCCTGGTATATGCAAGGGCACAATACTCTAGCGGCAGCGGTGCAGTCTGCCAATATGGTGACCACGGTTTCTCCAACCTATGCTCAGCAGATCCAAACTCCTGCCTATGGGGAGCAAATGGAAGGGCTGTTGTCATTCATTAACGGCAAACTGACTGGAATCTTAAACGGCATCGATCGCGATTTATATAATCCAGCCACCGATCGCAGCATTACCCCCTTCACCGCCGATACCCTGGATCAACGCACTGCCAACAAGATTGCCTTGCAAGAGGAACTGGGGCTAGAAGTTAACTCTAAAGCTTTCTTGGTGGGCATGGTTTCTCGCTTGGTCGAGCAGAAAGGGTTGGACTTGGTGATCCAAATGATGGATCGTTTCATCGCTTATACCGACGCTCAGTTTATTGTGCTAGGAACGGGCGATCGCTACTACGAAACCCAGCTCTGGCAAATCGCGTCCCGCTACCCCGGTCGCGTTTCCTCCTACTTGTTACACAACGACACCCTTGCCCGTCGCATCTATGCTGGCTCCGACGCATTCCTCATGCCCTCTCGGTTCGAGCCCTGCGGCATTAGCCAACTCCTCGCCCTTCGTTACGGCTGTGTTCCCATCGTTCGACGCACAGGCGGTTTAGTCGATACCGTTCAACACTTTGTTCCCTCAGAGCACACCGGAACGGGCTACTGCTTCGATCGCTACGAACCTCTCGACCTTTACACCTGCATGGTTAGAGCTTGGGAAGCCTTCCAGTTCAAAGATGCCTGGCGAGAACTGCAGCAACGGGGAATGGCACAAGACTTTGGCTGGAATAAATCAGCGGTTGAATACGTCAAAATGTATCAACGAGTGTTGGGCTTACCGCAAGACGAACCTCACGCGGAACCTGAAGAAACCCAAAAGCAGCCAGAATTAGTCCAAAAAACCTAATTTATAGCGTTTCTTACGCTAGTGAAATACAGACAAGGGGTAAACCCCTTGGGCGTTGCTGAATCAAAGTATGAACTGATCTAAGTTGACCGTTTTCTCGTTTCTCCGCCCCCTAAATCCTCCAAAATTGGGGGACTTCCGAACCCTTCAAAGTCCTCATTTGGGGGGTTGGGGGGCTTTCATACTTGCATTCAGCAATGCCACCCT
>JAAUPA010000031.1 GCA_012034615.1 Leptolyngbyaceae cyanobacterium CSU_1_4 | reverse complement strand
TAATAAATTTCGCGTTGCCTGACGCAGTTGAGCTTGTACTTGTTTTTTTTCGAGTTGTGCCTGTTCGTTTTGACGTTGTGCCTGTTCTTTCTCAAGTTCTGCTCGTTCTTTTTCGAGTTGTGCTCGTTCTTTCTCAAGTTCTGCTCGTTCTTTTTCGAGTTGTGCCTGTTCTTTCTCGAGTTCTGCTTGTTCTCTGTCCCGCTCTTCCTGCTCCGTGTCGGTCAAAAGCCAGTTGCCCTGCGATCGCACCACCGCAACCAATGACTAGGAACCCCATCAAAACTACCTTCCCAAATTCCCAGTCCAATTCCTAAATCTTCTAACCATAGGCGCGGATTTTCAGGAGGAATTACCTGTTCTTGATAGCGTCTGCCCTCTAACTTAAAATATCGCAACTGCTGAGTATAACGACTATAAACAATGTAGTGCGGAATCCGAAGATACTCCTCATACACGGCAAACTTACCGGGTGGTTTTTCCCGCTGGGTTCGCTGGGTGCTTTCCTCAACGGATGCTGCCTCTTGCACAGCTTCATTATAAAAGCGTCCTAAATCTTCACTGTCTGTGCCAGGAGACAAAAATTCGACGACGACATCAGGAGACTGTCCTTCTTGCCAGATTACGTAACTGCGCCGCAGGTCTTTTCCTTCGTATAAGCGCGGCACATCTATGACCAAAAACCAATCAGGGCGCTTATGCCATAGCGGATGTTTAACATCGTAGTAAAGGTTGAGGTCAGAGGCGGTAAAGTAGTGCTCGCGGGCGGTGTTGCTTAACCGGAGGGTGCGACTTAGCAGTTGCGGCTGGAGGTCATGAAATTCGTCGGGCAAACCAGGCTCCTCCGGATCTTCGCTAGGTAGGTCGTACATGGTGGGCAGCGTTTCTTTGGGCGATCGCGGTGGATCGGTCTGCTCAATCGATGTGTAGGAAATGAAAACCATAGTGACCTCTAACAGGGTTTCAACTTCATACCGTAATCCTACAATTATTTTCTAGAACACAAATACTAAAAATATAGGACAGAGCCTCAATAAGACTCTGTCCTGCATTCAACAACGCGAGATGGGGATATTTAGGAATGGCGATCGTGCTCCCTTCACAGAGCGCGATGATTCCACCCTACACAGCCGCCAATTGAGGCACAGCTTGAGCAAAATAAGCAGTTTGCTCAGCCCGCAGCTTGTCGCACAACCGCCCTTCTGGCACTTCTACATCATCGTAAGTGAGCACCTGATCCTTAGGAATATCGCGCTTCAGGCGGCAACCCTCGGCTAAGCCCATGGGCAACAGGTTTTCAGCTTGAGTCACATCAGAGTTCTCGCATTGCCCGTAGGTCATGTAATAACCAATCGGATCGATCGTCTCACCCGCCTTCAGGTCAATCTTTGCCGTAGCAACCACATCGACTAAAGGTGCACCCAGCGGCGACAGCACTCGATCTTGGAATAACACTGCCCGCGCTACCGACAGCGGCACCTCAAAGTGACAAAGGTGATAAGGAGTGTAGAAGCTATAAAGCGGTCCTTCGCCCAGTTTGTATAGGTTCAGGTAATGCTTTTGCTTCGGATCATCATGGGTTCCTAAAACAAACACGCCGGGGCCAGGTTGAGAACCCACCACATAATCGACAATGCCACCCCACTCTTTGAGCATATCGATGTCGTACTTCTGAGCCAGGTCGTCAACATGTCCTCTGTAGTCGTAGCCCAACATCCCGCGCTTGCAAACCCTCATGCCCGTGCCATTCGCCACGATCGCCTGTTCAAAAGAAATCTTGGTGCCATCGGCAAAGCTAGTCACCATGTGGGCTTTTTGTCCCCACTGTTTGGCAAAGCTTTCTTGCGTGGTGGGGTTGCGGTAAGGATCTTGTAAACCCTTGATATTGCCGCAGAGCAGCGGCGTTAAGCCAATGCTTTTGACAAACCGATAAAGATTCATCTCGACCCCAGGCTGATCACCATCGCAGGCACTT
Source organism: Leptolyngbyaceae cyanobacterium CSU_1_4 (assembly GCA_012034615.1). Classification (GTDB taxonomy): domain Bacteria; phylum Cyanobacteriota; class Cyanobacteriia; order Elainellales; family Elainellaceae; genus Timaviella. The sequence continues at coordinate 26,372 of JAAUPA010000031.1, read as the reverse complement.
AAAATCACGCCCGCTTTATCAGCGTAGACTTTGAGGATGGGTCCGATCGTCCCGTCTAGCTCAGCATCCATCATGATGACGTGTTTGCGGTAAGCGATCGCCTCCATAATCACCGTCGCGCCAAATTCGATCGCTCCAGTCACTTCAATCAGCGCATCAATGCCCTCTGCTTGACACAGCAGCATGGGGTCATCGGTAACCGCATATTGGTTCTGGGCGATCGCCGCTTCCAATTGAGCCACAGTCGAGACAGTTTTAATCTCAGTGATGCCCGCCTCGGTATAAGCCCGCTGCGCCGCCTCCACATTTCGATTAGAAATAGCCACCAACTCCATCCCCGGAACAGAATTGGCGATTTGATTAGCAATGCCTCTCCCCATAAAGCCAGCCCCAACCATCCCCACTTTAATAGGGTTGCCCGCTTCGGCACGGGCTTTGAGTGCAGTATCAACAATAAACATCATGGCGTTACAAAACTCCTACAGAGACGGTCTCAAACAATGCCCAAGCAGCATCTTTTTCAGAAATAACGGTGACGGGAATGGGCCACTCAATCCCAAAAGCGGGGTCATCGTAGCGCAATCCGCGCTCGTAGCCAGGGGTGTAAAACTCCCCAACTTGATACACCACCTCAGCCCCATCAGTAAGCGCCTGATACCCATGGGCAAACAGTTCTGGAATATAGAGCGATCGATGATTATCCGCCGTCAATTCAACCCCAATATGCTCCCTGTAGGTCGGAGAATCGGGGCGCATGTCGATGATGACATCATAAATTGCCCCTTTCGTGCATCTCACCAGCTTCGTTTCGCAGGCGGGTGCAACCTGATAATGCATTCCCCTCAGGGTTCCAGCGAGGTAGTTATACGATAAATTGCACTGCGCCACGGTGGGCTTCAGTCCATGCTCTGCAAATTCCTGGGCACAAAAGGTTCGAGCAAAAGCGCCTCGATGATCCGATCGCAGATCCAGATCTAAAATAAATGCGCCTTTGAGCTTAGTTTCTGTAAAAATCATTATTTATAGCTCCAGAAGAAGTCTTTGTCAATTTGTTGGGTGCGAATTAGGTACTCAAGCTGTTTCAGGCGCGTAAACCCGCGAGACTGAAAGACCTCTTGAGTCATATCAATTTGAGAGAAGATATCAAATAACTGCTGTGCCCCGCGCTCGGCATTCCACTCGCACTTAAAGCCAGGAAGCTGGGTGTTGATTTTTCAAAGGAAACCCGGTAGCTGCGGTTATCAGAGCCGCTATCGCCAAAGCTGAGTTCGCAGCCTTTGAAAACACCCGCCACAATTTCGGCAATTTGCTTGACTTGATAGTTGTTAGCCGTATCGCCCACGTTAAAGACCTGATTGTGAATGATATCGCGAGGCGCTTCTAGTACGCAAACTAGCGCCTTAGCAATATCTAGCGCGTGAACCAGAGGTCGCCAAGGTGTGCCGTCGCTGGTCATTTTAATTTTTTTCTCAGTCCAAGCCAGTCCCGACAAGTTGTTTAGCACAATGTCAAATCGCATTCGAGGCGAAGCGCCAAAGGCAGTGGCATTGCGCATAAAAGTAGGCGAGAAGTTGCGTCTGCCATGGGCTTGAGGTCGCGCTCTACAAACGCTTTGCATTCGGCGTAAGCAGTTTGCGGATTGACTGCTGTTTCTTCAGTGACATCCTCTTCAGAAGCAACGCCATAGACGCTGCAAGAGGACATGTAGACGAAGCGCCGAACGCCTGCTTGCTTGGCTAATTCGGCTAAACGGACGGAACCTTTATGATTAATGTCGTAGGTAATGGTGGGAGAAAGTTGCCCCGTCGGATCGTTGGATAGCTCCGCCATGTGAACGATCGCCTCAATTCCAACGAGATCCTCAGCGGTAATATGGCGAATATCTTTATTGAGGGTTTTTGCCGTTAACTCGGTGCCGTTGTATAGCCAACCCACCTTGTAATATCCCGTATCTACCGCTGTGACTTCATGACCGCGCTCCATCAAAATCGGGGCGAACAATGATCCTAAATAACCTTCTGTACCTGTAACGAGAACTTTCATAGGAAATCCTGGTGAGTCGTTAATCTGCGTTGCACTAGACGTTAATAGCAGCGCGCAAATGCTGCTGTTCGGGAATGCGATCGACGATCGCCTTGCCAATTTCTAGAGAAGAAGTGGCGGCTGGAGAAGGCGCATTGCATACATGCATTGAGTTTTCCCCGTCAATAATCAAAAAGTCATCAACCAGCTTGCCGTCATTCATCAGCGCTTGTGCCCTAACTCCGGCATGGGTGGGAACTACGTCGTCCATTTGCACTTCTGGAATCAGCCGTTGCAGACTGCGCACAAATGCCGCCTTGCTAAAGGATCGGATAATTTCTTGAATGCCTTCGTCGGCATGTTTTGCCGCCAGTTTCCAGAAACCAGGAAAAGTCATGACCTCAGCAAAATCTCGCAGGTCAAAATCAGTCTTGTGATACCCTTCCCGCTTCAAGCTCAAAACGGCGTTGGGACCTGCATGGACGCTGCCGTCAATCATGCGGGTAAAGTGAACACCCAAAAAGGGGAAGTCAGGGTTAGGCACCGGATAGATAAGCCCTTTGACTAAATGCCGCTTTGCAGGAGTCAGTTCGTAGTATTCGCCCCGAAACGGCACAATTTTGGCTTGCGGATCAACATTGCCCATTTTGGCGACGCGATCGCTTTGTAGCCCTGCGCAGTTGATCACATACTTTGCTTCAAAGCTGCCTTGAGTCGTCTCTAGCACCCGCCCCGAAACAGTTTCCACCATCCGGTTCACGCGGGTATTGAGCCGCAGGTCAGAGCCTTGCGCTCCAGCCAGCTCGGCGTATTTTTGACAAACCTGCTTGTAGTCAGCAATACCCGTTGAAACCACTCTCACGCCGGCAATGCAGTCTACATGAGGTTCGTATTCCAAAACTTCTGCCTTCGTCAGCCGAGAAACCTCTAGCCCGTTTTCTAAACCCCGTTGGTAGAGGGTTTCTAGCTGAGGTAACTCTTTCTCTTGCGTGGCAATAATCACCTTGCCGCAAACTTCGTGGGGGATATCGTGCGATCGGCAAAAGTCCACCATGGACTGAGCGCCATTTCGACAAAACTTAGCCTTATAACTACCCGGCTTATAATAAATTCCCGAATGAATAACGCCGCTATTATTTCCTGTTTGATGAAATGCCCAACGGCTCTCCTTTTCCAGCACCAAAATCTTGGCATCAGGATACTGCTGCCCCAACGTCATTGCCGTGGACAGACCCACAATACCTCCACCAATCACTGCAAAATCGTACATAGGCTCTGTGCCCCCTGTTAATGGAATCAACTGTGAATTGAACAAAACTAATGAAAGATGACCCCAACTTAGCCGCAATCGGTCAAAATATCCTAATTACCAAACTTTATTACCAAACCTTCCAGGGAGCCTTATTGTCCGCCCAAAGTCTTTCGAGATAATTTTTGTCCTTGAGAGTATCCATCGGTTGCCAGAAACCACTGTGCTTGTATGCCGATAGCTGCCCGTCATGGGCTAGCTTTTTCAGGGGGTCATGTTCCCACATCACAGTATCATCGGCAACATAGTCAATCACATCTGGCTCTAGCACAAAGTAGCCGCCATTCACCCAGGCACCATCTCCCTCGGGCTTTTCATGAAACTGAGAGATTTTGGTTTGTTCTTGCCCTAGGGAAAGCGCTCCAAATCGTCCTTCGGGCTGCACCGCAGTTAAGGTTGCCAGCATTCCTTGGTCTTTGTGAAACTGAATCAGTTCTGTAATGTTGACATTGCTGACTCCATCGCCGTAGGTGAAGCAGAAAGATTCAGTTCCAACGTGTTCTCGCACGCGCTTTAAGCGTCCGCCAGTCATGGTGTTTTCGCCGGTATCCACTAGGGTGACCCGCCAAGGCTCGGCATATCCAGAATGGACATGCATTTGGTTCGCACACATGTCAAAGGTGACATCCGACATGCGTAGGAAGTAATTGGCAAAATACTCTTTAATGACGTAGCCTTTGTAGCCACAGCAAATCACAAAATCGTTGATTCCGTGATGGGAGTAGCTTTTCATAATGTGCCAAAGGATAGGCTGCCCGCCTATTTCAACCATGGGCTTGGGCTTAATGGCGGTTTCTTCGCTCAGTCTTGTGCCCAGTCCACCTGCCAATATCACTGCTTTCATGCGTTACCTCTTAGCTTGCAATTCAGTGTTTACTGTTGAATTAGCTCTGTCATCAACTCAACCAGAAACTTAATTTACTGTTTCTGGAGGGTGCAGTTGCACATCACCGTCAGGCAAGCAGCCGTTGTGAAATCCTATGACAAAAACCTAGAAAGTAGCGGAATGCTTGGGTGGTCAAAGTTTACACCTCTTATTCTTATCTGGTTCTGTTTTTTAGATATCCCCGAATTTGATGCCCTATAGCGAGAGTAACAAGAAGGATAAAGACAGGCTGTAAAGGCAAAGTAAATAAACGATCGCCTCTGTAAAAACCTCATGAAAGCTCCGTAAATTTATCGGGGTACCGAGTTAAGTACGGTTGGTTTGATAGGCTAGGTAGATGGCTTCTAAGAATTGATCGGAGGTGACTCCGGGGGGAATAGTCTCTAGATGCACCCGGGTTCGGACTTGACGAGCCAGATTCATGCTGAGGTCAGTTCGGGCTTTAGGAGTCAGAAAATCGCGGCGCTGGAGGAATTCTCGAACGACCGCAAAGTCGTCGGGTTGTAGGTAAGTGATGTCGCTGAGGGCGGGGAGTTGTCGAGCCAGACTTTGGGCGCTGTCGGAAAGGGCGATCGATCGCTGCATCCGCACTTGTGTTTCTTGAATGACCAAGGTTCCGGCGACTAGGTCACCCAACCGTTTTTCATTTTGATCAAACAAAATCAGAACGGCTCCTACAATCAAAAAGGTGTCATCAATGGGGCGAAGTAAGGCTCGTAGCACGGCTTGAGTTAGCCCGATGGGTCTACCATCGTCTCGAATGACTCGAATTTGGGCAAAGCGCTTGCCGGGGGTTTGACCTTGACGCAAGGTTTCAAAGAGCACAAAGTATCCGGCTGAAATGACGAAGGTGCCCAGGAAGGCGATCGCCACAAACCACAATATGGCTATGGCGTAGCGATCGGGAGATAGGGTTGTTGCCACTTGTGTGGCAAGCAAAGTTCCAAAGAACCAAAACAAAGAAATGCCCAACAGCACGAGCAAATTATCAATGAGCAGCGCCAATGCCCGATTGCCAATGCCTGCCAAGATAAACTCTAGTTCAACGCTTTCTGGGGTTAGCAAAGTGACCTTCTTAAATAGCTCCAGAGTGGGCAAGACGGGATCTGCATCCCCTGGCACTCGATCTGGGGGCTGATCATTTTGCAGTTGCAGCTTAATCCCTTCTCGACGGTTGCGCAAATCGAAGTATAAAACCCCCTTAATGGCTTGGGCGATCGGCAAGGTAATGACAATTCCTAGCATTCCTAGGGCGAAACTAGCGAGATAAACGACGGTGAGGACGGCTGAATTGTTAGTACCTGAGAGTCCTACCAAAATTATTTGCAGAATAGAGCTAACAATTTGAAGCACCACACTGACCGGAACCATAATTAATGAAGAGACGAATAACACCATGACTGTATGCCAGACATTGGTTTCGGTCAAAGTCCAACTACGACCGACTGAATCGGCAGGTTTTGTCTCGGGTTCAATGCCGTAGGGCAATTCGGCAATGGTAAATCGGGCTGCGACCCACGTCCAAGCGATCGTGAACAAGAGCACAAGTGCCAGAATGCCGAGGAGGAAGGCGATCGCAGTGGCTGGATTTCGCACCAGTTCTTCCAAGACCCCAAAAGGGTTATTTTGCAAGGCTGAAAATCCTCTAATGCTGCTAAAAACCAGTGCCAGAAAGATCGCTAGCGCCAAATATACGCCAATGATGAGGGCAGAAAACAGCACAAATAGAATTAACCCAATCACCCAAAAGCCCCACGTCCGAGTATGGGTGAACTGCTTGGCATCCTTTGGCGTTTCGGGTTCGGCTAAGAGCTCTTTAAAGACCAACCGAGAAATTGCCGCAGAACCTGCCAAGTATCGCCCAAAACAATAGAAGCTGAGAATCAAGCCTAAGGGCAGAATGAGGAGAGTAGCGATCGCCGCAGGCAGCACAGCATAGAAGATAAAGGCGATCGGGACAGCCAAAACCAACAGCATTGCAATCCACAAAACAGTAGTGATGGCAATTCCTGAATATTCTTTAAAATGGGCACGATACAAGCGCACACCCGCATTGACCGTGTTGCCGGGGCTGAGCGGCTGGAGCAGTTCAGGATAAGGGAGTGGAGAAGGCATGGGGATGAAGATGAATGAAAGGGAAGCTGTTGTTATGATGCCTGACAGGAGATCAGAGTACCCGTTTCTGTATAGATTGAGCGCAAAACCATGAACCTTCAACGCTGGATTGCTCGCCGTGAAACCAGTTGGCAACAACTCGATGCGTTATTAAAACAAGTGGAAAAACGTGGGCTAAAGTCTCTTCAGGCGAGTGAAATTCAGACGCTAGCCAGCCTTTACCGCTCAGTGTCGGCAGATTTAGCCCGTGCCCGCACCCAAGGACTGGGGCATTTGATGGTGCAAAATTTGCAGGCGTTGACCTGTCGCAGCTATACGCAAATTTACCAAGGATCGCGGCGGCAGGAATGGCAAGCTGTCTGGGAGTTTGTGCTGTGGGGCTTTCCGGCAGCGGTGAGGCGATCGCGCGATTACATTGCTTTTGGCACTGTCCTTTTGGTCGGGGCGGGGTTACTGAGCTTTTGGGTGGCGTGGCAAGACCCAGCATTTATGGCACTGGTGGTGCCTGAAGCGTTGATTACCCAAGTGCGCGATCGCCAAGAGCTTTGGATGGGAAGCATTGTAGGCGTTGAACCCTTTGCCGCCAGCAATATCATGGTCAACAACATCAAGGTGTCCTTTGCTGCCCTTGCAGGAGGCATCACCGCAGGCATTTATACCACCTTTATCATGCTGATCAATGGCATTTCTTTAGGAGCCATTTCGGCACTAGTTGGACAAAACAATCTTGCCTATCCCTTTTGGGCGTTCGTGTTTCCCCACGGTGCCCTAGAACTTCCCGCCATTTTCTTGGCAGCCGGGGCAGGGTTCCTCATTGCCCGAGGAGTATTGTTTCCAGGGCAATATCGCCGCATTGATGCCTTGAAGATTTATGGACAGCAAGCCGCTCAACTGATGTTTGGCATTGTGCCGATGCTGGTGATAGCGGGCATCATTGAGGGATTTTTTTCACCCAGTCCAGGGGTGCCTAATTTCTTGAAATATTTAGTGGGGACAGGATTGATGCTGGGATGGGTGGCTTACCTCAGACGGAGAAAGCCTGCCAATAACCCGCCTTTCATAACGAGTCGTTAAGAACCGTTAGGAAAATCAAAAATCTCAAGCGTAATCCTTTGCCTGTCATGCCAGTTTCCTAATGTCCAGTTGAGAATCAAACACTGAGCTATCTGCTTGACTTAACGCCTGGCTTCCTCAGAGCTAATCGCAAGCCTCTGGAAAGAACAACGTATTTTTACTCAACTGCATCGCAAAAAATGAACTATTTATGAAGGTTGTAAGTAAACGGGCTGAGTTAAATGGAGACCTAGTGTCTCATCTGTGAGGTGAGGTCGGCAAGATACCTACTGCACAAACCGTACATTTAGCCATGCCTACTTACTGGGATAGCTCTACTTTATCTGGCTGAGGCAAATGGCTAATTTTGATATCTTCCAACCCAATCGCCTTCTGAGTGCGGGCAATGCAGGTGAGTTGGTCGCGTGGACAAAGCAGTCGCTTGAAACGGGTGTTGAGGTTTTGCTCATTGATTTTTGTGAGGTGATGTTTATGGACAGCAGTGGGCTAGGAACGTTGGTTTCGGCTCTGAAGTTGGTGCAAAAAGCTGAGGGGCGACTGGTGTTGTGTTCGTTGAGGGGGCAGGCATTGATGCTGTTTGAGATGGCTGGGATGGAAAAGTTGTTCGAGACTTACAACAATCTAGATGAATTCAAAAGTGCTTTGTCAGCTACTTAGATTCTTTTTAGAAAACCGTTTCTTCTTCAACAGGACGAACGATCGCGGGCTGTTCTCCGGGTGGGCGAAAAATGGCTTCTAGCGCTTTTTGTAAGGTATTTGCCATGACAATGCGATCGCGGTAAGCCACCACGACTCGCACTAATGTGGGAAGCTGATTGTACTCTGCTTCTAGGTACAAAGGCTCGATGTAGAGGAGCGATCGCTCGATGGGAATCACCAGTAAATTTCCTTGTACTGCCCGCGAACCTCGCCGATTCCATAGGGAAATTTGTTGAGAAATTACTGGATCTTGGTTGATCCGTGCCTCAATTTGCTCAGGTCCAAAAATCAGCCGCTGCTTCGGGAGCGTATATAGCCGCATTTCGCCATACTGATCGCCATCGGAGCGGGCAGAGAGCCAAGCAATGAGGTTATTACGTTGGGCGGGTGTGAAGGGACGCAGCAGAATAAATTCTTCGCGCTGACCACCTGGCAACTTGGTAATCAGATAGTAAGGTTTAACCAATTCTTGCTGGGTGCCATAGATTTCATTAGGGGCTCGCCATTGATCTTCTCGGTTATAAAACACAATCGGATCGGTCATATGGTAGGTCATTAAATGATTCGATTGCACTTCGTATAAATCTTGGGGATACCGAATATGTTGACGCAACAATTCTGGCATTTGGCTGAGAGGTTGGAATAAATGAGGGAACACTTTTTCCCAGGTTTGAATAATCGGATCTGTTTCGTCTGCAACATAGAAGTTAACAGAGCCATGATAAGCATCTACTACTACTTTGACCGAGTTGCGAATGTAGTTAAAAGAATTGGTGAGGGGATCGGAATAGGGATAGCGATCGCTGGTGGTATAAGCATCAATGATCCAGTATAAGTAGCTTTCGTCAGCGCTTGGCAGATCTGCTCCTCCCTGCTGCCATTGTTTTCCTTGAGTATTTGCGACAACTAAATAGGGGTTGCTGTCGTAGCGGAGGAAGGGGGCGATCGCTTTAATGCGTTGACTAATATTGCGTCGGAATAAAACTTTGGTTTGAGGCGTGAAATCATTAGTCAAAATCATCTGCCAATCCCGCAAATGTTTTCCTAAGATCAAACGCTGCCAAAAGTTGCCAATGCCTACTCCGCCTCGTCCGTCATAGGTGGTATAAACATTTTCACTACCACTGGGATAATCGAGTTCTTTGACTTGTGTTTGAGTCATGACATAAGTATTGGTCATTTCTCCGTAATAAATGCGAGGTTTACCAATTGGAATATAGTTCTGAACGCGAGGCTCGATCGTGACTGGCTCGATCCCTTGCACTAAATAATCGGGTAAACCTCCTTCCCTCGCGGTATTCACTGGGCTGAGGGTAAATCCGTATCCGTGGGTGTAAATTAAGTGTTGATTGACCCAGGTTTGGGCGGCGACAGGAACGGCAGTGTAATCGAGTTCTCGGGCTGCAATTAAGACCTGCTGCGGGGCGATCGTGCCATTGGCGGCGGGTAGTGTATAGCGATCGATGTCTGCCCCTGGAAATTCATAATAGAGCCGAATGCGCTGGAGTTGGCGATTGGTGGCTAGGAGGGGGCGGGTATCCCAGAGCCGAATGTTTTCTACGATACGGCTATTCTCTTTCAGGTCTTCGACCGTTAGGGTGTTGTCTGGATCAAATGTTTCTACTTTGATGTTACTTAAGCCAAACGCTTGTCGCGTCAAGGCGATCGCATATTGAATGTAAGGCTGCTCTAGCTGTAATTCATTGGGCTGCACCACAGCGCGTTGAACGAGGGTAGGCAAAATGAGTTGGGTCAGGATGGAGAGAGCAACAAATATCTTAATTCCCCACATCGGCAACTCGTTTTTCTGAAACGTCAGTTGTTGCAGAAATAAAGTTTGAGAAACTTTTGGGGAACCTGGCTTTGCCGATCGCCGCCGAACTGACTGAGGGGAAGGTTGGGGCGATCGGGGAGTGGCGGCTGCCCACCATAATCCTAAAGCAACGACTATCCCTAGCCCGGTCAGTAAATTATAGGTAGGTAGCTGAAGGGTGGCGTTGGTGTAGCCTGCACCAAACACAACGCCATCGGGTCTGTAGAGCAACCGATAGCGATTAAGCCAGTTTGTCAAAGCAATTACGCCTAAACACACAGCGCCTAATCGATAAAGGTGACGGTTCTGAGCATCAGTAAAGCCTGCAAAGTTTCCTCGACTCAGGCTGTTTCCTGACAAAAGATAAATGAGGCTGACCGAGATCAGGGCTAAAGCAGACAACCCCATCCACCAAACTTCCAGCAGTTCCCACGCCGGGAGCGTAAAAATATAAAAGCTAATATCTCGACCGAACAGCGGATCAGTTTGATTAAAGGCAGTGGGTGAAAATGCTGCGAGTAGGGTTGACCAATGTTCTGATAGAAGGAGCCCAAAGCCCAAGCTAGTGAGAACCGCGATCGCGCTCAACACAATTTGGGGTGAAATAAGAATGGCGGTGGCAATGCCGCCCACCAGTGCCCATTGCCAAACCTGCTTGCCCCCTGTTTGAACGGTTTGCCAAAATTTGTCTATTCGTAATTCAACCAACGGAGTTAAGGGTTGGTCGAACCCCCGTCGCCAATATTCTGCAACCAATTGCCCTTGATAAACCAATAATCCTGCCACGCACAGGCTGCCCAGCAGCGCTAAAAACAACAGCTTGAGGATGCCCATCCTGCCGAAAGAATGAAGACGCTCGCCTGCGGACAGTGGGCTAGAGGTGGCATTCTGATGGGCGATCGCTCCATTGACCCCGAAAAAGCCTAAGCTGATAACCACCCCTAAGGCTCCCACAAATCCTTGTGTCCCTAGTCTGAGCCAAAATACTTTCAAATACCCCACTTCTGCAAACCACTGCCCCTCTGCCCACAAAAATGTCAGCAAATCGCAGGCAAACAAAATGCCGAAGCAGAAGAGGAGTCGCCGAAGAAATTTAGGGGGTTTAATGTTCATACACGAAATTTAAGCAAAATTTTGGGTTGAGGGGCGATCGCTATCTGTTATGATAAGTCTGACGCGGATGTGGCGGAATTGGTAGACGCGCCAGATTTAGGTTCTGGTTTCGTAAGAAGTGAAGGTTCAAGTCCTTTCATCCGCATATAAATCTTGGATTTAAGCAAAAAACGGGCTAGAGCGCCTCTATACTAGCTGTGTGTCCTTCAGTGATTATTCATTGAGGGACATTTTTTCAGGATGGAGCAGTTCATTGCAATGCTCATGACCATTCACCGCCTAGTCGTCTATTTAATCATGGTGCCGCCAATCCTTCAGCACTTCGTCCCCGTGACGGCAGCTTGCATGGGGGCGATCGCCCTGTTGTTGATGGGTTTGTGGCTCTATTTATCCAGACTTTTAGCGACTCGTCTTACCCCGATATTTTACGATATTAAGCCACTTTCTCCCCTTCAAAAAAAGCAATTGCGCCAACAGTTGCTTGACCAGGTTAAGAGAGAAGTTGCCCAAGTAACGGCTCAGCCAGAACGACTTGCCCTGACTCATCTCCCTCATCATGAATTGCCTTGGAACGGTGAACTGCGAGTGGGGCAGAAAGCGGTGAAACTCACCCTGACCCGCCACCTGCTAGAGGCATTTCGGCAACCCCAACTCGCCCAAAGACTGTTGATCTTGGGCGCTGCGGGGGCGGGTAAAACAACTTTTTTGATGAATTTAGTGGAGGCATATTTGGCGCGATCGCCCGCAGATTCAGATCAACCTTTGCCCATATTGCTTAACCTGAGTAGCTGGACCAGGGAATGTTTATCGTTTGAACAATGGTTTCTCATTGAGTTAAAAGGAAAGTATGGACTATGTTTAAATTTGGGACAAGACTGGCTAAAAACTCAGCAGTTTTTACCCTTTTTAGAAGGTTTCGATGAGCTAGATCCGAGGCTTCAGGGTAGCTGCTTAGAGGCGATTAATCGGTTTCAAAAAATGTTTCAACTGCCTGGTTTGGTCGTATGCAGCCAGCCAGAACCATATCAGCGTTGCGCTGTTCCCCTGAATATCGTGGGCACGATTTGGCTCCAGCCTTTAACCCTGGGGCAGGTGCAAGCTTATTTAAAGGCGATCGCTTCAAAACATCCCCAAGGAATTGCCCAACCCCCCATTTGGCAGACCATTCATAAAAATCCGCAGCTCATGCGTTTAGCTCAATCGCCGCTGCTGTTGCATTTTCTGCTAGTACTAGACCCTCCCTGTTCTGTGAACCATGCCCATGAGCTGTTGACACTTTATTTAAAGAAATATTTGGGGCGAGACAATTTTTATTCTGTTTCACCCCATGCGCCAGAACCTCAGCCCTCTCAAACTCTGCATTGGTTAAGCTGGCTGGCACGAAACTTGCAGAAGCATGGGCAGAGTGAGTTTTTAATTGGGCGGATGCAGCCCAGTTGGTTGCCTAGCCAAGGACAGCGACGATTGTATCGAATCGGTGTCGGGTTGACGGCGGCGGGGCTGGTGGGCACGATCGCCGTTATCACCAATTGGATTAGCAATTTGGGCATTACTTCGCCTGTGTTTTGGGGCACAATTGCGGGAGCGATCGCGGTGTTTCCCCATCAAATTAGCTTTGTAGAAACGCTTTCCTGGTCACCCAATCAAGCCCGACGCGGCTTAATCCTTGGCTTATGGCAGGGAACGGTTGCGAGCTTCTGCTTGGGGGTATTTCTGGTCGCTATTGGTGCAGTCATTTTTATCATAGATCCCATTTACCTTGAAACGATTGAAGCGGCTTTGCTCAGAGGAAGTATTTTGAGCGTCGTGATTATTTTTTCTACGGGCTTAATGGGTGCATTGCTCACCGGATGGTTGGGCAATCCGATTGAACATCAAACTTTTCTCAATCTAGGGATCTGGCATTCGGCAAAAAACACCTTGATCTTTGCCCTAACGGGTTTTGGGGTGGGTTTACTCCTAACAGGTGTCTTCAGCAGCATTGCCAATCTTTTCTTCAATCTCGTTAGCTCTGTTGTCTCAATTCCATTAGCGTTGCGTATTCTTTACTATCCTCCGGTTGTGCTAAAGACTGGGATAATGATCGGGGCGATCGGTGGATTAATCGTCAGTATCTCTTGTCTTCAGCATTTTATTCTGCGAGTTATACTTTGGTATAATGGCTCTATTCCCTGGAACTACGATCGCTTTCTGAGGCATGTGAGCCAGCGAATGTTAATTCAACCACTGGGTAGACGCTATCGTTTTACAAATAGTCTCCTACGCAATTATCTGGCGCGTTCCTACTCTTCGGCTTCACTCTCTTCTTCTAAGTATTCTGAGGAGTCTGTGATGGGTTCAAAAAATACCTGATAAGTTGCTGAAGGAGTGAGTTGGTTCAGCAATTTGAGATGGGCTTCTGCCTCTGGGCGATCGCAAAATCTAGCAACCACGGTCGATCTTGCTCCAGGCAGTAAACGAACAATGCACCAAGGATGAAGATGATCTCGATAGGTCATGGGGTAGCGGTTAGGGGATTCAGGTCAAAAAGTATACTGGCTGCCTGAAAGCATTGTACCGGAAGGGTTAGAAATAACCTTTAAGACAAAGTAAATTTTATGACAGACTCTGGTTATTCCTTTGTCTAAATTACACCCACTCATCTCCCCATCCCCTTTCCCTATCCATCTGTAGGGCTATTTGCCGAAATGGATATTAGAGAATTAATGAGCAGATCAAATTGAAGCGGCTTCAAACGTTTTTCCTCGTTGGGGTTGTCCCCAAATTACCGTTTCTTGTTTATAAATTGCAATTCCTGGTTTTGCACCCTTGGGTTTATAAACCAGCTTAGGGATCGTATAAATTACGGGTGCCTGATCGCTTTGCCGCGCCCGACTGTAAAATGCTGCCAAATCTGCTGTGAATTGTAAGTCTGTCTGATCTGCGATCGCTCCTGGCTCTAATCGCAGCAGCACATGGCTACCCGGAATTTCTTGGGTGTGGAACCAGAGGTCGTAGTCGCCAGCCAGCCGAAAGGTAAGTTGATCATTTTGGCGATTGTTGCGTCCAATGAGTACCTCATAACCCCCCGGAGTTTTGTAGCGAAGAAAGTTAGTGCTGTTCTGAGTGACATTGCGATACCGTTGTTCAGGATCGTCTAAATAATTTTGCTGCACCAATTCATCGCGTACTTCAGTTAATGATTCTAGGTCTTCGGGGGTATGGTACCGATCGAGTTGGGTAATGGCGACTTCGACTTGTTCAAGGTAATCAATTTCGGTTTGCACTTCTGCTAAAAGTGGATCTAAGGCACGGCGCGATCGCTTTAACTTTTGATGGCGTTTATAAAAGGCTTGAGCGTTCTGCACTGCATTCTTTTCTACGTCTAGGGGAATGGTCACTGGCTCATTCGTTGTAAAATCTGCCAGGGTAATTTGTTTCATTCCGGGTTGCCATTCATGCAAGTATGCCATCAGCAAATCGGCACGTTCCCGGTATTCGTCGGCTCGATCGGAAAGCTGCAATCGTTGCCGGAAGTCTTGCGCTTTGACATAGAGCTTTTTGAGCAGGTTGCTTAGCCGTTGACTCATTTGGTGGCGAAGCTGGATAAACTCCTGTTGATTGAGTTGGTCGGTGTAGTAACGGTTCAGAATGACTTGCAGGTTCTTGGTGGAGGCGGTAGAAGGCTGGGCTCCCCACCCCAAAACGGTATAGCCCTGCTCTAGCCAGCCTGGTTGAAACTGCTGAGTTTCTAGTTGGGTTAACCAGGTTTGCCAACATTCAAATAGCCTTTTCCACTCAGTTTCGCTGAGGCGATCGCTCAACGCATCCGTCGCAATTCTTGCCCTCTGGATCATCGACAGCACTAAGGACGAACTGAGACCTCGATAGCTTTTCAACAAATTTCGCTTTAATTCTCCGGGCACCAAGTTAATCCGTTCCTGCCATCGTTCCTGCGATTCATCTAAACGAGGAATGGCATTTGTTAAAACGGGTGGAATTTCGTAGGGCTGTCCGGTCTGAATGGGGCGAACGCTAGATTGCTGACTGCTAACTTGATGGGCGGCAGTGACAATGAGGCGGTCGTGCCCTGTCAAAATGACGTTGCTGTAGTTGCCCATGATCTCGACGTAGACATGCCATAGGGCTGCATCTCCAGGACGACGAGCAAATTGTAGATCGATCACTCGCTCCCAGGGGGCGATCGCTTCTAGGCTGACTAGCGCTAATCCGCCCAACTGATGCCGAAGCTGTTGACTAAAGGTAAAGGTATCCGGAATTCGAGGCGGCGCATCTGCGATGCAAACCCTCGCGGCTTGGGGATGCCAAGAAACGGTGAGCCAGCCTCGCCGCTCTAGAGTGCGGAGGGCAAGCGCCACGGTGTGCGATCGCGTTGATAAACTTGCTCTAACCGGGCAGGTACCCATTCGGCTCGCAGTTCGGCGCAAGCAGCAGTAAGGGTTGTGAAATCGACAGGTTGCAAAATAAATAATGGGTAAAGGAATAAAAATAAGGCTCTGTGAATTTTATCGAGATTCCTCCTCAAGTGAACTAAAAGTTAAATAATAATCATAAATAGTCAACCTCTTACCACTCTTATTTCAAGTCAAAATTACTCTTCAACTCAACTTACGAAACCTTTTTCTACTCCACTATCGCGCATATTTCAGGCAAATACTTAAAGAATCACCCGATAGGATGATCCCAGCGGGTGAGGGATATCCCATTCTTCATTGCATACACTATTGAGGTGCAGGTCTATGATTCACTAATAATCTCGTAATTTTTTGGGAAAACAAATGGATTAGTGGGTAAGTAAACTGCTGTCCTTTTCCTAAATGCTTGATTTGTATAGGCTCTACAGAGAGTAGACTCATGGCACAAGTGAGATTAAAATAGCATTTCTGATTTGTTCAAAGCTGCTCAAGTAGGCTTGATGAAAAGGGCTTTAACGGTGATTTTATTATTAGTAGACGATGACCTTAAATGAAGGATTATTTGCCAGAAATGAGATTCTGAGTCGAAAAAACGCCGACAAAATGGAAGTTGCACTCTTATCCTTAGTCTGTGGTTTCTGGGTTAATTATTTCTTCAATTTTCTAAGTTTTCTGCTACGAAAATATAGACCTGCTATTGACTATCTCAATGATCCCCCTCACAGAGCGTTTTACTTTTATGAGCAGCATCAACAATCAGTTAGCCACTCAAAAATCTCAAGTCGGTAACATTATGGACATTAAGTTGATTAACATTGGATTTGGCAATATTGTTTCTGCAAATCGAGTAATTGCCATTGTCAGCCCAGAATCTGCGCCTATTAAGCGCATTATCAACGATGCTCGCGATCGCGGGCAATTAGTCGATGCAACGTACGGTCGTCGCACCCGCGCCGTGATTATTTCTGATTCAGGACATGTAGTTTTATCGGCGATTCAGCCCGAAACGGTGGCAAATCGCTTCGTCGTCAGCAAAGATACTAACGGAGACAACTAATTTTAGGATTTGGGGATGCTATCGTTAGGTTCTGAAAAACGATTCTAAAAAACTCTCGTTAAGAGATATATTTTTAGTAAGTAAGAATACATTTTTGCGATCGCACACTCTCACATTCACTGGGGCTATGAGAACAGGCAGGCTAATCGTCTTAACAGGGCCCAGCGGGGTCGGCAAGGGAACTCTACTGCAATCGCTTCTTAAGCGGCATTCAGAGCTCTACTTGTCTACTTCGGTGACTACACGCACTCCTCGCCTGGGCGAGGTTGACGGCAAGACTACAATTTCGTCAGCCGTTCAGAGTTTGAGCGGATGGTGGAAGCCGGAGAGCTTTTAGAATGGGCTGAGTTTGCTGGAAATTGTTACGGAACGCCTCGTTATCCTGTGGAACAGCAGGTTCGGCAGGGAAAATGGGTCGTGTTAGAAATTGAGTTGGAAGGGGCGAGGCAAATTCGCCAAACTTTTCCCGAGGCGTTCCGTATTTTTATTCTGCCGCCTTCAATGCCGGAACTAGAGTTTCGCATTCGGAATCGGGGCACTGAAACGGAAGAGGCGATCGCCCGTCGCTTGGAGCGGGCAAAGGCAGAAGTTAATGCTGCTAATGAGTTTGATATGCAAGTGGTGAATGATGACTTGGAGAAGGCTTTGGGGCGAATTGAAGATGCGCTGTTTATGCCGATGGCTTCTCGGTAGTATGCGGTGGTAAAGCGGTCTTATGCTGCTCGATCGCTAGGGGAATGGCTTTCTCGGTACAATGGATTACTCTGCAATGGGTCACTATGCAGTGGGTCACTATGCAGCGGGTCACTGGTGGCTGGGGTCTTAAGAACCAGGGATCTGTAAGAAAGGGTGCTGCATCTAGAGATACAACACCATTAGTTTGGGCTCAAATTGGGTTCAAGCTTTAGAAGGTATCTTGTCGGTTGCCGATAGGACGACTAGATGACGCAAAGTAGGAAGTTAATACGCTGCTCTAGGTCAAGCTTTTTGATCATGGCTGAGAACTCGTCTGTCTCGGAAGGTAATTCGTAATCAGAGGGTACTTGAATAATTGTGCCATTCTCCATTCCTTTCGAGAGCAGCAACCACACTTCCAACCGAGCGTTAGGGCTAAGCGCTTCGTAGGCACGAGTAATTTCTGCACCGCTTCTTTGCAGAAGATCGCGCTGGGCTTGCAGTTGCTCTTCAGGAGACAGGGCTTGAATTTGATCGAATACTGCTTGACCGACCACTTCTACGCTCGGAGGAGGTGCGGGTTGCAGCTCATTTTTAATATCCAGGTAGCCGTACCACAGCAGGGCAAGTTGGGTATCGACATCAAAGCGTTGAAATGCATCTAAAGCAGGTTGGGTATTTTGATCAACGGTATAGGTCATAAAAGCTCCAAGAAATGAATTGTTCTTCTGGCTTGCCATGATTGCTCAAGAGAATGGTTCTCTTGGCTTTCTCAGACAAGTTAACGAATGGATAGAGCAGAATAATCCTACAGAAGACGGAAACAAGATCCACTTCATAAGACGGATGCAGAAGACGATCGCCCATTGCTGCCCTGCCTTTCCCTATTCTGTTCTACGCCGCTTCTTGGGTCTGAGTTGTTCTAAAATGGCAAAGTGACGAGGATTAAATTCATAAATGACTCGATAATCTCCTATTCTGAGTTTGTAGAATCCAGAGAAGTCTGCGGTGAGGGGTTGTGGCGTAATTTGTTCAAAATTTTCGGCGAGCCAGTTGATTTTGGCGATGATTCGTTTTCGGTGGGTGGCGCTTACTTTCTTTAGACTGGCGATCGCTTCTGGTTCATATTCAATTGAGTAACTCATGAATGGTCTTAGCCCAACTTCTTGAGTACTTCTGCGGCTGGAATGCCGCGTACCCCAATGGCTCTGCGCTGCTGAATGTCGAGCAGATGAAATTCTGCAAGCGGCGCAAATGTCGGGGCAGGAGTTGCAGCGTGAAATTGCGGTTTTGCTTTACCAACAGGGGAAGCTAGGGCTAGGGAAGGCACGAGAGTTAGCGGGAATGCCATTAATTGCATTTTAGCAGGAGCTATCGCAGCGAGGACTTGCGGTTCAGGATAGTGAGGTGGGGTTTCTGGCAGAAGTTGAACAATTGAAGGCGTTGGGTGACTTGTGACGATTGTCAGTGATACATCGCCAATTACGAACTTGGCGGCGATCGCTCAATTGGATTTATTGCAACAGATATATGGCGGCATTGTAATTCCCAAATCAGTGTATGACGAAGTGTATGACGAGTTGACTGGAGTGGGTTATCCGGTTCCAGAGGATTTATTTCTGCGGTGCAGCCTTTGGTGGATGAGTTGATTAATCGGGCTGGGTTTCGAGTAGGAGATTTGCTTTACCAGAGCGTTTTAAGGGCTGCTGGAGAGGTTTGAGAAGCTGAGTTAGCAACATATTCGATAATGCTGCTTACGTCGGCGATCGCCCTAGGCGAGCAATCTACAGAATAAGACAAGTGTTGGGCGATCGCTATTCCCTGTTGTTACGGTGCCCTCAACTTCTGAAGAATGGCTGGGGTGAAGGGATGGTTGGAAAGGCGATCGCGCTCTAGGCTCACTCCATTGACTGCCGCAAAATCTCCAAATTCTCCCGCACGACCTTTGTATTGGGATGATCTATCCCTAACTGCTGCTCACAGATCTGAAGCGCTTGGAGAAATAACGGTTCTGCCTCAGCGTAGCGCCCTTGCGATTTGTATAAGAATGCCAAATTGTTGAGACTGGAGGCAGTGTCGGGATGGTCTTGCCCAGTTGCGATCGCCTGATGTCGAGAGCTTGGATAAACAAGGGTTCCGCTTCGCTGTAGCCGCCCAATCTAGGGGACTTTGAAGAACAGGACTGGCTCGGAAGTCCCCTAGATTGGGGGTGGAGGGCAGTTCGCTGGGGGGCCAGATTCAACAACTTGTGTATCATACGTAAGTAGCCCAGTCTAATTAAATGTAAGACGTGGGGTGAGCCTCTTGTTGCCCGCAAGCGAGACGCTTGTCCTACGGCTATCTATAGATTAATTATGCCTATCTACTTAGATCTTGAGGAAAGGGGCTTTGAACAGGATTCAGGGCTTAATTTGGGCATTGCCCCAAATCTGTTCCGAGGTAGGTGAATCAGGAAGGGTTTCCATGCGGATTTTAATTGTTGAAGATGATGTGCAAATTGCAGATATGTTGACGGAGGCACTAGGCAATCATCAGTATGTCGTAGATGTTGCCAAAGATGGCGAAGTGGCTTGGAACTGGATCGAAGTCTGCGAATATGACTTGATTTTGCTAGATGTTACCCTACCTAAAATTAATGGCATCCGGCTTTGTCAAAAATTGCGCGATCGCCGCTCCGCCGTTCCCATCCTCATGCTAACCGCCCGCGACACCCTCGAAGACAAAGTACTGGGGCTAGATGCTGGGGCAGATGTATACATGGTCAAGCCGTTTGACCTTGAAGAACTGATGGCACAGATTCGAGCGCTGTTGCGTCGGGGCAGCATTGGTATTCACGCTATTTTGCAATGGGAGGGTTTGAGTCTTAATCCCAGCACCTACGAGGTCTCGTATCGCAGAGAGCCTTTAAGCTTAACCCGCAAAGAGTTTACCCTTTTAGAACTTTTGGTGACCAGTGGACGGCGTGTTCTCAGTCGCCCTGGCATTATCGATCGCATGTGGTCACTTGACGATGCGCCGACCGAAGACGCGGTTAAAGCTCATGTGCGGACACTTCGCCAAAAACTTCGACTTGCAGGTGCGCCTGAAGATTTTATTGAAACGGTGCATGGTTTGGGCTATCGCATGAAGCAAGGCTAACTCAGCCGCCCAACCCAATCCTCCCGAAATCCTCCCGAATCCCTTGCAAAATTCTGCTGAGGCGATCGATAGCATGAAGGCATCAGGCTGTAGTCATGTCCGTATGGGCGGTTGCCGTGGTGACGGCGGCTTTTGTCGCCAGGTTCCTCCAGAGCATTCCAGAACCTATCGTGAGTTTCTATAGACCGACGTTAGGATGGGTTCTTCCTAGTGGGCTGCTAGCTTTGATTTGAGGATGGGTGGATGGGTGGATGGGTGGATGGGTGGATGGGTGCCCGCTATCTAGTCATCTACCTATTCACGCCTAACCCCTCATTTCATCCTTGACAGACTACGGAGGCAAATTGGCGATCGCTCTATTCTGCAATTTCAACTCACCCTTCGTCTCTTAACTGCTCCTATCAAAGAATTTGCTGGCTCAAGGTCTCAATGCTCTGTTTTTCTTAATGATGCAAGGTGCCTCTCTTCCCTACTCAATTATTCAAGGTGCCCTATGGACATCAAGGTTCAAACATTTACCCTGCTCACCAAAGTAATGGATGCTCGTCATACCATCGTTTTACGAGATTGGTTGGAGTTTCTGACTGTGCTTCCCCAAGACTTGGTGGTTTATATTCCCAATCAAGACGATATTCATCAAGCTCTAGAAGTTCTATGCACAGATTTTCAATTGACTTGGAAGCCTGTGTTTGTCTCTCCAGAGGATGATCTCAAAAACCACGAGACCGCTGTCCTCCTGCGCATGGTGAACCAGGTGAATAGCAAATACTTACTGTTTGTTAACCTGGATACGTTGCCGTATCGTCAGGGCAACGAAGAAAATGCTTGGCTGCAAGATGTCTTTGACAAAATGGTGGACGATCGGTGGGTCTTTTTTTCGGGGTGTGGAGTCATGTTCCATGGCGATCGTCCTCTGGATGCCGCAGGGAATTATCTTTGCACTCAACGGTTTAGCAACAACTTTGGATTATTGCGCAAAGACTTGTGGATGTCTGCGATCCAAAATTATAGCCTTGAGGAAGCAGAGAAGGCAGGCTGCTCCCGATTTCACTCAGAATGGGCTTTGGAAGAAGAGTTTCGCCAAAACAATTTGTTTGGGTTGCGTCGGGTTGACACGTTGAACTGGAGGGTTTTTCATGTTCAGCAATGGGGCGATCGCCTATTTAAAACCCGTGATTTGTTCCAACGAGGGGTTGGTGTCCAACGATATCTTAATCGAGTTCATGAGGATTCTATTGACAGATTGGATTATTACTACAACTACCCCCAACCTCCTTTGAGCCGCCGCATCAGAATCTGGATAGGGAAGTATCGTAGAACGATTTGGAGTAGAATGCGGGGCTTGATTGAGGTATAGCGTCTATCTTCATAGCGTCTTTTGCTTAGAGGATGCTTTATTGAAAGGTATCAAAGCGCTTTGCACTCGCCCCCCAAGTTCCCTCGTTTTTTAGGAACTTTCGAGCTAATTCTGCTTCAAAGTCTTCCAGATTGGGGGATTTAGGGGGCGAAAAAGACCGCAACGAAGCCCGTTTAGACTTGTGGGTATACACGGCAGGTCAATCAGGAGAAGCAGAGACAAAATTTTGTGGCGATCGGCTGTGCAAAGTGCCTGTTGAAGCGCTTAGGCTCGGCTTGTCGTTTGAGTCAACGGCTTGATAGAATCAGCAGTGTAATCGATGGAGAGGGTCGTGATGACTCAGGATCGCGATCGCGCCTCAGCATTGCCTTCAGAAGATGCGAAAGAAAAACTTACTCAACTCATCGTTCAGTTTAAGCTAGAAACCGGGGTTGAGCGTACAGTCTGGAACGCATACTTGGCTGAGAAGCGATCGCTGACCTTGTTAGGGACGACGTTGTTGCCTTGGAAATTGTCGAACGGAACACTGGCAGATGGGACATTTTCGCAGGCGAAGCCATCAGATGAGATATTGTCGGATTGGCGGTTGTTGCCGTGTCAACCTGTGGCAACAGCGCTAAGGTTAAAAGCACTCGATTCCGTTGACATCTCGCTACAACGAATTGCTACTCAAGTCAATCCTGGGAGCGCCGACCGATGACTTTTTGGAGCCAACTTTTCAGCCCCAGCCCGTTTGTGCCCCACGGGCACTGTTACCTGTGGCAAACAAATTTAGTTAGCTTACACGTGCTCTCCGACGCTCTCATCGCCCTTGCCTACTACTCCATTCCTATCACCCTATTCTATTTGGTGCGAAAGCGTCAAGATTTGCCTTTTGAATGGGTATTTCTTCTGTTTGCTACGTTTATCGTCGCCTGCGGTACTACTCATGTCCTCGATATTTGGACGCTCTGGTATCCGACGTACTGGGTGTCAGGATTAGTTAAAGCATTTACGGCGTTCATTTCAGTCATCACGGCGATCCAGCTCTTTCCACTCATGCCAAAGGTCTTGGCCCTACCTAGCCCCGCCCAACTGGAACAGGCTAACCTTGCCCTTCAGGCTCAGGTGACAGAGCGGCTTCGGATTGAGGCAGAACTGAAGCGATATCAAACTCAACTTGAATCTTTGGTGGCAGAGCGGACGCAGGCACTGACGCAATCCAACCAAACGCTGCAAGAAGAAATTATTGAGCGCAAACAGATAGAACAAGAACGGAATCGGCTATTGGCAAGAGAGCAGTCTGCTCGGGCTGAGGCTGAGCAAGCGAATCGGATTAAGGATGAGTTTTTAGCCATTTTGTCTCACGAACTTCGCACTCCGATGGGACCGATTCTCGGATGGTCGAAACTGCTTCAGAGCGGCAAGCTCGATCCGACCAAGAGCCGAGTTGCGATGGAGACGATCGAGCGTAATGCCAAACTACAGATGCAACTGATTGCAGACTTGCTAGATGTGTCGAAGATTTTGAGCGGTAAACTGAGTCTCAGTGTCACATCTGTTGACCTTGAGACGGTAATAGCGGCGGCGCTAGAAACTGTTCAATTAGCAGCCGATGCCAAAGCTTTAGAGATTCAAATTTTGATGCCTGATGCTGCCAGTGTGGTTATGGGGGATGCGGTTCGGTTGCAGCAGGTGGTATGGAATCTGCTCTCGAATGCGATTAAGTTTATGTCGATGGGGGGAAAGATTGAGGTCAGCCTGGTTCAGTTGGGCACTCATGCTCAAATTCGAGTCAAAGATACCGGCAAGGGAATTCCGGCTAGTTTTTTACCGTATGTGTTTGACCATTTTCGGCAGGAAGATGGCACGACGACTCGCAAGTTTGGCGGATTGGGGCTAGGGTTGGCGATCTCTCGTCAAATTGTGGAGCTGCACGGGGGCAGAATTTGGGCTGAAAGTTTAGGGGAGAACCAAGGCGCTACGTTTACGGTTGAATTGCCCCTGTTGCATACTCCCCTTTGGGTTGAAAAAGTTGCTGAGGCAGCGGCTCCTGACCAGAATTTGCCCTTGGCGGCTCTGCGGGTGTTGGTGGTGGATGATGAACCTGATTCTCGGGAGCTTGTGTCGTTTGTGTTGGAACAAGCAGGGGCTGAAGTGACGGCTGCTGGCTCGGCGATCGCGGCGCTTCAATTGCTTCAATCTCTCCCGTTCGACCTGCTTTTAAGTGATATTGGGATGCCAGAGATGAATGGCTATGCACTGATGCAGCAGATCCGAACGTTCGGGGTGGGCAAAGATATTTTGGGCATTGCTCTGACGGCTTATGTGGGAGAGGGCGATCGGCAAAAGGCAGTTCTGGCTGGGTTTCAGACGCATTTGGCTAAGCCTGTGAAGCCAGATGAGCTAGTGATGGCGGTGGCGCAGGTTTGGGCGAATGGAAGAGAAACGCCTAGGTCTTAGGAGAATGGATGAGAAGGTTGATGGGGTGCTGATTCTGGCTGAGGGTTGGCAATTTTGGCAAGGGGGTCATCTTGGGCTGCGTTGCTAGGTAGATAGGCGTAATTAATCTGTAATTAAAAGGACGGGGCTGGCTCCGGCTGGCTCTCTGCCTTGAACTGGATTGAGGTTGACAATCACAGTGCTAGTGATGCGATTCTCCTGCGAAGAGGTTTCACAAGCGGATTTACTCATCAATGGCGTGTATTGGGAAAGGATTTTGTATAGAATTTCGCGGTATTGATCTAGTTTATCCATTGAGTAATGACCTCCTGAGTCTCATTGAAAACTAAGAGTTTGATGCGCCGACTTTTGAGAGGAATTTGCACGATCGGCTCAGAAAAAAAGTTAGGGAGTTGCAGATCAATAAAGTACCGGAGGAGACCGAACCGGGCGAATGCCATTCTTCCCTACCCGAATAATTAACCGCAGGGAAGAATGGCATTCGCCCCAGTATTTCATAAACGTGCAAGTCCCTTAGATAAACTTCCTCTCGAATCGCTAAGTAGAGGATTTTAAGGATTCCCAGGATCTGAAGTGCAAAGTTCTGGCTTGAAACCCGATCGCTTACGTTTCATCCTGAGCGATCGCTCTCCATCTTCGGCGCTTGCGGCTTGGAACTGCATCGATCGCCCTTAAAACTGCAATCTTCAGGTTTAGAACACCAGCGATCGCCCCTCAAACGAGGTCGCCCCAGTTTGAGCCCAGGAAAGTCGGTGACTGAAGCCGATCGATGTTTATAACGACTATGCGATCGCCATTCAAACCCGCAAAGCCGAAGCGTTGATTTTAGAAAATCGGCTGTCTGACCTGGCAAATCAGGCTTATGGACTGACACCCGAAAAAATTGACCTAATGTGGAAAACAGCGCCGCCCAGAATGCCAATTACGAAACTAATGAAATCTTAAATGTTCCCGATCCATTCCCTAAATGTTCCTTAAATCCCTAGACATTTTGGAACACTCTAGGACACTTGAGAACACCTTCGGATGGTCGGCGAAATGGCTGAAAGCCTTGAAACGCCTATGGGCAGTGAGGGACTCGAACCCGCGACATCCTGCTTGTAAGGCAGGCGCTCTACCAACTGAGCTAACCGCCCGATTTGAGAGTACAAATCAGTTACCTAATGATTGTAGCAGAGGAGGGACATTCTGTTACGATTCAAAAAGAAAAAAACAAGTGTACTTACATGCCGTCGGGTCGAACTCACGATCGCATCACCCTATGGACTCTGCCAATGGTGGCAGGATTGACGCTGGCAATCACTCGTAACAGTTTGCCAACGTTGATGATTTGCGCGGGCTATCTTTTTGGTGGCTTGATGCTGGGTCCAGATTTGGATTTGCACTCAATTCATTACAAGCGGTGGGGCTGGTTCCGGTGGATTTGGCTGCCCTACCGGGGAAGTATGCGTCATCGATCGCCCTATTCCCATGCGCCGATTATGGGAACGACGCTGCGCGTGGTCTATTTGCTGGCGTGGCTAGGGTTGGCTGGATTCTTAGGAATAGCACTGTCCAATGAACTTTTTCAGATGGGTTGGACTTGGGAAGCACTGGGGCAGGGGATTAGCCAGTTTTTACAGCGATATTGGGCGGAGGCGATCGCCCTTTGCATTGGGCTAGAACTGGGAGCCTTTAGCCATTACACTGCTGATTGGTGGGTGTCTTCTCATAAGCGACGCAAGCAGAAAAAGAAATGACAGAAGCTCAGCATTTTTTACCCAGTTTGCAACGATTAATTGAGGTGGTGGCACAGTTGCGATCGCCCGCTGGCGGGTGCCCTTGGGATTTGGAGCAAACGCCTGAGACGCTGATTCCTTATGTGTTGGAAGAGGCTTATGAGGTGGTCGATGCCATTCGTCAGGGTAAGCCGGACGCGATCGCTGATGAGTTAGGCGATTTGTTGTTGCAGGTGGTTTTGCAGGCGCAAATTGCTAGGGAAAGTGGGGCGTTTGACTTAGGAGTGGTGGCGGATGGAATTACGGAGAAGCTAATTCGGCGGCACCCTCATGTATTTGCAGAAGTGCAGGTGGAGGGTGTGGAGGAAGTGCGGCGGAATTGGGAAGAGATTAAAGGCGTAGAGGCGGCGGGAAAGGCTGAGTCTACTGCGGATCGGTTGGAGCAGTACGGGCGATCGCTACCACCCATGATGGCTGCTATGAAGATCTCTAAAAAGGCGGCTGCGGTTGGGTTTGAGTGGGAGAACGTGGAGGGGGTA
>JAAUPA010000314.1 GCA_012034615.1 Leptolyngbyaceae cyanobacterium CSU_1_4 | reverse complement strand
CGCGTCACCCTTCATCGCGTCACCCTTCATCGCATCGCCTTTCATTGCGTCTCCACCCTTCATCGCGTCATTCTTCATCGCATCGCCTTTCATTGCATCGCCAGATGCCGCGCCAGATGCGGGACTGCTAGGGGCAGCTTCAGTGCTGGAGGGTGCATTACCAGAGCAGCTCGCGAGAGTAGCGGTTAATACTAAACCTGTGACTAAGCTAATGATTTTGAAGTTCATATCTTTCTGCCTTCAGTATGACTAGAGAAATTGTTGAGCAAGCCGTAATGTCTTCTGACACTCTGAATATTAGGCTCTTGCCCCAGAGATTCTCTGAGGCGCGATTAATGATTAGCTGAGAAAATCCCGACAAGTGAATGAGAAAACTGAGAATGGAGACTTCAACTAGTGGTCTGTCAAGAAATAAATGATGGGGTGAGCAAAGAATTCAATCGTCTTTACCCACCATTAAGAATTGATGGGATGAGCAAAGAATTCAAAATGACCAATTCAAAATTAAAGGCTGTCTGATTTGCTGCCAGATTGGAAGGTGGCGATCGCTGAACTATGATCGCCTGTGTTTGAGGAAGAGGCAGATGTTTCTTCATAAAGTTGATGATGAGGTGGAATTGGGCTTACTCCAGCATCACCATTCTCAGCAATTATTTACTCTGGTTGACAAGTGAAGGGAAAGCTCAAAATCCTTAGCGCAAATACTTTCCCAAATCAACATTTCCGCCACTAATCATTACCCCGACTCGCTGCCCCGGAGCAGTCACAATGCCTTCTAACAAAGCGGTTGCGGCTAACACGCCCGTAGGCTCTGCCACAATTTTCATCCGCTCCCACAGGAAAAACATCGTGCGCAGCAACGCTTCATCCGAAACAGTCACCATGTCATGAACATAGTGCAGAACGAGCGGAAACGTCAGCGTACCCAGGCAAGCCGTGCGGGCACCATCGGCGATCGTGTCAGGATTTTGAACCGTCTGAAGGGTTTTGGTGTGAAACGATCGCGTCGCATCGTCACCTTTTTCAGGTTCTACGCCAATAACTCGGCAATGGGGCGAAAGCGTTTGAGCGGCGATCGCGCAGCCCGATAATAAACCGCCGCCACCACAGCACACCAGCAGCACATCTAGCTCGCCCACCCCCTCAATGAGTTCCTTTGCCGCCGTGCCTTGCCCCGCAATAATGTGCGGATGATTAAACGGTGGTACAACGATCGCGCCTCGTTCTTCAGCCAGTTTTTGGCAAAGCGCCTCTCGTGCCAGTTCCGCCCGGTCATATAGAACAACCTCAGCCCCATAGCCCTGCGTTGCCGCGAGTTTGACCGCTGGTGCATCTTTCGGCATGACAATTGTGGTCGGAATACCCAGGAGTTTCCCCGCCAGCGCCATCCCTTGAGCATGATTGCCCGACGAAAAAGCCACAACTCCCCGCTGTTTTTGTTCAGCAGAGAGTTGAGCCAGAGCATTATAAGCGCCTCGAAACTTGAAGGAGCCTGTGCGCTGAAAATTTTCGCATTTAAAAAAGACTTGGCTCTGAGTGCGATCGTCCACTGTCTGAGAGGTGAGCACAGGAGTTAGGATTGCTTGCTCCTTCAGACGGGTCGCAGCCGATTGAATATCTTTGTAAGTAACGGTAGAAAGTAGGGACATCACTAGCGCCTGAACTGAGAGGATAAATCAGGTTTTTCCTAGCTCAGTTCCGACTCAATTTGGTTGAGAGGCACAAAGCACTCGCGGGGTAAAAGAACGGGCTTGCCTGTAAAAATCAGTTTGCCGCGATGGGTACTCCGATCGATCGCCACACCCAAGGGGCGCTGAATTTCTTCAGGATGTACCTCAAAGTAAGTGCGGTAGATTTGCCGTGCCGTTTGCAGGATAGCCGGATCAAGCAGATCGGAAAAATCCATCGGTTCTACAGGGCTAGGAGGCTGCGGTTCTTTGAGCGGAGCATATACCATTGATTGATTCCAATTTTCGTACTGCTAGACTCTAGTAGATTTCTGCGATCGCAGCAAGATAGCAACGAGAATGTATTAATTCTTTACAGAGTCTTAGAAAGCGATCGCTTCTACTGAACTAGAAGATCCGCTTACAGCGCCGCCAGCAACGCCTCACCCATTGCCTGACAGCCCACTGGCTTCATACCCACAGACATAATATCTCCCGTCCGATAGCCCGCATCTAGCACGGTCTGGACTGCCTGTTCCAAGCAATCGGCGGCGGTGGGTTCGTTCAGCCCATAGCGTAACATCATGGCTGCACTGAGAACTTGGGCGATCGGGTTTGCTTTGTCCTGTCCGGCAATATCTGGGGCAGAGCCATGAACAGGTTCAAATACGCCTGGAGTGCCTGCCACCCCTAAGCTTGCTGAAGGTAACATTCCAATGCTGCCCGTGAGCATCGCTGCTGCATCGGAGAGAATATCGCCAAATAGGTTGCCTGTCACAATGGTGTCGAACTGCTTGGGGGCGCGGAGGAGTTGCATTGCAGCGTTATCGACATACAAATGGGAAAGCTCTACGTCGGGATATTCTGCCGAAAGTTGGGTAATGCGATCGCGCCACAATTGCGAAACCTCCAGCACATTCGACTTATCGACCGAACACAACCGCCCACTGCGTTTCCGCGCCGCCTCAAACGCCACGCGCCCAATCCGTTCAACCTCGCTTTCGGAATACACCATAGTATTCACCCCGCGCTTTTCTCCGGTTTCCGTCTCAAAAATGCCTCTAGGCTGACCGAAGTAAATTCCCCCCGTCAACTCTCGCACCACCATAATATCCACGCCTTCCACCACCTCACGCTTCAGGGAAGAGGCATCAATTAACTGGGGCAAAATACTTGCCGGACGCAAGTTGGCAAACAGCCCTAACCCAGCCCGCAAGCCCAACAGCCCTCGCTCTGGACGCAAACTATTGGGCAGAGTATCCCACTTGTAGCCGCCGATCGCCGCTAATAAAACCGCGTCACTATTGCGGCAAATCTCCAGGGTTTCATCGGGTAAAGGAACGCCTGTGGCATCGATCGCCGCTCCACCCATTAATGCCGTCTTGAACTCAAACTGCAACGCCAGCTTTTCTCCCACTCGGTTCAGCACCGCCACCGCTACATCCAAAATTTCGGGTCCAATGCCATCGCCAGGGAGAAGCGTAATCTGGTAGTTCGTCATAGGTTTAAGTTTAGGGATTTCAGTACAGGTAGATGAAATAGGTCTTGCGACTGAGTATTTTATCGTGCATTCGTTCACTCGTGCTGTAAAAATTCAATACGCGGCAACAGCGGATCTTGCACCATTCCCATGCCCAGAAATCCCCAGCGTTTTAATAAATTTCCTAACTGCGTTCCCGCGATCGATTCCACCGCAAACCGATCTGCCACATCTGCCCCATGCGTATTGATGTAGCTCAGCGCATCATAATGTTCCTTAAACACCAACAGGTATTGTGCCGCAGGCTTGGGATCATCGTCTGGGCGATCGCTACTCTGCTTCGGTTCAGCTTTAGTCCGAGCCACCAAATACTGACCATCTGCCTTAGAGCGAATTAAATAAAAAACTTGAGAAAGCATGGACTCTAAACAGTGAAGATCAAAAAAGATTTTCCCTCACTCCCTCCTACATCAATGCATCATATACATAGCCCAGTCAATTGTCAGCCCAAACCATGACCCTACGATACGCCTATTTTCCCGGCTGCGTCGCCCAAGGAGCCTGTCGAGAACTCTACCTCTCCACCCAAGCTCTGACTCAAGCCCTCGGTATTGAACTTGTTGAACTTAAAAAAGCCTCTTGCTGTGGTTCTGGCACCTTCAAAGAAGACTCCCAGCTTTTAGAAGACACCGTTAATGCCCGCAACATTGCCTTAGCCGAATCGCTCAATCTGCCTTTGCTAACCCATTGCAGCACTTGCCAAGGCGTGATTGGGCACGTAGACGATCGCCTCAAATCGGCTCAAAAAACGAACCCTGCTTATGTCGAACAAGTTAACGGACTGCTCAAACAAGAAGGCTGCTCTCCGTACAAAGGCAGCACCGATGTTAAACATTTGCTCTGGGCACTGGTGGGAGACTACGGTTTAGAAGCGCTTCAGCAAAAAGTTACTCGCAAACTCTCTGGCTTAAAGTGCGCCTCTTTCTACGGGTGTTATCTGCTGCGATCGCAGCCTTTGCCCTACGATGATCCTCACAGCCCCGAATCCATGGAAAACGTGTTTCGGGCGATCGGGGCAACTCCTGTTTACTACCGAGGACGCACCCAATGCTGCGGTTGGCCTCTCTCTAGCTATGCCACCGAGCAATCTTTCAAAATGGCAGGTGGACACATTCAAGAAGCGATCGCCGCTGGAGCCGATTGTATGATCACGCCCTGCCCCCTCTGCCACCTCAACCTCGACTCGCGTCAGCCCGAAGTCGCGCAAGTGGTGGGCGAAAAACTGGGGCTGCCTGTGCTGCATTTGCCCCAGTTAGTGGCTTTGGCTCTAGGCATTGACCCTAAAGCGTTGGGATTAGATCGTCATGTGGTGTCCACGCGATCGGTGTTGGAAAAGCTAGGGATTTAGAGGTTCTCTCTGAAAAGCCTAGATTTCTGCCCGATCCGCCCCCTAAATTCCCCATTCTGAGGGACTTTGAAGGAGAACAGGTTTGGAAGTCCCCCAAATTGGGGGGTTGGGG
>JAAUPA010000313.1 GCA_012034615.1 Leptolyngbyaceae cyanobacterium CSU_1_4 | reverse complement strand
TACGACTGCAATTCCTAAAGAAATCAAAATGCTAGGAACAATTAAGCTAGAATGGTGAGATAAAAAATCCAATTTGAGCCTTTGAAGCGACTGCGAAACGCCATCCCTGACATAACGCTAAAAACAACGGTCAAGATCATCACAATCAACCCTAACCAGAGCGATCGCCAAAAAGAATCTACAAAGTTACCCACCCGTTGTTCCTCAAATACAGATTGCATCCAAGTCAAGCCAAATCCTTTCATCGGAAAAGTTAAATTGCCTTCAGGGCCTTGCAATGACAGCATAAAAATAGCAGACATCGGACCATAAAGAAATAAAACAAACAGCCCAAAGAATGCTGCCAAGAAATAATAAGATAAGGGGCGTTTTTTCTGTTCCATCACTCCTCCTACAGTTCTTTACGAATATCGACCACACGCAAAATAGCAGAGACGAGAATGAGTGTAATGATCAGCAAAATGACCGCATTCGCCGCCGCAAGCGGATACTGCAAACTACCAATCTGGTTTTTAATCAAGTTTCCTACTGAGGCAACCTGTCCACCGCCCATGAGGCGCACAGTCGCGAACTCTCCCATCACCAACGTAATAATAAAAATGGTGCCGATCGCAATTCCCGAAGCAGACAGCGGCAAGATAATTTCCTTCTGAATTTGAAAAGGCGAAGCACCCGCATCCTCTGCCGCCGAAACCAATGCCCGATCAATTCGCATCATGCTGTTAAAAATGGGTGCTACCATAAACAGTGCATAGAGATGCACCATGGCTAAGATTACCGAAAAGTCGGAGAATAAAAACATTTCAATGGGCTGATCAGTTAGATTTAAGCCTATCAATGCCTGGTTCAATAACCCCTCTCGTCCCAAAAACGGAATCCAGGAAATCATCCGAATAATGTTCGATGTCAAGAACGGGACAGTACAAACTAAAAACAAAATGGTTTGCCACTTAGAAGTTTTGACATGGAACGATAGAAAATAAGCAATAGGATAGCTAATGAGTAAACAAATGAACCAAACAATACCCGTAAACTTAAACGTGTTGAGATACGTAGCGATCGTGACTTTAGAAGTAAAAACCGTTATGTAATTTGCCAGCGTAAAGCCCGGAATCATGGAATAACCATTAAAGTTCCAAAAGCTGACAATAATAATGGCAGCGATCGGCAACACTAAAAACAACAACAGCACGATCGTTTGCGGCGATACTAACAAATAGGGTTGAAGTGCTTTCCAGCTAAACGGCTGAGCTCGACTGGAACGTACTGGCGGTAAAGACGTCGGAAGGTTAGGAGTAACAGTCATGGGATTTAAGCATCATGGGATTAAGATTGACGGCAGAATTGGAGCAAGAAGCAATCCTGGGGATTAGACAGATCTTTGTCATCAGAGGGCTAATCATCAGAGGGCTAATCATCTAAGCAGCAACGAATTCGTTCCACTTCTGAACTAAATAGGTTTGCTCCTCCATCACAGAGTTCCAGCAAACAATGTTAGCAAAGCGTTCTTTAAAGGAACCCCCATCGCGCACTGCTCCCTTCGATTCAATCTTTTTACCAAACGGGTCAATGATATCGATCGCCGCTGCCTTGCCTTCATACCAAAAATCCCATTCCTCAGGCTTCATAAACTGACGAGCGGTCTCTGGCGCAGCACTGTAATAACCTTGACGAGCCAAAAATCCACCCATCCAGCCATCTAGCATCCAGTTCAGATACTCGTAAGCCGCATCCAGCGCCACACCCTCTAGGTTTCTAGACACTCCAATCCCTCCACCCCACCCCCGATACCCTTCTTTTAAGCGGAGCATACACACAGTTAATACCTCGTGCTTTAACCGCAGTAACCGCAGGTGACCACATCGATTGCAGCGCCACTTCTCCAGACGACATTAAATTAACAGACTCATCAAAGTTCTTCCAAAAGGCTCGGAACTGCCCTTCCTTCTTCAGCTTGATCAGCATATCGGTCACTTGATCCAGCTCTGCCTTAGTCATGTTGCCCTTATCGCCAAACTTCATCATGCCTGCTGCCTCCACCACCATAGCGGCATCCATAATCCCGATCGAGGGAATATCCAACAGAGCCGTTTTACCTTTGAATTTTGGATCCAGCAACTCTGCCCAAGATTCAATTTTCTTACCCGTCAAGTCGGGTCGATAACCCAAGGTATCAGCGTTATATTGAAAGGGGATTAAGGTTGCCCAATCTGTCGCAGTCGGTGAAAACTCCTTAGAATCCTGATCTTTGACATACATTACCTTGAACGGAGCCGTACCCTGGGAATTGTTAACCTTTGCTCCCTCGCCAAACTGACCCGTGGTGAAGTAAGGAACAATTTTGTCCCAGTTT
This sequence comes from Leptolyngbyaceae cyanobacterium CSU_1_4, assembly GCA_012034615.1. Lineage (GTDB taxonomy): Bacteria > Cyanobacteriota > Cyanobacteriia > Elainellales > Elainellaceae > Timaviella. Next base: position 2,324 of record JAAUPA010000313.1, on the reverse strand, counting down.
CTAATTTTTCTCACATCGATCGGTTGCAGGTTTCCCGATGGATAGACGAGGGGCAAACTGAAATATTCCCCATCAAAAATGTCATATTGCTTAGGTTGAGTAATCGCAATCTGGTTATTTTCCTCCGTGCCCAGCGCCCGCAATTGAATCTTGAAGCCCAAATCTTTTTCGGCTTGAGCCTTAATCTCCTTACTTTGAGCAGCTCCGGTGCCAATAAATCGGAGGGTGACATCTTTATAAGAATTGGTGATCACGCCTGGAGCGCCCCCTCCGCTTGAGGCTTCCTTCTTAGAACTACAGCTCACTGCCGCAACCATTGCTCCCGCAGCAAGACCGGTTCTGATCACTTGACGACGACTAATTTTTGACATGGGGATTAAAGCTCACAAATACAACAGGGGAGAACAAAAAAAATCTGGTAAAAACGAATCTGCGTAACCGATCAATCATGCAAGATTAGAAAAAATTGTAGAATGCAGTTTTAATAGGGAAGAAAAACACAATCATCTTTGACCAACTGAGAACGACTAACTGACCCTCGCTCAAAAAGTCACGATTCCAGTCATTCGTACGAGCTTTATAGAGCAGTTCTTGCCCGGTTGCTTCAGCCATCAGCGAAACTCGGGTCACATACCCAGTCATTTCTACAGCGGTGATTCGAGCCACAACTTGGTTTCCTGCCAACGTTGAGCCGGCAGCAATGTCTGGGTCGTAAGCTTCCACATGAATTAAATCAGGGCGAACCGAACAAGCGGCTTCTGTGCCAATTGGGCTAGAGTAGCCTCGGCAATACAGAATACCGAAACCCTCTACTTCTAATTGCACCACATCTAACTCAGCATCGCTGATCACATTTTTCACTTTACCAGTAAAAATATTGTTGTCGCCCATAAACTTAGCAACAAATTGAGAGCCGGGGCGATTGTATAATTCATCTGGAGTTGCAACTTGATCTAGCCGACCGTGAGTCATGACTACTACCATGTCTGAGAGGGAAAAGGCTTCTTCGACATGGTGCGTGACCTGGATAAAGGTTAAGCCGAATTGCTTTTGAATTTTGCGCAGTTCAGTTCGCATTCGGACTCGCAGGTTTTCATCCAATGCGCTGAGGGGTTCATCTAGCATGAGCACCTGTGGACGAGTGACGAGTGCTCGGGCGAGAGCAATTCGCTGTTGCTGTCCGCCACTCAGTTGAGTAGGCTTGCGATCGCTCGTGTGGCTCAGACCAATCATTTCCAGAATCTCTCCCACGCGGGCACGGCGTTCTGACTCTTTGACATTTTGCATTTTCAAGCCAAACTCAATATTTTCCCAAATCGTTTTGTGAGGGAACAACGCATAGCTTTGAAACATCATGGAAGTGCTGCGTTTAGCGGCTGGCAAATCGTTGACTCGCTTATCGCCAATTAGAACATCGCCGCTCGTAATATCTTCGTGTCCAGCAATCATCCTCAGCACAGTGGTTTTACCACAACCGCTCGGTCCGAGGAGACAACAATACCTACCAGCCGGAATATCAAGCGTAATGTTTTCCACCGCTATTACAGAACCATATTTTTTGGTAACCGAACGAAGCGCCACCCCCGCAGCAGCTTGTGCCAAAGCTTGCTGAATATTGGGAGGAGAGGCGGGAATAGTTTTGCTTACTCCAACCGCTTTTCTTCCGATGTCAATTGTCATGATTGCTCCTGCACGAGAAGAATGAATGTTATGAACTAATGGACTCAGTGAAAGTTTGTAAATTAATACTTTAACTCGGTTAAAGCAATGCCTCACTGGTAGACCTCGGCACAAATACAGCCACCATTTATACGGCTAAGATGCAGACAAGGCACTGAAGCCCCTAGTTCGTGGGTAGGCGAACTTAGGGGTCTGCGTTGAAATAAAGTCCCAGTGGGATGCTCTAGCTTTCTAGCCCCCTAAATCAATCTGGGGGACTTTGAAAGGATCGGAAGTCTCCTAGATTGGGGATTTAGGGGCGGTTCGGGACGTTATTTTATTGCAACTCCCCTACGCCAAAGACTACTAGGTTTACCAGAGATCTTTTTGGTCAGCGGCTCAACATCCTCCTAAGTGATTTCTGATGAAATTGAATAGTCTACTAATAGATCTAAAAGAATTCTAAAACTGGCATGTTTGATACAATCTAAGCAAACCAAATTGTAAACGGCTCTTCTGACTTCTAGGTGAGCAGAAAAAATTGGCGTTGCTGAATCACGTATGAATTTGCCCCCCTAAATCCCCCCATTCTGGGGACTTCCGAACCTTTCAAAAGTTCCCCCAAGAATGGGGGACTCTAGGGGGGCGATCAGAGGCCATAGCAT
>JAAUPA010000312.1 GCA_012034615.1 Leptolyngbyaceae cyanobacterium CSU_1_4 | reverse complement strand
TGGGGGACTTCCAAGCCAGTTCTGTGCTTCAAAGTCCCCCAGAATGGGGGATTTAGGGGGCGGTTCGCCAGGAGCGTAGCGATCTTCAACAACTTGTGTGTACACAGTCGCCCCTGCTGGGAGAGGGGTTGTAGGGCTGATTCGTTAGTTGAAGAAAAAACTTAAATCCCGCATTGTTACATTGCTCCTAATTTTGATGGCTAACGAGATTACAGAATTCAAGCAGTTTTTCTCTTGTTAGAGAATCGTCCCTAGGAGAGAGGTTGGGGTGAGAGCCGTTCGAGCTTTGTCAGTCAACTAGCCTATCACCCCCAACAAGTTCTTAGAGGCTGAGAAAATTCTTAGCTTGATTTATTAATCGCATTCCAACGTTTCACGGGTTTCCCGTCCGGTGGTAGGATTTGTGCCCGTTGCCACTTCACAGAGAATGTCGTGCATATCTTTCCGCATCAATACATCAGTAAAGTCTGCGCCCTCAATGTTGGCACGATTGAACTTAGTGCTGGCAGCAAAAGCGCCTTCTAATACTGCGTCTTTCAAGTTGGCATCGACCATCCGCGCTGAGTCTAGGGTGGCGTAGCTTAAATTGGCTCCTTCTAAATTTGCGCCCTCTAAATTGGTGCCAAACATCTGAACGCCGCGCAGGTCAGCATGGCTGAGATTGCTCCCGCGCATGTTGGCTTTGGTAAACTCGGAATCGGTTAAGACTTGTCCTGAAAAATCGGCTTGGATGAGGGATTCGCGGTTGTAGTCGAGAGCAAAGGCAGGAGGGCAAAGGAACGTGAGGATGGCGATCGCCATCACCAAAACACAAACGCAACCTCTTATTCCACCGAAAACTAGACTCACTTTTTGATGCGATAAAATCATGTGAAATACAGAATAGGCTTAAATGAAATCCTAATTTTGATCCTACCTGAATCTAGAGGGCAGCGTATTAAAGTTTAATCTGGGCACCCTTTCCCTACCTCTTTGTGAGTTTTCTTCCATGTTCTCCTCCTCTTCAGACAAAGCCGCTAAGCAAGCTGCTCTCGCTAAAGGCACACTGGCAGAAGCTTTGGTAGCGCGATGGTTGGTTGAACAAGGGTGGGAGATTTTGGAACGACGCTGGCGTTGCCCTCTGGGTGAATTAGACTTGGTGGCTTATCGCCGCCCTAGCTGCTCTAATGCTTCTGGCAATTTGGCGTTTGTGGAGGTGAAAGCTCGGAGCAGTGGTAATTGGGATGCTGATGGGATATTGGCGGTGAATGCTCAAAACAGACAAAATTGTGGCGATCGGCTCAATTATTTTTAGCCACTTATCCCGCTTTGTCTGAGTTGCCTGCTCGTTTGATGTGGCATTAGTGCATTGTCGTCGCATCACCAGTCGTCGGCTGGGTCAGCCCCAAGAAGCACTACAGATTTCTAGCCCTGTGAAGTTAGGTCAAGGCGTGGCGATCGCCGGATATTTTCTCACGCTCAAGCAATATATTCCTGCTGCCTTCGATCGATAGGCTTTGGATAGAAAGTTGAGCCCTTGAAAAAGTGCAAAAAAAGCGCAAAAAAAGGCGCACAATGTACGCCTCAAGTTCACCACCCAAAATTTAGTTCCACACTAAGCCAGCGTTTCGGGGCAATAGCCCAAGCCTTGAACAAACTGCTGACGGAACTCTTCAATATCTGTGCGATCGGGGTTGCCATGGGATACAACTGCTACTTGGTATCGTCGCATCACTTCAACTGGAGACTGACCCGTTTCTAAACCCCAAAGCGCCATCCGCACCCGAATTTCAGGCTCGTAGGGTATGCCTTGCTCGTTGAGAAAAGCGCGGAAATCGCCATTCTCTTGCGGATCTAAAGGGCGATCAAGCTTAACTTTAACGACCCATCCATCAATTTGATGAATGACAGTAATAAAGCGAACCGGAAGCCAAGGCATAACATGGAGATGCTCGACCACTCGAAGGGTGAGACTGGCATTTGCGAGGTAATAGAGGTATTCCATGGATTGACAGTCCTGGCAAGCGCTTACATATTTATCATTGCGAGAAATGCACCAAACAGATAGGGGAGACATCCCCGTCCTACTATCGGGATTCCCCCCAATGTGGTTTAAATGAGCCAGCTTTGGGAGACTCATGCTTCAATGCAACCTTCTAAAGCATTATTCTTGCCCTTAATCCTTCTTCAGTTGTAAATCGAAACCGTGTCTAGTCTCCCCTCTTCTAACCCTGATTTTTCACTGTCAGCCTACGATTATCATTTGCCGTCTGAGCAGATTGCCCAGAACCCAGCCGTGCCGAGGGACAGTTCTCGCTTGCTGGTGGTGGATGCTTTTCCCAATATTCGACACGAAATTTTTCGGGCTTTACCCGAACAGCTCAAAGCCAATGACCTCTTGGTTCTGAATAATACGCGGGTGATTCCGGCAAGGCTGTATGGAAATAGGGTGGGCGGTGGCAAAGCCGAGGTTTTGTTGCTAGAAGAATTGCGTCCCGATCGCTGGTTGGCATTGGTGAAACCTGGAAAACGGTTGAAGTCTGGCGCTCGGATTGAGTTTGGATCGCCGGAGTTGATCAGCCTGCAAGCTCAAGTTTTGGAGGTGGATGAGGCAACGGGGGGACGGATTCTCCAATTTGAGTTGCCTACGGGACAGCCTTTGGTTGCTGTTTTGGCTCAGTTGGGACAGGTGCCCTTGCCGCCCTACATTACGCAGTCGCAAGCAGAGCCAGAGCAGTACCAAACGGTGTATGGCGATCGCCCAGGTTCTGCCGCTGCCCCTACCGCAGGGTTACACTTTACTCCAGAGCTTTTAGCCCGTTTGCAAGCCCAAGGCATTTCCCGAGCTTTTGTGACATTGCATGTGGGTGTGGGCACCTTTCGCCCAGTCGAAGCCGAGAATATTACAGCGCATCAAATGCACGGAGAGTGGGTAGAAGTGCCGCTCCAAACGGTTGAGAAAGTGCAGCAAACCAAGGCTCGGGGCGGACGGGTGATTGCCGTGGGGACGACGGCGGCGCGATCGCTGGAAGGCGCTTCGCAGGGTGGAACGCTGGTGCCGTATTGCGGTAAGACCGAGCTCTTTATTTACCCTGGGTATCGGTGGCGAACGGTGGACGGGTTGATTACGAATTTTCATTTGCCTAAATCGAGTTTGCTGATGTTGGTGAGTGCGTTGGTGGGGCGGCAACGACTGATGGATTTGTATGAGATGGCGATCGCCAAGCACTACCGGTTTTATTCCTTTGGGGATGCCATGCTAATTTTGCCCGAGGCTCGCCATGAAATTGTGTCTCCCTGAACGCTGTGTTTCTCTAAAATCTGCGTCTCCATGAAATCCTCACATCGTGGGTGTAGGGTAGACCGTATTGAAAGAAGAAATCGTTTTTGAGGAGCTTACTCATGATTCGTATTAGTCAATTACTCGCTCTGGGTACGGTTGGTCTGTTGTCATTAGCAGGCTGTTCTAACCCCGACCAAGCTACCAATCCTTCTGTGGTAGATTCGGCTCAGCAAGCTTCAACCGATGCGGCTAATACTGCGGCTGATGCAGCAAAAGATGCGGCAGGCGCTGCCAACACTGCGGCTGATGCGGCAAAAGATGCGGCAGGCGCAGCAAAAGATACCGCTCAAACCGCAATGACCACCGGGACGGCAGCTATGGGTGCAGGCGAACTCATGTCCGTGGTAACCAATACGAAGACAGCGGTGGAAGCAGGCGACTTTGCTAAGGCGAAGGAAGAGTTTGCTAAGTTTGGCGATTCTTGGTCGAAAGTTGGAGAAGGGATTAAAGCTGCCTCAGCAGACGGTTACACGGCGATCGAAACTAACGTCGGCAGCGTGAATACGGCTTTAGGCGAAGCCCAACCCGACTCAACCCAGGTGATGGATGCCCTAACGGCACTGGGCGCCAGCATTGAGAGCGTTGCAAAGCCGTAGTGGGTTGTTAATTTTTGGTAGGTGGGAAAAAGCGATCGAATTCAAAATGAACAGCCTTTAATTTTGAATTGATCATTTTGAATTCGATCGTTTTGAATTCTTTTCATCCCCATCCTTTATTTCTTGACAGAACAGTGACAGGTTTGAAATAACTAGGGTTTAACCGTAAAAAAGCCTGGGAGACACAACAATGATCTCCTAGGCTTTTTTTAGTTTTTTAACTGAATAAAACTTTATAAAAAACCCCAAGCAATTTGCCTGGGGAATTAAAAGTTCCTGAAAATCGTCACTGGTTGCATGATGGCAAGAGAACCCAAATTGCACAAGGGGTGTGACACCCATCATTGACATCGGAATGAGGTAGAAATCTAATCTAGGGATGCTGTAAAGGCTGGACAGTAAAGGCTTTTAGGGAATGAGAGGATGAATTCCTGCTTGGTCTAAAATTTGGGGAATGAGGTCTTCTCGCTTGACTGCCATTAGATGCACGCCTTGGCAAAGCTGTTGGGCAATCTTGACTTGTTCGGCAGCGATCGCGATGCCTTCTTGCAGGGGATGAGCCGATTTTTCTAGGCGATCGATGATTTCTTGGGCGATTTCAACGCCTGGAACATTACGGTTAATGAATTGGGCGTTTTTGGCAGACTTGAGAAGAAATATGCCTGCCAAAACGGGCTTATTGCAACCACTGGCAATCTGGGTCATAAACTTGTCTAGGCGATCGAAATCGCAAATTAGCTGGCTCTGAAAAAACTGCGCCCCCGCTTCTACTTTGCGTTCAAAC
>JAAUPA010000311.1 GCA_012034615.1 Leptolyngbyaceae cyanobacterium CSU_1_4 | reverse complement strand
TTTAAACTTTCCATATGGCACAACATTTTACTTCCTTCTTATTTATTGATGGTCTTTTGAAACCTTAAGCTTTGGTTCTATATAGTGCAAGTGTTAAAACTTATGATACTTCTCGGCAGAGGTAACTCATAATTTTATCTGGCCTTCTAATTTAATTGCAGACAGACAAGCTCTAACGTGCTGCACGCTTGTGGGTGAATATGATTATTGGTGCGTGTATTCAAAGAAGTAACTGTTAGCTTGTCTGGAAGAAAATTGGCGTTGTTTTTGGGTTTTTAGATACAATAAATCGACTGTAAAATGAATGTATCATATGGATGCAGTGAGATTGAAGCCTTGTCACGAAGCTTTATTGTACGAGAGATAATTAAACAACTAATTGGTATTCTTTTATTAGCTTTGTATATTCGATTGATTTATGTGTTGATTCGAAATAAAAACACTTTTCAAACATCTTTTAAGCGCCTCCGCCAAACACTTCGACATTGGCAAACACACAGGTGGGAGATCCATGTCCGACTCGAATGGCTTGATTCGGTTCTCCTTTGCCACAGTTTGGAGTGCCGTACATTTCCCAGGTGTCGGTGCCGCCTACACGCACAAGGTTATGCCAAAACTCGGGCGTGGTGGCGCGGTAGTTGGGATTGCGCAGCGTCTTTGTGAGTTTGCCCTTTTCAATGAGCTTGGCGTATTCACAGCCAAACTGAAACTTATAGCGCTGATCGTCAATGGACCAAGACCGATTTGCTTCCATATAAACGCCAGACTCAATCTCTTGAATGAGGTCGGTTAATGATCCGGTGCCGGTTCTAGGTTAAGGTTTGCCATGCGATCGATGGGCGGACGATTCCAAGACGACGCGCGAGCACAAGCAACACCTGGAACGCCCGTTCTTGCTTGACTTTCTAAGCTTCCTAGCCCCCGCATCAGCACACCGTCTTTAATCATGTACTCTTTGCGAGCAGGTGCCCCAATATCATCAAAGCTGTAGCTCGCAAATTCTCCAGGAACCGTAGGGTTAAAGGTGATGTTCATCAACTCAGAACCATAGGATAGCTGACCAAAATCCGAGGGTTTGACAAAACTGCCGCCTGCATAGTTGCGCTCGTCGCCCAAAATTCGATCGAGCTCTAAGGGATGCCCGACGCTTTCATGGATTTGTAGCATCATTTGGTCAGGAGCCAATACTAAATGAGTCGTAGCAGTGGGGCATTCTTCAGCAGTCAGCAGTTCTACGGCTTGTTCGCCAACCCGCTGGGCTTTTTCCCAAAGGTTTGGCTCTAAAAATAACTCCCAGCCGCCTTGGTAACTATGGGCGAGGTAGCCATTGTTGCTGCGTTCTTGAACGATCGCCCCCTCCTGTGCTGTCGCCCGATATTGGGTTTCCAGCAGCAAAAACTTTTGATAGACTTCCGACCCATTGCTACTGACAAACCAGTGCTCGGTTTCTTGGGTAATGGCGCTGGCGCTTGTTTCAACAATTTGATCCGATACGTTCAGGCTTTTACAAAGACGAATTAAAAGATCATTCACTTCGCCAGAGCTAAGGGCATCTAAAGCTTTGACAATGGGCGAAATGTACTCACCGACCACTTTGGGGCGAATGGCAGCCGTGTAGGGATAAATGGTCCACTGGCTGGCGGCGATCGCCTGTTGATAAGCCCTCTCAGCCGCCGCCTGAATCCTGTCTTGCCGGAAGGAATTGGTCGCGCCATAGCCAATTTGCCCCTTGACCAAGACTTCAACCATCACGCCCTGGCTCAAGGTTTTGCCATTACTTTGAGGATTGCCATCCCGCACATGACGGTAAGCAGTGTGGTCTTTGACCGCTCTTAAGCCAATCCAGTCGGCAGAAATGTTGAGAGCGGCGATCGCTTTGGATAACTCGGAAATCATGAGCGCAGAGGGGTAAGGAGGGTGAGCAAGGTTTAAGTCATTTATTCTAACGAGTTCACTAGCGGTTCAATCGTCGGAATGGCAAATTTGCAGGCAATGTCCGCAGATTATCGGTAGATTGTCTGTAGATTCCTCGCCAGATAGGCTGCATTTCAGCTTAGGAATTATTACAATGCAGATACAAAACTAAATATTTCTTCTCATTCTCGAAGAAAACTCTTCTTTTCCTATGAAAAATCTAGACTATCGCTTCGCACTTCAACGAATTACGACTATTTTGGCAGTGGTCGCTCTAGCCCTCGTCCTGCTGGCAGCTCTAACTGGAGTTGCCTTGGCTTTTTATTATGAACCTACGGCGGGGGGCGCTTATCGCTCGTTAGAGTTTATTACCCGCGATGTCTCTGGCGGTAGCATCATTCGCAGCTTGCACGACATTGCAGGCAATGCCCTGATTGGGGTGGCATTACTTCAGCTCGTCGTGATGTTTTTAGGGCGACAGTTCCGTCCTAGTTGGTTATCGGCTTGGGTTAGCGGAATTTTTCTGGTGTTGGTGGCGATCGGGGCAAGCTGGACTGCCATTATTTTAGATTGGAATCAGACGGGCTACTGGCGGTTCAAGCTAGAAATGAAAACGATTGAGGCGATTCCATGGGTGGGTGAATCGTTGCGCGAAATCCTGACTGGAGGCGGGGTCGGGTCGTTAGCAGTCGAGCATATGTACACGTTGCATAGCTATTTGCTGTCGGCGATCGCCCTCATCCTATCGGTGTTGCACTTAGCGGCTCTGGTTTATCAAGAACGCGATCGGCAGCAGTTTAGCAAAACGTTAGATCGGCTAATCTCCGACTCTTAGTCAGTATTGAGTTAATGGGTATTGAGTCGCTCCATTTCTCGTTGAACACTGCGACCAATTCTCAAAGCTTCGTTAAAGAGTTGCCCATATTCGTTCGCTTGACTGTTCACTTGCAGATGTTGCAGTCTAGCAATATTAGTTTCAATATTGGCAAATAACTCGTAGCGTCTGGCAATCAATCGTTTGTTTTTTCTAAGGATTTTTTCGGTCATGAGCCCGCAGCACAAAGATTCACGAGTCGCATTCAGGGCATCGATCACTTCATGGCGATCGATGAGTACTACGGTTGAGTTTTTGACGCTGCCTAGCTCGTCAATGATATTGACCGCTTGAATAATTTCGTTGTGCTGATCCACTTCATCCAGCAGATGCGCTAAGACCCTGAGGCTTTTGCCTTTGTACCACATGAAAGCATTCCAGCTAAAGGCGATCGCCACTGACAGCCCCAATGTCGTCACCAAAAACCAAAAGGTACTCCTCGCATCTCCCGACAAGTCACCAATGCCGCGAGCTAACACCAAACTGATGGGCAAGCAAAAAATTAAGATTAATCCAAAGGTTAAAAATTCGGTCAAAATAAACGAAAGCAACCGACTGCGATGCTGAAAAACAGAAGGTCTGTAAACTCGACCCATAAAGGTATCACTGATATCCAGACCTGTCAGATTTTCAAGTTCCTTAGGCGTAATTCTGAGATCTTCTAAATCGGGCTGCATCCGCACTTCGATCCTTTTAATGAGTGCCTGCTGAAATGCTCAACTACTGAACGCCTAATAAAGTCAACAAACTCCGCCAAACCTGACCATAAAAGTTCCCTTCTAAGTTACGGAACAAATGAAAGGTTTCACCCGGTGCGCCGAAGAAAGGACGCAATGTCCATCCCAACTGACAGCCCACCATCGCATACAGCACGAGCCAAAGCTGTAGGAGCCGAGTCCGGGTCTTTTGCAGTCCATCATCCTCTGCATTTCCATCTGCCAAACGGCTAGCGGGTTTGGCAGCGGCACTACTCGGCAAAAAATCATCCATCGGTGCTACTTCAAAATCTGCATCTATCAACCGAAACCTGTCTTCTGCGGTTGTCACCGATCGCATTCCTTCATAGAACATTTTAACTCCCACTAGCCCGGTAATTGTGAAAATGGCTACGTTAAATAGCAAGAAGAAGGTGTACTCATGGATAGAAATGAGAAAAAACAGGGTTACGGGCGCAAAGCTGAACAGAAGAACACTAATGACTGATACAGTTGTGAGAATAAGTGCAGCATACTGACCAAACGTGAGCTTAGAACCGAATAAAATATCAAAAAAGTACAGAGTTGGCAAGCAAATTAACAGGGTAATTAAGTATAGTGCGGGCAGTTTGATGGCAGATGAAATGACCTGTTGCCAACTGCTCGACGCTCCAATGATGGCTCCATAAACAGCAAAAAAGGCAGAGCTGGCAATTAAAAGCGAAGTAATTTTTCGCTCAACTTTTACATTCTGACGAATTTCGGCTAAGAACTTTTTGCGATCGCGCAATAGCGTAATCAAAACGGCAAAGTGTTTCATATCGTCTATTTTCGGTGACGTAAGGAAGGTGTGAAAAATCAAAAACTAGCATCCGGCTCTAATGTACCCAGCTTGGTCAAAGCTACAAGCCTTGCCTTAACCATTCCGCTTGCGCCGCTGAAAAAAAGATTGATCCTGCCCGCTTTAGCTTCACCCCTGTCTACTTTGCCGCATATTGACCCTAAGCCATAGCGCAGCACTAGGTTCTTAGAATCTTAGCGGCTTGTAAATATGGCGTTGCTGAACCTGGGATGAATTGCCCTCATCCCCAGCCCTTCTCTTTAGGAAGCTACCGTGTACACACCCGTCGAAACTGGCTTCGTTGCAGTGTTTTTGCCTCCTAAATCCCCCATTTTGGGGGACTTTGAAGAACAAATGTACACACCAATCGAAACTGGCTTCG
>JAAUPA010000030.1 GCA_012034615.1 Leptolyngbyaceae cyanobacterium CSU_1_4 | reverse complement strand
GATAGTTGTAACCATAAAAATAACACCCCGATCCGCCCCCTAAATCTCCAGATGAGATTTAGGGGGCAAGTGTAAGGCGATACGCTCATTTACAAACCTCCTCTTAAAGCCGGTGCTTGTGGATATCCCTCAAGTAGATCTAGGTATCTAATAGGCTGCTATTGATTCTGATAGGCTGCTGCTGTCAGTTAAGAGGTGGGTAAAAGGCTAGGGTTTCTACCGATCGCCTCATCACATTTTTGCGCTTAATACGAAGAATTGCAAAGTTTATACTGAGATGGTAAAGTCCGTTAATCTATTGCTGCTGCTTGGGCAACCTCAGGGGCAATTGTATTTTTTGCGTTCATTTTTCTGTGCCATTATGGCTCAAGCCTCTGCCTTTACATGCAAATTCTGACTAGCCTCGATCGCCCTTCCTCTCAAGAATTCCTGTCAAACCCAGTTCCCGTCCGTACTCTCAGGCTGGTGGCACTGGGGGATAGTTTAATTTATGGCTTTGGTGATCCTGAGGGCGGCGGCTGGATTGAGCGATTGCGGCGGCGGTGGATGTCGCCCCAAGGTGAGGATCATGCGCTGTACAACTTGGGCGTAAGGGGCGATCGGGTTCGGCAAGTGGCTCAACGGCTGCAAGCAGAGTTCAGTCACCGAGGAGAGCTGCGCCATCGGGTTCCCGATGCCATCATTCTGTCGGTCGGGCTCAATGACTCGGCTCGGTTAGGGCGATTGAATGGCAAGAATTTTACCGAATTTGAGACCTTTCAAGAAGATGTTGCCCACTTGCTCGACCAAGCCGCAGCGCTTTGCCCCGTCTATTTTGTAGGCATGACTCCAGTTAATGAAACGCACATGCCCTTCTCTAACTGTCTGTATTACAATCACGCCGATCAGTATCGCTATAAAGAAGTGATTCAGACGGCGTGCATAAACCGAGAAATTCCTTACCTAGACATTTTTGAGATGTGGTTGACTCGGGGCGACAACTGGTGGCGATCGCGTCTCCATCCCGACGGTTTGCATCCTAACAGCGACGGCTATCAATCCTTGCTAGAAGACTTCCTAGCTTGGCAACCGATGCGTCGCTGGATTGGCTAAAGAGAGGCATGAATTAGGAGAATCAAACTAGAGATAGACCAAACTACCGACACCCCAAGCTTTCACGAGTTTCCACGCCCGTCGTAGGATTGACACCCTCAGCGCGTTTACACAGTTCAGCCATTTCATAGCGATCGAGCAGCGCATCAGTAAAATCGGCTCCGGCGATCGCCACGTCCTTAAAGCTCGTGCGGGACAGCGTTGCCTCTTGCAAAATCGCATCCCGTAAATCTGCCCCAACCCAAAAAACTCGGTCTACCAATGCGCCCGTTAAGTTCGCGCCGCGCAGGTTGCCATTCAGCATGACCGCCTTAGTCATCAGAGCATTGGTGAGGTCAGAATTTTGAAAATTGATGCCGCGCATTTCGGCAGAGACAAAGGCTTTGCCCCGCAGATCTTGATTGGAAAAATCTTGGTCGGTAAGATTGGCGCTGTTGTAATTCACCGTGTCGAGGAGGGCGATCGCAGGCTGAGCCATTAACATCAGCCACAGGCAAACCAAAGCCCCTATGAGGAGCCATCTAAACCCACTGTCCCAACCGTTTCCCCCCGGTCTACCCAGCGAATCAGCAAGAGATTCAGGTTGCCGTTGCGATCGCGCGCCCATTGCTCGTTCCTCGTTTCGCCATTAATTTACGTACCAGGCTGTAACTTCCAATCTGTCCCCACTCGAATGGTTAAATCAGATTCCAGATCGCCCGTAGAAGCAGAGATCACCTTCCCTGTTCCTATCATAGATTCTAGCGCCGAGCGCTCTGCAAGTCGCCGCGTTGCACAATAATTTGGGTCTCGGTTAGTGGATCTGTCCAATCGTCTACCAGGTAGACGTTATTAAAGCCCTTACTTTGCAAATAAGTCGCCATCTGGCTGCCTAATGCGGGGTCGTCGGAGGCATTCTGGATAGCAATTCTTAAGTCGGCGCTGCTGCTTTGATGGCTCAGAACTGCCACAGAACTCAGGTCAAAATATTCATGCATCACCTGATCCATGGCATCAGTATCCATGATCCAATAACTTGCCTGAAACTCTTCGGGTCTACTAAAACGCCCCGGAAGCATCACCATGCGAAAATTATCTTGCTTCAGGCTCAAACCAAAGCCAGCCAGAGCCAAGAGTTCTTCTGAGGAAAGATTCGTGTCGATGTATCGTTGAAAAATTTCTATGGCTTGAGGAACCCGAGTCAGCATGGCTGGATTCATTAGCTTTTCGCGTAAGGCTCGAATCATTTGCTGTTGCCGCTGAACTCGCCCAATGTCGCCATATTGGTCGTTCCGAAACCGGGCAAACTGCTCTGCCTTTGCGCCATCTAGGTTTTGCCAACCTGCTTTTAGGTCAATATTAAGCTTCTGGGTTTCGTCTACATATTTCATATCAATGGGCACAAACACATCCACGCCGCCCATCAAATCGACCATTTCCCGAAAGGCTCCGGTGCTGATCCGCACATAGCGATCGATCGTAATGCCATTTAGATTTTGGCTCACCACTTGGGCGGCAGTCTTCGCGCCTCCAATGACGTTCGCCTGATTAATCTTAAGCAGACCTTCTTGAGGCAGGGAAACCTGAGTGTCGCGGGGCACCGAGAGAATGTTGATGGACTGGTTAGTGGGGTCAAGGTGAACCAAGAGCATCGTATCGCTCCGCCCTGAGAACACATGGGGATTAGTGCCAGGGGGGAGATCTAGGGGAAGATCGATGCCCATAACGAGAATGTTGACGGGGCGAGTGATCGGGTAGTTGAGTCCTTTACTGAGGACATCGCCAATGGAAAAAGATTGACCCTGCTCTTGAGGGGCGATCGCGGCGGGCAAGGGCATCATGAGTGCTGTAGTCATGCCCACGGCGATCGAAGTCGTAGCCGTCAACCCCACCGCCAATCCTCGCACCAGCCATTTGACCAAAGGAAAAGCCGAGGGAGAAACAACCTTTCTCGGTGAAAATTCTAGGGGCACCTTTTCCGCCAATTGCTTCTCCTCAATCGATGGATGTTCAGGTTTTATCTCTACCTTAGATTTCAACTGTCCCACTCCGTTCAGTCCTCTTCGCATCGCCAAAACTCACCACCGCAGTTGTCCTAATTTCTATTATTAGAGCAACCAATTAGGAACAACTCTTGCTTTTGGGTGACTCCCTAGAATCATAGCTCCCCAGAATCATAGGGGTTGTTCCTGTCTTCAAACTGTTCGCTCAGTACCAGCACGCCCCGAAATGGGTCAATTTAAGCACAAATGCCATCATGATGCTACCAACCGTTACCCTGTTAGACAAAACCAAAACCTGCTAGCTTTGCTCATGTTGGGCGCTAGAGCCAATGCCACCCGAGCAAATGTCTTTCGCCTGGGAACATTAGTCATATCTTTAGAGACTCAACTGCTCTACAGCCCATTCCGGAAAACCCATCAGCAATTTTCTTGTCCTGATGAGGTGCTCTCGTTCTGAAAACCTTAGCGATATCTCAAAACAAAGCCTCATGATTCCTGTAATTTTAGCTGGTGGTAAAGGCGAGCGGTTTTGGCCCCTCAGCCGCAAACAGCGTCCTAAGCAATTTTTGAGTTTAGATGGCAGTGGCAGAAGCCTGTTGCAAGCGACTGCCGATCGCCTTTTAGACTTGGCAGGTGGCTGGCAAGGGCTATGGGTCATTACGGCAGCACACTTGGCAGCCGGGGTGCAGCAGCAGTTGCCCGACCTGCCGCTAGAGAACCTGTTGGTGGAGGTGGAAGGGCGAGACACTGCGCCCGCCGTGGCTTGGGCGACCCTAGAGATTGCTAAGCGCCAGGGTGAAGATGCCATGATTGGCTTTTTCCCAGCCGATCATTGGATTGGCGACCAAGATGCGTTTGAGCAAACGCTGCGGGCAGCGGAAGAATTGGCGGCGAGTCAAGGGGCGATCGCCACACTCGGCATCACTCCCACCTACCCTTCCACCGGCTACGGTTATATCGAACAGGGCGAGAAAGCAGGTTTTTTTGGCAGCTATCCCGCCTACAAAGTTCAGCGCTTTACCGAAAAACCCGACCTGCCCACCGCCGAATCTTTTCTTGCCACCGGGCGCTTTAGCTGGAATGGGGGCATGTTCATCTTTCCTGCCAAAGTCATGCTGGCAGAGCTGCAAATCCATGCCCCTGAAATTTTGGAACCGCTGCAACAGCAAGGCGCTTCGGTGTATCCCAGCCTGCCCAAAAAGAGCATTGATTACGCCTTGATGGAAAAAACTGAAAAAGCCTATGTTTTACCGGTGACCTTTGCCTGGGATGATCTAGGCGATTGGAATGCCCTCGATCGCTTACTTAAGGCAGATCAGCCCAACGTTGAATTAGCCCGCCATGTGGGGCTAGACACCTCAAGAGCCTTGCTCTATGCTACAGGCGAAGAAGAACTAATCGTCACCATTGGCATGGATGATACGGTGATTGTGCGAGATGGAAACGTGACTCTGGTGGTCAAAAAAGATCGCACTCAAGACATCAAGAAAATTCTCAAACAACTGCAAGAAACCCCTCAGTTTAAAGACTTGCTATGAAGTCAGGGAAGAGATTTTTCAAGAACTTATAAAGTTTAAAGGACTTGTACGGCTATTTTCTAGGTATTTTCCGATACTCGTATTTATACCTGTATTAGTAGTTGTTGCAGCCTCAATTTCTACAAGTCGATATTTCTATCAACCGATATTTCTATCAGATAGATTGTCCCTTGTGAAGTTGGGCTGCCATGATTAGTGATTCTTGGGTCCAAAAATTCCTGTTTGAAAATTCAGGTTCACCCACCTGAACAAACTCTTGTAGGAACGGTACCACTCGTCTCACCTGCCTCTATGAGCTCTTTAGCATCCGTTTGTCTTCATCCACAGTGCGACCCTAGCTTCCCGATTCGAGTGGGCTTTTTGTCGGCTCACAACTATTTAGATTTGACTCAATGGTCGGGCACGCTGTTTTACATGCAGCAAGCCTTGGTTCAAAATGGGCTGCAAGTGACCCATTTAGGAACCCCGAAGGTTTACCCAACTTGGCAGCGAAAATTGTTGGGTTACCGGGAAAAACTTAAGAGTGTGCTGGTTCCTCCTCCCTTTTATCCTCCTATTCGGAGGCAGTGGCTCAACCAGGTTGAGAAGCAAATTTGTGAGGCAGGGTGCAATTTTATTGTTGCGCCGATCGCCTCCCAAGAAATTAGTTTACTGAACACCTCAGTTCCCATTGTTTATTTATCCGACTCGACTGCCAAACTATTTTGTCAAGAGCACCTCTACACCCATGTTCCCGGTCAACAGTCCCAGCTCGATCGGGCAACGTTGGACAAGATTGAGCTATTTGAGGCGATCGCCCTGACCAAGGCTGTGCACCTCATCTATCCGTCTCAGTGGGCGGCTCAATCGGCGATCGAAGACTACAGCGTTGCTCCGAGCAAAGTGAGTGTCATCCCCTTCGGAGCCAATTTAGAACATCCCCCCTCTACGTCTGAAGTCCTGCAAAACAGACACACCCATTCCCTCGTGCCGTGCCGTCTATTATTTATTGGCGTAGACTGGCAGCGCAAAGGCGGGGATGTTGCCTTTCAAACTCTGCTAGAGTTGCTGCATCGAAACATCAACGCTGAACTGGTCGTCGTGGGAAGCGTGCCACCGCCCCATATTCGTCACGAAAAGTTGACCGTCATCCCGCACCTAGATAAAAACTGTCCTCAGCACCGTCATCGCCTCAACCAACTGCTTCAACACTCTCATTTTTTGCTACTACCCAGTCGTGCCGAGTGTTATGGCATTGCATTGTGCGAAGCCGGTGCCTTTGGGTTGCCTGTCCTGACGACAGACGTGGGAGGGATTTCTACCATTGTGAGAAACGGTCAGAATGGATACCTGTTACCTCTAAGTGCGTGTGGTTTAGATTACGCCGATCGCCTCGTTCAGATTCTGGCTGACCCGGCTCATTACCAACAGCTCGTGGTGGGGGCTCGCACAGAATATGACCAGCGTTTGAACTGGAATTGCTGGGCAGACTCGGTTCAGAGATTACTACTCTCTTTAGAGAATCGCTGTGTCTCTTCTAGGGCTTCGCTCTAAACACCAATGCTAAGAAAGATGGAAGCTCTAAAATTAAAGAATTATATTAAAACGGTTGAGGTTAGAGACTTTCAAGAGATATTTTCAAAAAGTGGCGCTGAATTGGCAAGCTACATTAACGAATAGCCTTATGAGCCTCGTATGAAATCGCCTTACAATTCTCATAACTATGTTTTGGTCTTAGAGCAAAACTCTAACGACTTGCAGCCCTTAGAGTCATTGTTCCATCGGTTGAGTTGCTCAATGGTGGTCACTGACTCTCCTGACCAAGCAGTGGCTAGAGCCAGCCAGGTTCCGCCCTACCTCATTATTTTGTCCGGTAGTCAAAGCGCTTGGTCTGAAGAATTGATTCATCAATTTCGCCACATTGCTGATGCTTGCGACGGCACTATTTTGGCATTAACAGATTCTCATGCACCGAGTTGGCAGCGGCAAGAAGATAACCCAGGCTTTGATGGCTTTTTGGTGAAACCCTTGCATGGTGATGTGTTAGTGTCTTTGCTTCAGTCAGCACTGGCACGAAAGAGCTATGGTTCACAAAATTGATTTTGGGGCATTGCTGAAGGGATGAACCTTTAGTTTCCCTGCCTGTTTAAAGATCCCTCTCCCCAAACTGTTTTTCTGAAGGAAAGGGTCTTGCAAATAGGTTTAAACTTTTCTACTAAGCGACTCCTAAGGTTAGCAATTTCATACAATCGATTTCGGAAACCCGATTCATGGCAACGTGCAGCTAGCTCCTGTTTATCCTCTCCTATATAAGGTTCTTAAACCCGCGTTCCCCGGTTGCTTGTGGTCGGGGCGATCGGATGTTAAGGCGATCGCTCTCACCCTTGATGATGGTCCCCATCCTGCCCACAGTCTGCCGTTGCTGAAAGTTTTGGATGAGTACCAGATTCAAGCTAACTTTTTTTGGCTAGGAGTTTGTGTGCAACGTTTTCCAGAAATCGCCAGAGCCGTTTGGCGGCAGGGGCACTGGGTGGGGCTCCATGGCTATGATCACCGCTCGTTTCCGCAGCTTTCATCTGGGGCGTTGCAGCAAAGTTTAATTGAAACGCAACGAGCGATCGCCCAATCTTGCCAGCTCGATTTTACCGAAGTTCAATACCGCGTCCGAGATGTGCGTCCGCCGAATGGCTTATTTACGCCCCGCACCCTTGCAGATTTAGCGCGGTGGAACTATCGTCCCGTGATGTGGAGCGTTGTGCCGGAAGACTGGGTGCGTCCGGGAATCGAGGTGGCGGCTAGACGGATTTTAAGCCAAGTCCAAAATGGGTCGTTGATTGTGCTGCACGATGGCGCTTGTGGCGGCGAAGATGTGGCGGCGATCGCGCTCAGATCATTCCCATCCTGCTGCAACACGGATATCAATTTGTGACAGTGGATGACCTTTGGCAGCAGCGCCTCTTGCAGGTGACTGGGCACCCCCAATAATTTTTCGTCAACGGCTTCTGCCGAGTTTCCAGAGGCACGCTGAGACGACGTTTGTGGTGACATGGGCGGCGATGGGAACCAACAAACTTCCTGTCGCAACAGCACTATAGCCCAACACTCCGCCAATGAACGTTGCCCAAATGACGTAGGGAATGTGTTGGGTTCCACTAAAATGCATCACGCCAAAGCAGGCGCTGGAGATCAAAATGCCGAACCAGGTCAAACCAATGGCGGGCAGCATGACCCCTCGAAACAATAGCTCTTCGCTCATGCCGGGGAGTAATCCTAGCCAAATTAAGTCTATCCAGTTCAGCGGGGTCAGAACCATTGCCAGGTAAAAGTCGGCGCTTTGGCGGTAAGCCGCCCAGACCTGATAGGCGATCGCACTAGCCGCCGTAATGCCTAGCCCCAGAGCCATGCCAATGAGGAGCGATCGTCCTCCTGCCCACTTTATAGGGAGCATTTCAGCCGGGTCAAACAGGAGCCACAAACGAGCAACGATGAGCAGCACCACAGCCGTCACCCCCATAGCAATCAAAATTTGAATGCGCGTGAGTGTCTCGGTGGTCGGAGTTGGGGGTTGCTGGGACACTTTAATTTAGAAGAGAGAGTGAATTACACGCTACCACTTTAGAAAACATCTTTGCGATCGAAAAACCCTGTCGGTAAAGTTTTTCAGCGTTGCTGAATCAAAGTATGAACTGATCTAAGTTAACCGTTCTCTCGCCCCCCCCAAATTGGGGGACTTTGAAGGGTTCGGAAGTCCCAATTTGGGGGATTTAGGGGGCTTTCATACTTGCATTCAGCAACGCTAGTTTTCTGAGGAGCGCATCCCACCCGTTCATGACTCAGACGACAGCGTTGCAGATACAATCAATATTTGTAGATGGTGAGGAGAACCACTAGGTTCTACCCCACTTTACCCAAGGGCAGCCATGTTACTCGATACTGCAAGCCTGATGGTTCCACTGGAAATAGCTCAACTGGCTTCTCCTGGACCTATGATTGGTCCTTTGCCCATTCGCTGGTATGGACTGCTGATTGCCTCTGCGGTTTTAATTGGGGTGAGTTTATCGACCTATTTGGCAAAGCGGCGCGGCGTAAACCCAGACTTAATCAGTGATCTGGCAATTTGGCTGGTCGTTGCTGCGATTCCCTGTGCGCGGCTTTACTATGTTGCGTTTGAGTGGGACAGTTATGCCTCTCGTCCGGCAGAAATTTTGGCAATTTGGCATGGAGGCATTGCTATCCATGGGGCGCTGATTGGCGGTACGCTTGCCAGCCTGCTATTTGCTAAGCTAAACAAAATTTCGTTTTGGGTGCTAGCCGATTTAGTTGCACCGTCTGTAATTTTGGGTCAGGCGATCGGGCGATGGGGCAATTTTTTCAACTCTGAGGCGTTCGGTCGTCCCACCGATTTGCCGTGGAAGCTTTATATTCCACCCGCCCAACGACCCGGTGATTACACTCAGTTTGAGTACTTCCACCCAACGTTTCTTTACGAATCGCTGTGGAACTTAGGAGTATTCGCCATTTTGCTAACGCTGTTTTTCCGGGGGCTGAAGCCAAACCATAGGTTAAAAAATGGCACTTTAATTTTGACTTATCTTCTAGCGTATAGCTTAGGACGGTTTTGGATTGAAGGATTGCGGATGGATAGTTTAATGCTCGGACCTCTGCGGATTGCTCAACTCGTGAGTCTGTTGGGCATTGTTTTAGGCGGAGCAGGGTTGTTTTGGCTGTACAAAATGCGGCGATCGCTCCCCGACGTTATTTCCCCCACACCCTTAGAAAATCATTAGCCCTAAAAAATCAGCAGCCCTAGAAAACTCACCTTCAAGCAGCACCCAAGTTGAATAGGCAAAAAAAATCCCAGAGGGAACCTCCAGGATTTGAATCAGGGTGCATCTACCATTCACTTTTACTCAGCCGAACCAGGATATCCGGTGATTGTCTGAAGAGTTCATCTAGTCTTTATGCAAGGGCAAAAAATGTAAGGGTTTTCCTGGAGCCTTTTGCTCTACCCAGTGATATCTATCTAAAGAAAGACCCCAGAGGAAGTCCTCCGGGGCTTGAATCAGGGTGCATCTACCAGCTACTTTTACTCACAGCCAGCAGAATGTCCGGTGTTTATACAGGGAGTTCATACACTCTTTAAAAGAGGGCATCTTTTCTTAAGGGCTTCTTGAGCAGATTGGCTTTTAGGTCAACCCAAATTGCTATTTAATCAGTTTATTTTCTAACATCACCCCATGAGTCCTATTCGTTTAGAGCCAAAAGTGTACATCGTGGGTGCAGGTCCTGGTGACCCTGATTTATTGACCGTCAGGGCTCAAACGCTTCTGCAAAATGCTGACGTGATTTTGTTTGCCGACTCCCTTGTGCCTCGCCAAATTTTGCAGTGGGCGCATCCCGATGCAGAGGTCATTCGGACAGCAAATAAGACCTTAGAAGAAATTCTGCCTCTCATGATTGATCGAGTGCGATCGCGCCTTTCGGTCGTGCGGCTCCATTCAGGCGACCCCAGCCTTTACAGCGCTGCCTCCGAGCAAATGCAAGCCCTCGCGGCTGCCGAAATTCCTTTTGAAGTGATTCCTGGCATTAGTGCTTTCCAGCTTGCTGCTGCCCGCCTGAAAGTCGAACTGACCGTTCCTGAGCTGGTGCAAACTATTATTTTGACGCGCATTAGCGGGCATACTCGTGTCCCTGAGCCTGAAGACCTCGCTGCTCTGGCAGCTCATCAAGCCACCCTTTGCCTTTACCTGAGCGCCCGCCATGTTCAAGCTGCGCAAGACAAGCTGATGCAGCACTATCCTAGCGATTGCCCGGTTGCTGTTTGTTTTCGGTTGGGTTGGCAAGATGAGAAGCTGTGGGTGGTGCCCCTGAGCGAAATGGCGGCGATTACAGAGCGGGAAAACTTGCTCAGAACAACACTCTATATGATTAGTCCGGCGTTGGAGCTGGCGGGCAATGTGGATGGCAGTGGGTTTAAGGGCAATAGGTTTAAGAAAGAGGGGGGGCGATCGCGTCTTTACAATCCCGATCATGCGCATATTTTTCGTCCCAAAGACTCTTCCGAAGACTCTTCCGAAGACTCAAAAGACTCATAAGTCTTTGTCTTAAAGCGTTGCGTGCCCAAACCTCGCTAAAATAAAAATGTTAAGAAATATAAATAAATTCTCATGGAAAGTCTTCGCTCAAACCGAAAGCGTCGAGTGGTCGTTGTGGGAGCTGGCATTGGTGGATTGACGGCGGCAGCGCTTCTGGCACATCGGGGTTATCAAGTTTTAGTGCTCGATCAGGCGATCGTTCCGGGTGGCTGCGCGTCTACGTTTCAGCGGCGCGGCTTTACGTTTGATGTGGGCGCGACCCAAGTGGCTGGGCTAGAACCCGGCGGCATTCACCACCGAATTTTCTCTGAACTCGGCATTGAACCACCCGCCGCCACCTTCTGCGATCCGGCTTGTGCGGTGTATCTGCCAGGTGAAACCGAACCCATCCGCGTTTGGCGCGACCCCGATCGCTGGAAAGCTGAGCGCCAACGTCAGTTTCCAAGGAGTGAACCCTTCTGGCAGTTGTTGGCTGATTTGTTTCGCCAGAGCTGGGCGTTTCAATCCCGCGATCCCATCTTGCCGCCCCGTAATGTTTGGGATGTTTTACAACTGCTGCAAGCGGTTCGCCCAGATACGCTGATGACGGTGCCCTATACTTTTTCGACGGTGGGGCAAATGCTGCGCCTGTATGGCTTAGGACACGATCGCCGGCTGAAAACTTTTTTAGATTTACAGCTCAAGCTCTATTCTCAAGTGAACGCTGACGAAACTGCCTTGCTATACGCAGCAACGGCTCTGGGCGTTTCGCAAGCACCATTGGGGTTATATCACTTGCAAGGCAGTATGCAGGTATTGAGCGATCGCCTGGTCACTTCCCTAGAGCGAGACGGCGGCAAGCTGTTAATGCGTCATTCTGTGCAGAAAATTAATGGCGATCGCAGCGTTGAAATTTACAACCCAAAAACAGGCAAAGTTTGGACAGAACCAGCCGATCACGTCGTTGCAAACGTGACCGTGCAAAACCTGGTGCAGCTTTTAGGCGAACAAGTCCCCCCAGGGTACAAGCACCGAGTTGAAAAATTGCCTTCGGCTTCGGGTGCCTTTGTGGTGTATTTGGGCGTTAAGCAAGCCGCGATTCCTTCGGACTGTCCGCCCCATCTGCAATTTTTGTATGACTATGAGGGCCCTATTGCCGAAAATAATTCTCTCTTCGTTTCCGTGAGCCATGCAGGCGATGGACGTGCGCCGGAAGGATGCGCCACGGTGATTGCCTCTTCGTTTACTGACCCCACCGCCTGGGAGCAGTGCCAAGACTATGAAGGATTAAAGCAACACTATACCGAAACCGCGATCGCCCATTTGTCGCAGTTTTTTAACCTCACGCCCGATACCTTGGTTCACACCGAAGCCGCCACCCCCCGAACCTTTGCCCACTACACCGGGCGCGATCGGGGCGTGGTTGGCGGCATTGGGCAACGAGTCGTTACCTTTGGACCTTTTGGATTTGCCAATCGCACGCCGATTCAGAACCTTTGGCTAGTGGGCGACTCGACTCACCCCGGCGAAGGAACAGCCGGAGTGAGCTATTCAGCCTTAACTGTCGTTAGGCAAATTGAGGCAGAGTCTTAATCAAGCGGCTGAACCAAGCCGGTGAGAATTCAGTGCCTCAGAGAAGGTCTGAGAAGCCTCAAAGATTATTACACTCGCCCCCAACCCTCTAATTCGGGGACTTCCACACCCGTTCTCCCTCAAAATCCCCCAGATTGGGGGATTTTGAGGATCGGGCAGCAATCTAGTGGGCTGTCAAGAAATAAACGATGGGGGATGAAAGAATTCAAAATGATCAATTCAAAATTCAAAACGAATAAGTAGACCGGCCTAGTTAAATGTCAGACGTGGGGAAATATCAGACGTAGTGTGGGCATCTTGCCTGCAAGCGAGATGCTTGCCCCACGGCTATCTGTAAATTAATTACGCCCACTTACCTAGTCTTTAATTTTGAATTTTGAACTCTCTCCTCCTCACTCATCCACTGAAAATTGACAACCCACTAAACTTTTCAGGCAATCTCTCAGACTCGCTCCTCAGAAACTAAGCTGTTCAGAAATCCAGTTTAAATAAGGCGGTGAGCCCGCCACGATCGGCAGCGCAATCACTTCGGGAACTTCGTAGGAATGGAGTTCTTGCACTTTAGCGGCAATCGGTGCAAAGTTCCGTAGCTCGGTTTTGATCATTAACTGCCACTCAGCTTCGTTGTGAACTTCCCCCTTCCAAGTGTAGAGCGATCGAATCGGCATTAAACTGACACACGCCGCCAACTTAAACTGGAGAAGAGCTTGGGCGATCGCTTCTCCCTCGCTTTGGGAAGATGCAGTGACCAGCACTAAACCGTAGTGTTCTAAACTGTAATGTTCCGAGCTGTTCTGTTCTAAACCAGCCTGTTCTAAATCTTGCATCATCTTATCAAGCCTTAGAGAGTTGACATGGATAGTATCTCTCAAACTTTACTAGAACCCATCCTTAAGTCATTGCAGACATGGCTGGCAACGCATCCAGCCATTGCCTGGGCGATGAGTCATCCCTTGTGGGCGATCGCGCTCTTTTTCATGGTTCTGTTGCTAATCTGGGGATTATTAGGAGCGATCGCCCGACTGATTCAGCAAGCCTGGTTTTTGATTCTTCAGGCACCCTTAAAACTCCTGCAATGGCTCTTCCGTCATCTGTTCACAGCTTTTTCCCTAGGAACCCTAAAGAGTGAGGCACCCACCGTTCTAGAGCAACGGGAACAACGATTGCTAGAAACCTTAAATCGACTAGAGGCATTGCAACACGAACAAGAAGAATTGATGCAGGAAGTTAAGACAATTTTGATGCTAAAAATTTAATGTTAAAAATTCAAGGAACACTTGATTACCATGCAGAAAAAAATTGCGCTTTGGGCACTCTGGCTCGGATTTATTCTCTACGCTTTTTTCCTGGCTCCCCCAGAAAGTCCTGAAACTTGGTCTGTTATTCAAAACCTTGCCACAGGTAAACTCCAAGATATTAACCCTATAATTATTGCGGTGTTTAATCTGCTGGGTGTTATCCCGTTACTTTATGGCTGTTTAATTTATATTGACGGTAGAGTTCAAAAGATTCCGGCTTGGCTCTTTTCCTTGGGTTCGTTTGGCGTAGGAGCATTTGCCCTCATCCCTTACTTGGCATTGCGAGAACCCAACGAAACGTTTATAGGGCAGAAAAATTGGTGGTTAAAGCTGATGGATTCGAGATGGACAGGAGGAGCCATTGCGATCGCAGCCCTTACCTTATTAGGGTATGGATTAACGAACGGAGATTGGAATGATTTTATTCAACAGTGGCAAACCAGTCGGTTTGTCCATGTGATGAGCTTAGACTTTTGTTTAGTCTGCCTCTTGTTTCCCGTTTTGTTAAAAGACGACATGACCCGACGAGGATTAAAAGATCAACGAATTTTCTGGGCGGTTGCCCTCGTGCCACTGCTCGGGGCGATCGCCTATGTCACGTTACGTCCACCCCTAATTACCCCAGAGTATTGATCCCAAAAAAGCAGGTATGACACCTGCTTTCTAAAAAATTTAAACCCCAAAAGGTCTAATCATTGAACAATCCTGAACAGATCTAAACAACATGGTAACTACCAACGGTTACCGCCACCCGATCGGCTGAAGCCATCACGATTGTCACCACCGCGATCGCAGAAAAAGAACGCTTATTATCTTCACGAGGTCTGGCTTTGCTGACTCGCATGTCACGCCCCATCCACTCAGCTCCATCTAAGGCTTCGATCGCTGCGGTTTCCTCAGTCTCAGCTCCCATTTCTATAAAGGCAAAGCCTCGAACTTTACCCGTTTCGCGATCGGTGGGCAAAGAGAGGCTTTTGACCGTTCCATGCTCTGCAAAAACTTTGGACAATTCGTCCTGAGTCACCCCATAAGCGAGGTTTCCAACATAAATAGACATAGCGCGTCTCCAATAAGAGTGTAGGGCGTGGGGCGAAGGTTATAGATTCGGGAAAACGCCTACAAATCAATGAAAACGAATCGCGTCCGAAAATCTCTTCAGGCCTACCAATGTAACACAGCCATGAAAGAATGGAAGAACACTGTAAACTCATGGAAAGATCAAGACCAGTCATAGGTTCTAACATAGGTATTAGGGATACGCCCTATTAGTTCAGCAGCCCCGCTATCATTGACTCTGAGCAGGATTGAAGCTATGCAAGGTCTTACTTTTTCTTCAAGTAAATCGTTGGAAAAAGTTACAAAAATTCAGCAGTTGCAAATGCAATTACGCGATCGCTGGCTGTCGGTTGATGAATTTGATGCCGAAGAAAATGATGTGTTAGTCATTCCTTCCCTCAGCTTAGATCAACGCGAATTACTCAAAGTAACGGGCGTTCATTATTACGAAGAAAGACTTTTGTTTGCCATTATTCGTCTTCGCAATCCCCGTACCCGCGTCATTTACATTACTTCCCAGCCCATTCACCCGAACGTGATTGATTATTATCTGCAACTGTTACCTGGCGTGCCTTTTCCCCATGCCCGCGATCGCCTCATCCTGCTCTCCACCTACGATTCTGCCCTCAAGCCGCTAACCCAAAAATCTTAGAGCGCCCCCGTCTGTTGGCACACTTGCAACAGATCCTGCGGCACGATAAAGCCTATCTCACTTGCTATAACTCTACCCCGTTAGAACAAGAACTAGCGCTACAACTGAACATTCCGCTGTTTGCGCTCGATCCAAATTTGCTGTATTGGGGCACGAAAAGCGGCAGCCGCGAGACTTTTGGCGAAGCGGCAATTCCTTACCCCGATGGCAGTGCCTTAGTTTGGACGGTAGAGGAACTGGCGCAAGTCTCGGTCGATTTATGGGAACGACAGCCCACGCTCAAACGAATTGTGATTAAACTCAATGAAGGCTTTTCGGGAGAAGGCAACGCGCTGTTGGATTTGCGATCGCTGTCAAAGTTCGCTCCCGGTCAAGCTTCGACGGCTGAACGAGTTGCTGTCATTAGCGATCGCTTCCAGTCTCTAAGCTTCCAGTGCGATACCGAAACCTGGGCAAATTTTAGCAGCCGCATCCCAGAGCTAGGCGCGATCGCTGAAGCTTTTATTGAAGGAGATGAAAAGCGATCGCCTAGCGTGCAGGGCTGCATTAACCCCAACGGCGAAGTCGAGATTTTATCAACCCACGATCAGATTTTGGGCGGACCCGATGGACAAATATTTTTAGGATGTCGCTTTCCCGCAGATGGGGCATATCGTCTAGCCCTACAAGAATATGGCATCAGAGTAGGCAAAGTTTTAGCCGCAAAAGGCGTGCTTGAGCGGTTCAGCGTAGACTTTGTGGCAGTGCATCAGCCCCAAAATTCATCTCTCCATCAACGGAATGATCAACGAGACAATGAACATCATCATCAACAGAAAAATAAACAGGAAAACGAATGTAATCATCAACAGGACAATCAATGGGATTTACAGGCGATCGAGATCAACATTCGTAAAGGGGGCACAACTCATCCGTTCATGACCCTCAAGCTCATTACCCAAGGGCAATACGACAATGAAACGGGCTTATTCTGCAACCAGCACGGCAAACCTAAGTATTATGTAGCAACCGATAACTTGCAAAACGATGCTTACAAAGGGCTGCTCCCCCACGATTTAATCGATATTATTGCCCAGCAGCATCTCCATTTCAACAGCACCACAGAGACGGGCAGCATTTTTCACTTGGCAGGTTGTCTTTCAGAATTCGGCAAAGTTGGCGTCACTAGCATTGGCAATTCACCCGTAGAAGCAGAGGCTATCTATAATCAGGTCATTCAGGCACTGGATGAAGCGGTGTTAGGTTGACTGGCATTGGCGTTAAGGATCTGGATGGGGAGAGGGTGGATGGGGAGAGGGTGGATGCAGGGAAATGTATGAACCCCTTTAACTCTTTCTTTCCAATTCCTTTGGGTAGGCAAATTCAGTTCGCGGTATAGTGAGAATATCGTTAAGAAATGTAATATTGACAGCGTGGTTACTCAAACTTCAGTTTCTCGCGTGGAGTCTTCTCCTCCGTTCGACGGGCAAATTTGGATTTGGCAAGGTCATCAGATTTGCTACACCGTTTTGGGTGAAGGACGACCTTTAATTTTGATTCATGGCTTTGGGGCATCGATCGGGCACTGGCGAAAAAATATTCCGGTGCTGGCTGAAGCCGGATACAAGGTTTTTGCGATCGACCTCTTGGGGTTTGGGCGATCGGATAAGGCGCTAATTCCCTATTCGGTTGATCTATGGGAAGAACTGCTGGCTGACTTTTGGACGGCGAAGGTGCAAGAACCCGCTGTGTTTGTGGGTAACTCTATTGGGGCGCTCTTGAGCCTGATGATGCTGACCCATCATTCTGAAATGGCGGCAGGGGGCGTTCTTTTAAATGCGGCAGGGGGCTTGAATCATCGCCCAGAGGAACTGAATCCACTGCTTCGATTAGTCATGGGTGCGTTCACAAAGTTGGTGAGTTCAGAAATGGTCGGTGGCTTTTTGTTCGATCGCATTCGTCAAAAATCTCGCCTCAAGAAAACCTTAGGGCAAGTCTATTGCGATCGCGCTGCCATTACCGACGAATTAGTCGAAATTCTTTACCAGCCCTCTTGCGATCCGGGCGCTCAAAAAGTTTTTGCCTCCATTCTGACTGCGCCCCCGGGGCCTCGTCCTGAAGAACTTTTGCCTCAAGTCACTCAGCCTTTATTGGTCATTTGGGGCGAAGCCGATCCTTGGACTCCGATCGCAGGCTCCAAGCTTTATCAGACGCTTGCCGAAAAATCCCCTGAACAATTTCGGTTTGTTTCTATTCCCAACACCGGGCACTGTCCTCACGATGAGCGTCCCGAAATCGTTAATGCTGCCGTCTTAAATTGGCTCGCTACAGGGTAACGCGATGATCATTCCTACCATCATTTTGCCGGGTTATCTGGCTGGGGCAAAGCCTTACCAAGAAATGGCATCGAGCCTACAAGAAATGGGTTTTCCGGCGGTTATTGTGCCGTTACAACGACGAGATTGGTTTCCGACTGTGGGTGGGCGATCGATGTTGCCAATTTTGCAAAAGCTGGATCAAACGGTGCAGCAGGTAATGGCAGAAACAAAGAGCGATCGCGTTAACCTGGTCGGTCATTCGGCTGGAGGTTGGGTTTCCCGGATTTACTTAGGCGAGATTCCCTACGATGTTCATGCCGCCAATGCGGGTCAGGTTTGTCTTTGGAAAGCTCGAACGTTTGTCCATACATTAATTACGCTGGGAACACCCCATGTGAGTCAAGAGCGCTGGACTAAACGCAATCTTGATTTTGTGAAAAACAACTATCCAGGCGCGTTTTACGAAGGTGTCCGCTATGTCTGTGTGGCAGGAAAAGCGAGTTATGGCGATCGCACCTGGCAAAACTGGTTGACCTACAGCAGCTACGAACTGACCTGTGGTCAGGGCAATTGTTGGGGCGATGGCATTACGCCGGTCGAGTCGGCGCATTTGGTGGGGGCAGAAAATATCACTTTAGAAAACGTTTGGCATTCTCCCCGTCCGCAAAAGCTTTGGTACGGTACGCCAGACGTTGTGAGGACTTGGGCGACTTACTTGTCTGGCAATAGCAAGTAAATTCGGGGTAGTTTTGCCTACCAATTTTTTCCAGAACCTTTACAATCAATAAACTTAATCTTTCTTCACCTGATCCATGCTGACCGACATTCTACCCTTAGCTTGGCAATTAATTCTACAATGCTGGCGGGAGTGAGCCTTTGGGCTTTGGCAATTTATTTGGGATTTTCTCCCGTGAGCGATTGGGTTATGGAGCAATTAAACCGCTGGATGAATTTTGCTGAACGCCTCTACACTTCGGCAGAAGAATTTGAGCGCACTCAGTCTGCACGAGAATCGCAAAATGCTTTTTATGCTTCGCTATTGAGCATTGTGCCGTTCTTGCTAGTGGGCGGATTGTGTAATTGGGGTGTTGAGATTAGCTTGGGCGAGGGTTGGTCAATTAGTATGGGAATTTTGGCTTGTATGGGCTGTGGTGTCTATGAGCTGGGTCGCCAGGATGGTCGATCGCACGAGTAAGGCGATCGGCTTCTGATGTTCTGTTAGCGATCGTTTTCAATTTCATTCGCATTAGAATTCATTAAGACGTTCATATGATCGGTCTAATAATCAGATGCGATCGCTTAAAAAATGAACTCAACCGATTCATCATGTCGTCACCTTTTTGGCGAAGCTGAGGCGACGACAACGTGAAATTTGCGGGATGTTCCTCATTCACAATTTCTGTTTTTAGCCCAATATTATCTGGGATATTGGTTAGCTTTGGCAAAATTTCCCAGAGTACAGTGAATGGCTTTAAGGGCATCATTTGTCTGTTTTTCTAGCAAACTGTTTTGGCAGGAGTGGGCGATCGCCAAACGGGTTTCGTAACATTCAAGGGCTTTTTCGTAGTGCTTTAACCCACCATAAAGGGTTCCGAGGCTTTCGAGGGTTTGGGCGGCAGTTTCATAATCGTGGAGTTCTAAAACGATCGCTAACTGCTGCTGGTGATAGGCGATCGCTTTATTAACGTCGCCCAAACTCTGGCAAGCACTCGCCAAATTTTTCAAGATTTGAATTTCAGATTGACGACCAGAAATCTGCCGAATCAGGGATAAAAGCTGCTCATAGCAACGAACTGTTTCTGCATAGTTTGACATCGCATGATGAGCATTGCCCAGGTTCCGCAAGACCTGAGCCTCGGCTTGCAAATCGGGGAGTTCTCTGGCAATGACGAGGCTTTGGTGATAGTAGCAAATTGCCTGCTCGCAGTCGCCCATGGCTTTGTGCAGCATTCCTAAGTTGCTGAGGGCGGCAAGTTCGCCCCGACGATCGGCAATATCTCGGGCAATAATCAAGCTTTGCTGCTTAAATTCGATCGCCCGAGCAAAGTCTTCTAAATGCCGATAAGCATTGCCCAAGTTGCCCAACGCCTGCCGCTCGGTCATCCGATCCTGAATGTGGCGGGCAATGCCTAAACTTTGGTGCGAACAGGCGATCGACTCTGGATAGTTACCAATCATGTAGTACACCAGACCCATGCCGCCCAAGGCTTTACCTTGCCCCTGCCAGTCTTTAGCCGTGCGACAAATGACCAACGCCTGCTGAAATGTTTTGAGGGATGCCTGAAACAACTGGAGTTGATATTGCTCGATCGCTTTTTCTATCAAGCAATCGGCTTCAGCTTTGCGAATATCAATGAACGTATTTCTAGCGGCTTGATCTTCCCAAACTCGTTCGCAAGGAGGAACGAATGTCCCAAACTTGTCATCTATTGATTTAGCCATCGTTTGACTCTTTCGACTTTTAAGAAGTTTTTAAGTGTTCTAGCACTTGTGTGATTTGATACTCAATATAAAAAATGCAAACTGTTCTTCAGCGATCGCGTTCAGGCTCAACTGGAACCGATCCGTTTGATGGATAAATTTTTAATCTCTATTCTCTATAAGGTTATTCTCTATAAGGTTATTCAACCTAGCCCTCTCCTAGCGTTTATAAGCATAAAACGTTGTTGATCCAGCACGACTTCATTCAGAATGACATAAAGAAACGTTAAAGACCTAGAGTATATGTATCATTCTTGGTATTAAACTTTACAAAAAAGTTTCTAGAGTAGCAGTAGAAACACTGTCTCTTCTCGGTAAATTCCACCTGACATTTTTCTCTTGCCGTTGTTAACTCGTGCCTGCCTTTGCTCTTTGCCACCCACCTCTTTCATCGTCAAGTGCTAGGCTGAAATAACTTTCCATTTCTGCTTTGCCTGTGACTTCTGCTTTTGCCGCCGAACATCTTTTATTTACGCCCGCTGTTCCTCATGAATCGGCGATCGCCACGATCTTTGCTTTTCCCAATGAATACACCGTCGGCATTACCAGCTTGGGGTATCAAATTGTGTGGGCAACGCTTGCCTCTCGAACCGATGTCCAGGTCAGCCGTTTATTTACCGATGTGCACGAGCCGCTGCCCCCCGAACCCGAACTCGTAGGCTTTTCTTTTTCTTGGGAATTGGATTATGTCAATATCTTGGACTTATTGGAACGGCTAGAAGTTCCGGTTCGGGCTACGGCTCGAACTGACTCTCATCCCTTAGTGTTCGGGGGCGGTCCGGTACTCACGGCTAACCCCGAGCCGTTGGCAGATTTTTTCGATGTCA
This sequence comes from Leptolyngbyaceae cyanobacterium CSU_1_4, assembly GCA_012034615.1. Lineage (GTDB taxonomy): Bacteria > Cyanobacteriota > Cyanobacteriia > Elainellales > Elainellaceae > Timaviella. The sequence goes on along the minus strand of JAAUPA010000030.1, from coordinate 8,144 downwards.
TTTTGCTGGGAGATGGCGAGACACTCCTAGAAGATTTCATTAACGCTTTTCAGCAGGTTCGTCATGCCGATCGCCCGACTCAATTACGTCACCTTGCCCAAATCCCAGGAATTTACGTTCCTAGCCTCTATGAAATCACCTACGACCCAGGGGGAAACCTTTCAGCCATTACGGCGATCGCAGGAATTCCGGCTCAAGTGCAAAGACAAACCTACCGCAGCCATACTTTGTCCGCTTCGACCGTTGTGACTGAGAAGGCAGCATGGGAGAGCATTTTCATGGTGGAAGTGGTGCGAAGCTGTCCAGAAATGTGTCGCTTCTGTCTGGCGAGCTATCTAACTTTGCCGTTCCGGGTGGCGAGCCTAGAAGACTCGTTGATTCCGGCGATCGATCGGGGCTTAAAAGTGACCAATCGCCTAGGGCTACTGGGCGCTTCGGTGACGCAGCATCCAGAATTTGAAACCCTATTAGACCATTTAAATCAACCTCAGTACGACGATGTTCGCCTCAGTTTGGCATCAGTGCGCACGAACACCGTGACTGAGAAATTGGCGCAAACCCTCGTAAAGCATCAGAGCCGCTCCATTACAATCGCGGTGGAGAGTGGGAGCGATCGCCTGCGCCAAATCGTCAACAAAAAATTGACCCACGAAGAAATTATCCAAGCAGCGATCAACACGAAGGCGGGCGGGCTCAGCGCCCTCAAGCTGTATGGCATGGTCGGTATTCCGGGCGAAACCTGGGACGACTTGGAGCAAACCGTCACAATGATGCGCCATCTTAAAAAAGCCGCCCCTGGGCTCCGGCTGACCTTAGGATGCAGTACCTTTGTCCCTAAAGCTCACACGCCGTTTCAGTGGTTTGGGGTGAGCCCAGAAGCCGAAAAGCGACTCAAGTTTTTGCAAAAGCAACTTCGCCCGCAAGGCATAGAATTTCGCCCCGAAAGCTATAACTGGTCGGTCATTCAGGCGTTGATTTCTAGGGGCGATCGTCGTCTTTCCCATTTGTTAGAACAGGTGCGACACTACGGAGATACCCTAGGGAGCTATCGTCGTGCCTTTAAGGAACTGCGGGGAACCTTACCAGAGCTAGACTTTTATGTTCATGCTGATTGGTCAACCAACCAAATTCTGCCTTGGAGCCATCTGCAAGGAACCTTGCCCCCAGCGACTTTAGTCAAACATCGAGATGCCGCTTTTGCCGTTCCTGCATAAATCAATATCAATCAATGTCCTAGTGCGGATGCTCAGTCTTAGAGAAGGGTTTAAAGGTATCAAAACGCTTTACACTCGCCCCCAAAATCGAGGATTTAGGGAGCGGTTCGGATCACAATCTGTACTTTTAACCCATCCTCTTAAGGCTTTGGAACCCTTGGAACTAATTGTTGACCTTCTAGTCTTAAAGGGCAGTGCCAAACAAAATCTATAATTCAGAGCAAAATGTAGAGGCTTGCCTAATGTAACAATTCATGTGAACCTAGGTTCGACCGCATCATTTTGGGAGGTTAAATGATCGGCAAGTCTTGCAGAATAGCCCTTAAGTGCCCGGTTACGTCTAGTGAGCGCCCGGTTAAATCGAGTGAGTGAATGTATCAGTGTTGCCCATTGCTTCGCAGAGATCGCAAGGCTCAGCAGTTTGTTGAATCTTAGAGCGATAAGGCAAGGATTCACCTCTGAACGAAGAATTTTCAAGCCCATGTAGTTTTCAGGAGCCCATATGAAATCATTGATCCGCTGGGGTGCAGCCTTAAGTTTAGCCGGTGGCATTTTGTTCAGTCCTCTTTCTATGGGAGGCAACCTGCGCGTCTTGGCATTGACCAATGAGCAGGTTGTAGAGCGCTTACAGCCGGTGCCCGTTTTTACCTTTTTAGATAGCGATCGCAATTTCCTGGTCACCCGACCGACCAATGCCACACCCGACACCCTGCCTGTAGTCTACATGTTTATTAGCCAACAGGCGGCTCAAGCTTTTCTGAGCGAACTGAAGCAAAAAAACCCCGAACAAGCCAATGGCTTTCAGGTAACCCCGGTTCCTCTGTCGTTGGCATACCAAATGGCGCGGCGAGATCAAGCTCAAGAAAACCCGGTTCAAGTTGCCTTTATTGCGGTGCAGCAACAAGTGGAAGCGGCAAGAACCCTGATTCAAGAAAGCGGCGGCAATGCAGAACAGTTTAGAGGGGTGCCGCTGTTTATTGCCAAATCGAGCGATGAAGATGGGGTTTATTTAACCCGCCGCTTTAACAATCAAGAAGTCATTCCGGTTTATTTCAGCCGAGAAGATGTTCAGGCGATGATTGACCAATTGCGCCAAACTCAACCTGATCTGGCTGCCAAAGTGAAGATTCAAGTGCTCAGCTTAGAAGGGTTGATTCAAAACCTGCAAAGCAGTGACAATGCAGCGCTTAACCAAATTTTCCTCATGCCAACTCAAGAAACTCTGACCTTTATTCGATCGCTCCAACCGGCTGCGGGTCAGCCCCCGGCTGCGGGTCAATCCCCTCAAGGTCAACCTCCTCAAGGTCAGCGACCCGCTACTCCTCGCAACCCTAATCGGAACAATCCACCTGCCCGTCCGGCTCCAGCCCTCCAGCTCAGCCTTAAGCTCTGGCTTTTCCACAGAAGTAACATTTAGGTTTAAGGGGTCAGAATTTTGCAAAAATTCTGACCCCTTTTGAGGGAGTCTTACTTTATCAAACCGAGAAACCGCTGGGCAATCTTGGATGTACCACCGCCAGGGAATCTCTGCTCCTTGGGTTAAGCCGATTCGAGTGGTTTGCATAAACCGAGTCATTTGGCGATCGCACTCCTCCTGAAAGCGTTGAGTTCGGTGTTCTAACCCTAGGGAAGCATCAGGCTGAAAGGGCTGCGCTGTCAAGCTTAGGTCAATTTTTAATACCCGACAAAGTTTCCCAGGACCTGCCGCAACCAAATGCGGTTTTTGGGTTTGTTTGGGGTTAACCCAATCTGGAATGGACTCTAACTGGAGTGCCCGAATTAAAACTGCGCTCGGAACGCCCTCTAAATCGGTCACCACATTGAGACAGTGATACATGCCATAAATCAAATACACATAGCTCATTCCCGCCGCTCCAAACATCACTGCATTTCGGGCAGTTTGACGGCGGTAAGCATGGCAGGCTGGATCACCCGGCGCATAAGCCTCAGTTTCTACAATCAACCCCCGAACGGTCTGCCCATCGGGAAAGCGGCGCACCAGAGTACAACCCAATAGATCGGGCGCGACTTCTGGAGAAGGGCGAGCGAGCCAGCTTGGATCAATATTTTTAGGCGTTGAGGGTCTCAAGGTTTCTGGGATACTGGGTCTGGGATACTGGGTCTGGGATTCTAAAGATTGTTAGTCAACAGATCCAAATTCTGACATTTTCAGGTCACAATCTAGACTGCATCAACTATCTAATGTTTGATATCAGCATTTTCTAAAAGGCGAGGCTTTAACAACCCATGGATGTCAAAACCATTTTGCTTGGACTTACCCCTGTTTTTATTATTGCTTGCCTGTTTTTTGGCACCCGTAACGGATTCTACGATTCTGACAATTATCATGGCAATGGCTCTGCTCACTAGGAGCATGGCATGGATCAACTTGAATGCCTCCCGTACAGTGTTGGTAGCGCTCAGGAAGGAGTTTGCTTACTAATTCGCATGGGCCCTTACCGGGTTCTCCTAGATTGCGGACTGAGCGATCCAGATTGGATGACAGACCGAGAGCTTTTGCGAGCGGTTGATTTGGTGCTGTGTAGCCACGCCCACCCTGATCATGCAAGAGGGTTACTGGCTTTAAACCAAGCGTTTCCCCAGTTGCCCATTTGTGCCAGTGAGGTAACGGCGCAACTTCTGCCCCTGAATTGGCTGAACCAAGAGGTTCCCCTGTTTTGTCAGGCGCTGCCTTGGCGATCGCCCATTGAATTCAAAGACGGGCTCACCGTTGAGCTGTATCCCGCTGGGCATCTTCCCGGTGCTGCGGCTATTTTCCTCACCTACAAAACCGCCCACCGCACCTACAGCCTGTTCTACACCGGAGACTTTCTCCTCTCCAATTCTCGATTAGTGGATGGATTGCCCTTAGAAGAGTTGCGGGGTCTCAGACCCGATGTGCTGATTGTGGAAGGGAGCTACGGCACTGCCCGCTATCCCCATCGCAAGCAGCAAGAAAATCAGCTTGCCGAGCGCATCAGTCGGGCAATGGGCGATCGCCAATCCATCCTCCTACCCACTCCCACCCTAGGGCTAGGGCAAGAACTGCTCATGCTGCTCCGCAGCCATCACCACTTTACCGGGCAAGACCTGGATATTTGGGTAGATGGAACTATCGCCCTAGGCTGCGATGCCTACCTCGAAATGCTGCCCCACTTCCCCAGCTCTGTCCAAAACTTTGCCCGTCACCAACCCTTATTTTGGGATGAACGCATTCGCCCCCGCGTCCGCCGCTTACCGCCCCATGCCTCCCTTCAATCGCCCTGCATTGTTCTGACCGACCAAGACAAAGACCTAAGCCAATATTTGCTTTCAGGAAAAAATTCACCATCCTGGCTCATTTTGATTCCTCATCAACCTAGCCAGATAGGTTCTGTAGAATTGACCTTTAACCAAACTCTCCAAGATTCGCCCGCCCTCCAAGCAGCGGTTCAAGCCGGACGCATCACGCCCGAACCTTACCTTTTAGCCGATCACTGCGATGGCGCTGGCACCACCCAACTGATTCACAACCTTCGTCCCCAACACGTCGTATTTATCCACGGTGCGCCCGCCTATCTCAATGACCTCACTAGCCTCGAAGAACTCCACAACCGCTACCATCTCCACACGCCTGCGGCAGGCATCAAGGTCAAACTTCCCATTGGCGAAACCTTCCTGCAACCAGCCCCCCCTGAAACTCAGTATGAAGGCGAGCTAACCGAGCACCCTGACTCTGTCCTTATTTCTCTTCCCGAGACGGTCACCGCCGATCCGCGCTGGCAAAACCTGGCAGATACAGGCATTGTCGAGGTGCGGTGGCAGGGCGAAGAACTGGTGCTGCGGGGCATGACTCAGCGGGAATTACTGAGGAAAAATCAGGATATGGCGGTTCAAACTGATGTGGAATGCTGCGAAAATTGCATTCATTGTCGCAGTCAGCGATGCTGGAACCAAGCTTCGCCCCTGTTTGGCTTTAAAGTTACCCCTGATGGATATTGTCCTGTATTTGAAGCAGCGCAATGGGTTCAGCCTGAGGCTTAGCTACTTTTTATTCAGATCTTTCCCCGAAGCTCAGTTAAACAGAGGATAAGGTTTGAGCAAGGTTTGAGCAAGGTTTGAGCAAGGTTTGAGCAATAACTGCTTTAAGTGAGCTTTATATTGGCTCACCCGACTCGTTAGAAATACTAGCCTCAAAGTCAAATTTTCATGCTTAAATTCAGGCTAGTTCCTTTGCAGCAAAGCCTGAACCTGCGGACTCCACTGACCTTTCGTGCAGATCATCTCTGACTCAAACCCTATGGCTCCAGTGACGACCGATCGCCCATCTACCCCGTCTCGAACTGCCCCCTCTCCTGTGCCCTCCGCTGCCCCCATACGTCAGCCTGCGCGCGATATTCTAGTGCGGCTCCAGCAAGTCACCAAGATTTATGACAATGGGTGTCCAGCCCTGCTGAATGTTAACTTGCAAATTTGTAAAGGCGATTTTTTATTGATTACTGGACCTTCTGGCTCCGGCAAATCAACGCTTTTAAAGCTGCTTTACGGGGAAGAACGCGCTACTCAAGGCGAAGTATGGGTCAACAGTGTGGGCTTGACCGATTTACGAGGCAACTCTCTTTCTAAGCTACGCCGTCAAATTGGGGTTGTTTTTCAAGACTATAAACTGATTCCTCGGCGCACCGTTTCTGAAAATGTGGCACTCGTGCTATGGGCGCAGGGGTTTACGCGCAAAGAAGTTCAGCGTCGTCTGCTGCCAACTCTAAAAATGGTGGGCTTGCAGGAAAAAGCAGATTGTTTTCCAGAACAATTGTCGGGCGGAGAACAGCAGCGGGTTAGCATTGCCCGCGCCGTGGTCAATACGCCGCCCATTTTGCTTGCTGATGAGCCGACTGGCAATCTTGATCCGGATAATTCTGGGCAGGTTATTAAGATTCTGAAAAAGCTTAACTCCATTGGCATCACGGTCGTTGTGACCACGCACGACGAGCAGCTTGTAAAAATGTCTGAGCATCCGGTCATGCAAATTCGTAATGGCAAATTGTTTCAGGTTAATCGCCAAAGCAGCCGAGAGACCGTTCCTTAAATCCTTTTCCTCAAATCTCCCTCTCAAGGTCAGTAACGAAAGAGGCTTTAGATCTGAATCCTTTTTGCCAGAGGAAAGGGAGGATGAGGTGTGGATCGGGTTAGCAGGAAGTGCCAGAATCTTTTGAGGTGAGGTGGGCAAGCCGATCGCGAATTCGATGCAATTGTGCTTGCGAGTCAACTGGGGTTCGGGGCATGGGCAGTTCTGTGTTGGGCCAGAGGGGCATATCTTCGCAAGGACAACCGGGCGATCGCACGCCAAGGGTGAGGATGGGCACAGGCATCTCGCAGCGGGCGCAGGCGGCAACGTCCCACTCCGAGGAGAGCAGTTGCTCAAGAGTTTGATCGGTGCCTTCCAAGTAGCAATTTTTGCCTCCAGATTGGGTGACTCGCTGCCAGCACGCCTCAAACTCTGGGCTGTAGCGATCGCCCTGGATCACAGACTCAGGGCGTTGTATTTCTGGACTATTTTTAACGACCAAGCCTTTGCCTAGCTGCAACCAGAAGGCAAGATATTGCTTAACTTGATGGGTAGAAGCCATATTCTTTAAGAGTTTTCAGTTGGGCGATCGAATCAATTACTGTCAATTTTATCAAAGCAACCCTGATCGCCCCAAAATAAATATTGGATATGGATTGACAGATTTAATGGGCATCTTGTCCGCGTACGCTAGATGCCTGTCCTGAAGTTCCCAATCAACACACCAAATCAACGCACTAAATCAACCTGTTGCCCAATTAGCCCCAGAAACCCATTCCCAAAGTGTTGAACTTCTAAAAAACTTGCTTGCTCTGGTGCAGTTTTATAAACTCGAAATGCCTTCATAATTCCCAACGTAGCAGCGCTTTCCAGCGAACCCACGAAGCTAATATCCCGGTCCAGGAAATCAGGTTGGTTAGCCCAATGTTCCATTTGGTTGGCGTTTAGAAAGTAACAACCAGAGTGGGGGTTAAGGGCACGCTGGAAAACAATGGGTAGCCCTAGGAAATTGCCTTGAAGTTGCGATCGCTCCTGTACCCTTTGAAAGGGAGCGGTTACGTGCGGAGCCAAGTTTCCATCAATGTAAGTTTTACAGGTCAACGCCTCGGCAGAGACTTCATACCGATTCGGTTGGAGCAAGCTGAGGTCGCTTGCCTGTTTTGTGAACCAGTCTAATTTGACGAAAAACCACGGATCGTGAAGAATCAAATCGTCTTCAAGAAAGCAATAGTAGTCATATTGTCCGAGGCAATCTCGTAAAACTGCTTGGCACTCAAACCCCAGCAGCATCGGCTCTGCCTGGGTTGGATAATGTCTATAAAAATGATAGGGCAAGGACAGTTGATCTATTAATGATGGGTTTGGGTAGTGCAAATGACAATATCGAGATCGTGTCCTTGCGGCTGATTAGCGGGAACAGTCAACCGTCTAGCAATGTCGATCATCCCCTGAGACTTACTAAATAGCTGATGTAAAGCAGCCAGACTCAAGCTGAGTGCTTGCAAGCGGGGCTTGAGATCTGGGCGTTGAGACCCATGTTTACCCCCATCTGGCTTAAAGAAATGAGCGATCGTCAGTAGAACTCGCATCGGTTTTATGAAGTTTTGAGGCAGAGATTGAATTGATTGTATGAAGTTTTAATGAAGCTAAGAGTAATGTGAAAGTTAGATGTTGTTTTAGAAAAACATCCAGTATATTATTATACCTTCATCGTCGAATAAGCTGAACCTTGAATTATTCTCCATAACTGCCCAAAAGCCTGGTTTTTGAGTTAAAAACCAGGGCTTTTACTTGCTATTTTCGCATTTATATGCAAAGTCCTGATTAAACAGCCAGAGTAAAACCATTTTGCGCTGAAATGCGTAACCTACTTAGACCCATTACTT
>JAAUPA010000310.1 GCA_012034615.1 Leptolyngbyaceae cyanobacterium CSU_1_4 | reverse complement strand
AGAAACCGTTCCATAGTCGCTGGTAAGGAAAAGCATTAAACTTCATCCTAACGATCATCCCTTTTTTAACAAAACCTGCTTCCTGATTCGGTAAAAAAAGCCGATAAAACTAAGGATGCTCCATTGGGCATAATCTCAGCAAAAGTTTCACCCGGCTTCGTGACTTCTCCAATATTATGAACATTGAGATCGGTGATGATGCCGTTGACCGGAGCCTGTATAAAGGTATACTTCAGCTTGGTTTTAGCTGCTTTCAGCGCGTTCTCAGTGGCTGCAATTTTAGCTTGCAGTTGGCTAACCTGAATATTTAACTCCTGCAATTTTTGTTGCGCTTCAAGCTGGCTCTGTTGTCCTTCTGCTTCCGTTTGGGCAAGCTCGGCTTGCAGTTGGGCGGCTGAGGCTGAAACTTTTTGCAAATGTCCCTGGTTTTGAGTCACAGTTTGTTGCCGTTGTCGCAAAGTTTGCTCCACTTCAAACAAATGATCTTGGGCGATCGCCCCTTCATCTACCAAGGGCTGGAGGCGATCCAGACGAGCCTGATAGGCAGTCATCTCAGCCTGCAAATCGGTGAGGAGTTGGCGGTATGTACCAGCATCGGTTTGCACCTCAGCGATCGCCGCCACCTGAGACTGCATCTGGGCAGCCGAAATCGCTTGCCTTGTCTGAATTTCGAGTTGAGCCTGAGCCATTAATCCCTTGGTTTGGATTAACTGCAATTGGTCTGCTTGAATGCTTTCTTGTAACCCTTGAATTTCATTAATTTCCAGTCGATGATCTAACTCAGCTAGGATTTGTCCTGCTTTTACCCGGTCACCTTCTCGAACCAAAACCCTAGATACCTCAGCTTGTGCAGTCGGTTGCACTTTATAAATCTCGCCCTTAGGAATCAGTTTTCCAGAGGCACTGCTCACTTCCTGAATCTGCCCAAACCATGCCCAGGAACCGAACACACAGAAAAATAAAACACCTGCTGCGGCTAAATGCCAAGGCAAATTTGAAGACGGCTGATCCAGAACATTTTGAAGAGTTGGACTCCAATGAGAATCGGAGGAAGGGCGAACAGGTACAGGAGAAGGGATAGGAGGGGCGGGAGACAAATTCTCTGGAGGCACCCGCTCGGGAGCCGCCACCCCCCCCCGAATTGCCTTTGCCTCGCGATCGGGCAGAGGCGCAAAGGTCATTTCCCGTAACCTAATCTCCCTTAAATCGGCGATCGCCAATTGTTCCGACAAATAATATCTACGAGAGGGCGTAGAATCAACATCAATGAAAGAACTACCTAAAGAATCGTGCAAGCGCATAGAGATATTCCTTTTGATTAGAAGTGAATAAACTTTAAGTGCCCAGCGGTTTGAATGTTGAGTTGATCTGTCGTTAATTTTACAGGTCTAGCTGTTGCTGAGCTAAATGGTAATAAAGACCGTGGGAAGCAATTAATTCTGTGTGGGTTCCTTGCTCAACCAAATTGCCTCGATCAATCACTAGAATATTATCAGCATGGCGAATAGTAGACAAACGATGAGCAATGACAAACACGGTGCGCGCTTCTCTAGAAGCTCTACCGCTGATTTGCATCAAATTGTGTTGAAAGCGGCTTTCTGACTCGGTGTCCAAGGCGCTGGTCGCTTCATCTAAAATTAAAATTCGGGGATTGGTCAACAGCGCCCTGGCGATCGCAATCCGTTGCCGTTGTCCTCCCGACAAGCAAACTCCTCGTTCTCCAACCTTAGTGCTATAGCCAAGGGGCATATTTTGAATAAATCCATGGGCTTCAGCTAGCTTTGCGGCTTCTACAGCTTGTTCTAAAGAGTATTCCGAGCGATAGAGCGTAATGTTTTCTAAGATTGTTCCTGAAAATAGGAAACAATCTTGAGGCACCACTCCAAACTGCGATCGCAGAGAGGAATGAGAAACATGACGAATATCATGTCCATCAATTAAAACTCTCCCATGATTGGGTTGATAAAGTCCCTCTAAAAGATTCACTAACGTAGTCTTACCAGAGCCACTACGTCCCACAATGGCAATCATTTGACCCGCATCCGCTTCAAAGGAAATATTTTGGAGTGTATTTCGCTCCTCATCCTCGCTATACCGAAACGTCACATTTTCAAACCGCACATTACCCCGTAAGCAAGGCAGCATCAATAAAGATTGACCTGGCGTGGCTTCAGGGGCAGCCTCAAACACATCATCTAACCGCTCAATAGAAATTAAAACATCTTGCAATTCATCCCAAAGATTAGCTAAGGCAATAATCGGGCTAATGACATAGCCCATCATCATATTAAACGCAACAAATTGACCAATGGTGAGCTGATCCTGAATCACCAATGTTGCTCCATACCACAACAATGCCGTGCTGCCGATCGCATTAATCAAACCATTCATAGCTTGCAGCTTAATGCCCAGCTTTTGCCCACGAAACTGGGTATTCATCTGACGGGTCAAATGATCTTCCCATCGCCACCGCATTTCTCGCTCCGACGCAACCGACTTAATGGTGTTAATGCCGGTCATCATTCGACCAATACTGAGCTTTGATCAGTTGTTTCTTTAAAGATTTCCCGCGATATCTGACGCAGCATGGGCGTTGCCGCTAGGGTCAACAGCAAAATGGGCGGAATTAGTAGCAGCACCAGCAGGGTCAGCCGCCAATTGTAGTAAAGCATTAGCCCTAAGTAAACAAATCCCGTGAGGAAGTTTAACCAGGCTAAAACAACCTGCTGAATCAAAAATCTTTGAATCTTTTGATTCTCTTGAACGCGGGTCAGAATATCACCCACTCGTCGAGCTTCAAAAAACTTTAGCGGCAAAGAAAAGGTATGGCTAATGAAACCACTAATTAAAGTTAAATCAAGACGGTTCGATAGAAAGCTCAGCAAATATTGCCTGACCATGGACAAACCGATGTTTCCCAGGTTAAACAGCAGTAGCCCCAACGCAAAAACATTTAATGTGTTCAGGCTTTTCTCAACCACAACGCGATCGAGAATGACCTGAGTGAGCAACGGCGTAATTAACCCAAAAATCTGGATCAAAACTGAAAAGAAGATGATTTGTGTAATGAGGGAACGATAGGAAAATAGCGTGCCAAAATAACGTCCAAACGACGATTTTTGGGTTTCAGATTCGGCTAGTTGAGGCGTGGGTTCTAGCAGCAAAGCATAGCCCGTCCAATGCTGTTGAAAAACTGCCCGCGTGACCCGACGGCGACCCAAGGCAGGATCTGCCAGGATCACTTGATCCCCTCGAATTTGATAGACAACGACATAATGCATTCCTTCCCAATGCGCAATCCAGGGATCGGTTTGTTCTGCCATGCGCACGAGATTGGCTCGCACAGGTCGGGCATGGAATCCCACATTTTCTGCGGCATTAGCTAGCCCTTTCAGCGAGGTGCCCGATCGCCCGACATTGGCTCGCTCTCGTAAAACATGAATGGGAAGCGGATTCCCCCAATAGGCGCAAAGCATTGCTAAACAGGCGGCACCACAATCAGAAGAGCTTTGCTGCTCGATCCAAGGGTAGCGCTGTAGAAAATCGGAGAGGTGGCGCTTGAGGGGTTTTGGAAAGGCGATCGCTTCTCGTTCTGGGGCGGCAGCTTCTAGCTGAGAAGGAATTTTTTGTTTGTGTAAATAGTGATGCAATTGAGGCGATCGCGCCACACTAAGCTTTCCAGCGGGCTTTGATACAGGCTGAGACTCTGCGCCCCCATCTAACGCAGACGTGCTTAAAGTCGGAATAATGGCATGAGCCGCTTGCCACTGGTCAGCCAATAAACTATAAACTCGCAAGTTCGTTTGGGCAATCCAATGGAGGGGCGTGGCTTCTGGATAGCCCCAGTGGGTCGGCATCCGTTCTTCAGAATCCGCCGAATGGGCAGCCTCTGCTGGCTTGAAAATGGTGCCCTGCCGCAGCCAAAAATGACCTCTACTTCCAGGTGTTGCATCACTTAAAGATTCACCCGCAGGAATTTGCTGCTCTGTTAATAGAGAGGTTAATTGCTTAAGCTGAAGACTCGAACAAGACTCTAGCGAGGTCATCGTCTTAAAAAATATCACTTGTTCTCGCTGGAGAGCGGCTTGCTGCAACTGCGATCGCAGGAAGGGAAATTTTTCTAACAAAGGCGCAAGTTGATTTGCCGCCAGTCGAGCAATTTGCACACTTCCCACCGCGATCGCCCAGTATGGCAAAGGAGCAGGGCTCAATAAATGATCAGCTCCAAACCCACTATTCGCCTCTAGCAACATTGCTGTGACCGATCGAGACTGGTGCTCTCCTTGACACAGCAATCGCACTTGTCCTTGGCAGATTAAGTAGAAATCTGAACCGATATTTTTCGAGTCGTCTGGGGATGAAACCAGAATTTCATCTCCTAGTTGAAAGTAGCTAATTTCAAAGGCTTGAGTAATTTGCGAAATAAGAGCTGCATCAACTTGGTTTGCCGTCAGCAGTTGGGCGATCGCCAACGGATTTTCTAAGGATTCTGAAGGTCGGAGAGTAAAATTCAAACCTCTCACCTTAAGATTATGGCTCATGACCAAACCTCATTAGTTTTAAAACCTTAAACTCAACTTAGAGGATGTTTTGAAGGTATAGATTGTGACCCGATCCGTCCCCTAAATCCCCAAATTGGGGGATTTAGGGGGCGGATCGGAGCGTTATTTATATTTACAAACACTCTCTTAGCTTCTACACTTCTGGTCTTACCTAAGAGAGTGTTTGTAAATAAGCGTATCGCTTTACGTTAGCCCCCAACCCCCA
>JAAUPA010000309.1 GCA_012034615.1 Leptolyngbyaceae cyanobacterium CSU_1_4 | reverse complement strand
GCCCCCTAAATCCCCCATTCTGGGGGACTTTGAAGAACAGAGCTGGCTCGGAAGTCCCAGATGATTTAGGGGGCGGCTCTCCGGGGGCGGCGCTATCTTCAACAACTGGTATGTACACGCTAGCCCCGATCGGGAGAAGGATTTTGATTTTGGCTCCCTTCTCTCCCTCTGGGAGAAGAGTTGGAGACAAGGGCAGATAAGAATCTCATAGTTCCAAGAGGATTGCTATCAGTCGAAGAAGAGCAAATCCACATCCAGGATTTGCCCTTGCCAAAACGTCGTTAGCCTACAGTTACTTCACTAGTATCAACGCTCTCTGCACCGTTCACAGTGCTGGCGACAGAAACCGCTTTATCGAGAAGCGCTTGGCTGGGCACTTTGCCCCTAAGCACCACTTTGTTGCTAAGCTGAGCAACCCAGAGGGTTTCGATGTCGTCTAAACCATCGGCTTCATCAAAGGCTAGTGCCACCCGCTTAGCCAAACCGCTTTCGTCAAACTCTCCGTTGAGACCAACCTTAGCAGGAGGAATGCTATCGGTAGCGGGGCTAGCAGCAGTAGGGCTAGCTGCTGCTGGAGCGGTAGGCACCCCGGCATCTGGTTTTTTGCTGCCGGGAAATAATCTACTTAGCCAACTCATACTTTGTCCCTCTAAAAATTTAGAACACTGGTCTAGATTAGGGTATCAGCAAACTTGACTCCTGCGATGTATCGCAAGGCTGAAGTTTCAGAAAGGGGTTTACATTTGCCCCATCTGACGGGGTTTAGGTAAGGCGATCGCCCTAGGAAAACGGTTGGTAAATCTCTAAAGATCCCTCCTCTACTGAGTTTCCATCCAGACCAAGCATTTCTGCATTTGCTCAGCCATGGTTTGCCGATCGCCATGATACCGACGACCATGCCCCGGTAATACCCACTCAAACGAATAACGGGTCAATCTTTTCATTGATTGGATGAGTTCTGTCCAAGAATACCAGCAAGCTTTCCGAAAGGCATACAGATGGTTGAAATCGGCAGACCAAGCAAGGTGATCTCCCGTAAACAAGATCGTGTGGTTATAGAGTAATACCGTGTGCCCTTTCGTGTGACCCGGCACAGGAATAATCAACAGATCGGGTTCTAGCTCAAAGGGATCGATGCCCGAGAGTTGAATTTCAACATTTTGGGTAGAGCGGTTAATCTCGTCTTGGTGGAGAATGCGATCGAAACCAAAGTGCTGATGAAATTTTTGATGATCTGCCACGTCATCTCGGTGAGTCAGATACAGATAACGAATGCCGCCCATCTCCTCTAATCTTTTCACCAGCGGAGGGGCAAAGCGAGGAGAATCCACCAACACATTCCCCTCCGCTCGTTGAATGAGATAGCTAGCAGCCCCATAGGAATTTTCGGCATGATAGCCGCAGTGATACACCCTGTCTGTAATGGGAATGGGAAAGCTGTGGTGAACCTGCTTAATATCCTGTGGCTTTTCAACCGTGCCGATCGATGCAGTGGGACAAGCTAACAACGCCTGCATGGCTCTTAACCGTTCTGCTTCATTAGTCGGTTGATGGTGAACCGCAGATTGATCGCCTGCTTCATAAAAAGTTTCGGGAGCCATCCATCGACAAGTATCACAATCAATGCAAGTGGAATCAACATAGAAGTCACCACTCACGTTTTCGGGACGGCGTTGGGTGAGGTGTGCCATAAAAAGATAGTTACTGTAATTGAAGGCAAAGGATTACTTCTAGGCTACATATTAATCTTAATTTTGTGGGAGTTCTTTCAGCAGCTAGAACCGCGATCGCCAAGTTTTGCGGTGAGAATTACTTTAAAGTTTCCCTTCAGAGAATCGTCTTATTTCATTCAATTTGATTTACCATCGCTACCTAAATATTCTCGGTATCCGCAAACTTGATCGCCCCGGACATCGAACGAAACAGCGACTCGATTTTTATAGGGGTTTCCCCACATTAGCCCTTGATCGCGGAACTCAAAAACAACGGTTGTTTCATTACTGGTAACGCGATCGAGGGTCAACGTGATCCCGTCACTATAAACTTCAGAAACATAGTGGAAAAACGCGATCGCCCGCTCTTTTCCAACATTTAATCCATGAAACTGACCGATCGGAAACCAGAACGAAAAATCGTCGGTGAGCATATCGAAAAAGGCTTGCCAGTTTCCAGTTGCAAGTCCTTGTTCAAAGTGGGTAAAGGCTTGGTGAGCAACGGCTAACGTATGGGTTGATTCTGTGGTCATAATCGCAGCCTTCGCAATAGAATTTTGCATCGATTTAAGTTCAACGGCAAGAAGTTGCCTGACTAATGACATTGCCCCTATTTTGATGGCTAACGAGATTACAGAATTCAAGCAGCTTTTCTCTTGCCAGAGAACCGTCCCTATCCAATCTGGGGGACTTCCGAGCCTTTCAAAGTTCCCCAGATTGGAGGGGCTTTAGGGGTCTAGAAAGCTAGAGCATCCCACTAGGACTTTGTTTGTTTTAACGCAGACCCCCTAGGATTAACTCATCTGAAAACCACTGTAATAAAAACGACTCATAGGGAAACAGAATTTCGTAAGACTAATGTTGATATTATTTTCTTAATTCTTATTGAAAGAGAAAAGCTATCCCTTACTCGGGAGTGGGCGAGGGAGGAACCTTAAGAACTTCATCAAGCAGCGATCGCGCAGTTTGAGCTTTTGCCAGCGCGGTCTGATGATCACCATAAGCGCGAACCAAGCGCAATAGACCACTAACGCCTGTCTTAAGCTGCTCCAACTCCTCGCCCGACACCAGATCCCCGTCTAACATTCTCATCAGCAACGGCTTGATATCGCCCACTTCTTGCCGAATCTTTTGAAGCTTTTCAACAGCACTGAGCAAAGCTTTAAGCGAGTTCAAAATATCATCCACAGACTGAAGATCGTCCCCACTCTCTGCCTTGCCTAAAGTCTCAGCTAAGCCCTGAGGTTGGAATTCTGGCTCAGATGCGGCTTCTAGCGGCAACTCCTCAGCCTCCTCAGGTTGGTCTAAGTCTGAAACCTCAGACACTTCCTGAGGAGAGGTTTTAGCATTGGATCCGGTTGTTCTCGCCATTATATTCAGTCCTTACAACGTTTTCTCTAGTGTATATCTCCTGTTTCAGCTTAAGAGGATGTTTTAAAAGTATCGAAGCGCTTTACACCTGCCCCCAACCTCCCAAAATTGGGAAACTTTTGAGGCAATCCCACTTCAAAGTCCCCTAATTCTGGAGGATTTAGGGGCAGTTCGGGTGACAATCTATACCTTTAAAACATGCTCTAAGAGAATCTGATCTGGGACAATCTGGGACAATCTGACCATTACGACCTGCAAAGAGATAGACTATAAAACCTGAGCCTGAGATTTTAAAGTCGTAGGCTTATGGGCTAGCCTACAAGCAAAAATATAATAAAGTAATAATATTGCCATAACCTGTTGATATGATAGCTTTGTATCGCTATCTGGTTGAGAATATTTTATAGAGCCACTATATTTCTCATATTGCTTGACAGCAATGAGGTATTCTAGTTAAGCCAAATCGGCTCCTGAAGTGCAACGTCCAGGCATTGACCTGGTTTTTTATTCTAAATTCTTATGAGTGTTGATCCCATCCGCGACTATTTATGTGCCATTGGCAAAACCCCGCTACTCAATGGCAATGAAGAGCTAGAGTTAGCTCGGGCGATTCAGTCAATGCTGCTGCTGCTGCAAACCGAGAATCCTACGACTGAAGAAAAAGCAATTATCCGCCAAGGTCAACGCGCCAAGAATCGACTGATTCAATCTAATTTGCGCTTAGTGGTCACCGTATCCAAAAAATATCAAAACCGGGGATTAGATCTATTAGACCTGATTCAAGAAGGAAATATTGGTCTAGAGCGAGCAGCTCTGAAGTACGATCCCACCAAGGGCTATAAGTTTTCGACTTATGCATATTGGTGGATTCGGCAGGGCATGACCCGCGCGTTGCAGTCCGATACCCGTACGATTCGGTTGCCTATCCATATTCAGGAACGGCTAAGCAAGGTCAAAACGACGACCCGTCGGCTAGCTGAAGAGCTAGGGCGACCTCCTAATGGAGAGGAACTTTCTGCCGCGTTGGAAATGACTCCCGCAGAGCTACGTACTCTGATGGCTCAGCAGCGCCAATGTGCGTCTTTAGATGCCACAGTGGGGCAGGAGCAAGAAACCCGATTGGGGGATCTCATTCCTGATATGCAACAAATGCAGCAGGTAGAAATCAGTGTGGCGCGCGAGGAATGTCAGCAGTATCTTACTTGCTTGAACGATCGCGAACGCGAAGTTATTATGCTGCGCTATGGCTTAGAAGATGGACAACAGCGAACTTTAGCGGAGGTTGGCGAATCGTTTGGCTTTACGCGAGAGCGAGCGAGGCAAATTGAGCTAAAAGCTATGAAGAAAATGAGAAAAGAGGCGATCGCCGCTTTATAAGACCTAGCACTATAAAACCCAGAACTAGAAAGATTCCTATAGCCACAATCGGCTGTGAGATTCACAGATACCCTCACCCTAAATTCCTCTCTCCCGTCGTGCATACACCACTCCAAACTGGCTTCGTTGCAGTCTTTTTCGCTCC
Organism: Leptolyngbyaceae cyanobacterium CSU_1_4; assembly: GCA_012034615.1. GTDB lineage: Bacteria > Cyanobacteriota > Cyanobacteriia > Elainellales > Elainellaceae > Timaviella. Next base: position 256 of record JAAUPA010000309.1, on the reverse strand, counting down.
CTAGATCCCCCAAATTGGGATCTAGGGAGCGGTTTGCCGGGGCGTAGCTGGATTCAACAACTTGTGTGTACAACTTGTGTGTACAACTTGTGTGTACACGGTAACCCTAACCCAGAGGGGGAGGGGGACTTTGATTCGAGCTTCCTTCTTCCAAAGGGGGCTACGGTGTATACATAAGTCTAGACTGGCTTCGTTCCAAGCTTTTTCGCCCCCTAAATCCCCCAAATTGGGGGACTTTGAAGCACAGAACTGGATC
>JAAUPA010000308.1 GCA_012034615.1 Leptolyngbyaceae cyanobacterium CSU_1_4 | reverse complement strand
ACTTAGGTAAGAAGCATAATACTGACGACTGAATCATTGCTGCATATTTTTCTCTAAAGTAGTTAAGGCGGCGATCGCCTAGAAAGTAACCGTTGCTGCTAGATCGATTTAAACCATCGGTAATTTTTGTAGCATTCTTGCGATATCTCAGTATTGAGTAATGAATGGATAGGCTGGCGATCGCCTCCTTTCCGATTGCTTTCCTAATACCCGATCGCTCCTCCCCATTATTGGAGTTAAACCCTAGGCTTTATGCGTGAAATACCTAAGGATCGAAGTATTGACAATACAGTGTCGCTAGTGCGCGAAGGTTATCGATTCATCTCAAATCGATGCGATCGGCATCAAACTAATATTTTTCAAACACAGATTTTGTTACAAAAAACAATCTGTCTTAGGGGAGAAGCGGCAGCAAAAGTTTTTTACGATAACGAAAAGTTTCTCCGTCACAATGCCATGCCTAAACGACTCCAGAAAACGTTAGTTGGCGAAGGGGGAGTCCAGAGTTTAGATGGTGAAACTCACCGAGTGCGTAAACAAATTTTTATGTCGCTGATGACACCAGAGCGCATGGCAAACTTGGCTGAATTAACGCGGCAAGAATGGCAAGTGGCATCTCAACAATGGGAACTAGGCGATCGCGTGGTGCTTCTTGATGCGGCTCATCAGATTTTATGTCGGGCAGTGTGTGCTTGGGCGGGAGTGCCTTTGCCAGGGGCAGAGGTTCATCAACGAACTCAAGCTTTGGCTGCCATGATTGATGGGGCAGGCGGCATTGCTTTTAGATATTTCCAGGCTAGACAAGGACGGGAGCAAACTGAACGATGGATTGGAAAAGTTATAGATAAAATTCGGGAGCATGAGCTAGAAGTACCTGAAGATAGTGCTGCTTATGCATTTGCTTTGTATCGCACACCAGAGGGTAACTTATTAGATCGCCACGGGGCTGTGGTGGATTTGATCAATATACTTCGTCCGGTGGTGGCGATCGCCCGATATATCATGTTTGCGGCGCTAGCTTTACATGAACACCCAGAGTGTCATCAAAAACTGAAAGACGAAGCCAATTATCGTGAGTTATTCACCCAAGAAGTCCGGCGGTTTTACCCATTTTTTCCTCTAATAGCGGCTCGTACTCGTCACGCTTTTGAATGGCAAGACTATCATTTTCCTAAAGGAGTTCAGGTATTGCTAGATTTGTATGGGACTAACCATGATCCGGAATTATGGGAGAATGCGGAGGAATTTCGACCTGAACGATTTCGTCAGTGGAATGAGAGTAGTTTTAATTTTATTCCGCAAGGCGGCGGCGATTACTATACGGGGCACCGCTGTCCCGGAGAATGGATCACAATTCAGGTGATGGAAACCGCATTAGATTTTTTGGTGAATTCAATTCAGTATGATGTTCCTCAACAAGATTTAAACGTTAGCCTGTCTAGAATGCCAACTATGCCCAAAAGTTGTTTTGTCATGAACAATGTGAAACGCATGTAGGGAGTTGCAATAAAATAACGTCCCGAACTGCCCCCTAAATCCCCATTCTAGGGGACTGCCGAGCCTTTCAAAGTCCCCCAGAATGGGGGATTTAGGGGGCTAAGCTAGAGCATCCGGCGAGCGATGTGGAGCTGGCACGACTGTAATGCCAGAATGGGGGATTTAGGGGGTTAAGCTAGAGCATCCCACTGGGACTTTATTTCAACGCAGACCCCTTAGTAAAATGCATTGATTAACCTAGTGATCAACTATCTGACTAAAGCGTAGGGTGCTGCTACCGTCTGAAGTAGGACTCCGAAATTGCTGCGATGGTTTCTATCTTTTAGAGGATGTCTAGAAGTCTAGATTGCTGTCTGAACCACCCCTAACTCTCCCATTTTTTGGGAAGGGGCGATCGCCAATTTCGATCGGGGCTAACCATTGGTAGAGACTACAGGGCTGCCATGCTTTTTATCTTTGAGGTTTTCTATACTTTGGTCGATAATTTCAGGCAAACTGATCGGAAGAGCTTAAGATTCTAGAAGTCGGAAAATCTGGTGAACGATATTACCAGCAAAAGTTTCTTCCAGTCGTGCTCAAGAGGATATTTTAAAAGTATCAAAGCGCTTTACACTCGTCCCCCAAATCCCCCAATTTGGAGGACTTTTAAGCCCATTCTTCTGCAAAGTCCCCAGACTGGGGGATTTAGGGGGCGGCTCGGGTCACAATCTATACTTTTAAGACATCCTCCTGATAACTTAGCCTGCCGATTTGAAGGAGAAAACGTCAACGTCAAAAAATGCCGCAGATTTGCCATGACCCAAGATAACAATCGTAGTACAACAATCCGTTACTTGCTCATTGCATCGGGTGTGCTTGTCGTGGGTGGGTTAGGCTACCTTGCCTCTGATCTGCTAAATCAGCATCAGAACGTGCGTTACTATGCCTCTGAGCAGCAATGTATCACCGATGCGATCGCCGGTCGGAATGCGATGTCTCAAGAACAATGCCATGCTCAATTCCAATATGCATTTCAGGAATATGAACGGGTTACTCCGGTGTATCGCTCTCAACCAGAGTGTCAAGAGGACAGCGCGGGCATTTGTTCTCAGGTGCTTGATCTGAGTATGGAGGCAGTGGGGTGGCGACCTGATTTTGGCGGTTTCTATTTTACAGACAACGTGGGTAATAGCTCTAATTTAGCCCATGTTTATGTCGGGACTACTCACTACACCGTTTATCCAGTGCAACCTGTCTACCGTTCTGCTTCTGGAATTGTGACTCCTACTAGGATTCAGATCGCGCCTCCGCAAGCAGGCGTACCCTTAGAGTCTCGATACTTTTCCCGCAGCAGCACCCTTCCTGCTCGCCCTAAAGGCTATGCGGCTCAAGGCACCATTAAGGGCAAAGGCAGCTTTGGAAACTCTGTTCGCTCTACGGCTCCTAGGGGTTCTGGGGGTAAATGAGTCAGTTCTTAGCGGTGCTGGGTTGTCAGATAAAACTCTGGTTCTTTTACTCTCTTCAGAAAAGGACGGTGGTTTATTTTGAGGTACCGCCAGAGAAACTTTTTGCTCAATCTTTTCCTCAAAGAAAAGAGACTTTGAAGGGAAGGGTATTTTTATGCGGCAAGGGTCTAGGGCTCTACTGTTTCTCGGTTATGTGCTAGAAAGGTTGATTTTCAGACTAGTTAAGCGGGGTTTTAGGCATGTATCCATTTTTGTTTCAGCAACGGCGTAACTGGCAGCAGCATGTATTGGATAACGCCTACCAATGTCAGCCTCTGACAGACATTAAACAACGCTACTGGGTGGAGGCGTTGCCTCAGCCTTTTGGTATCCTGTTTTCGCGGGAAGAGGAGCTTAAGCTGGGGGAGGCGACTGCGGTTTTGTGGGATATGTGTCGAGAGTTTTTAGACTGGTTTTTTTCTGCGGATGGATTGGAGGATCGGTTGAAAAAACTTGCCATTCCGCCCGCTTTTTGGGAGGCGATCCAGGTTTCTTGGGATCGGGTGGATTGGGAAGAGGATCTATCTCTTTACACTCGCTTTGATCTGGCTGTTACCGAGCAGGGGCAAATGAGTCTTTTAGAGATTAACGGCGAAACTCCGCTGCTGGGCGCAGAAACTGTCTATCAGTGGCTTTGGTTGGAGGATATGAGACGATCGGCTGGAGCAGGGCGATCGCTTCCTGAAGATGCAGATCAATGCAATCGCTTTTGGGACGAGGTTGCGGGGCAGTTCCGCCTCCTGAGCCGTCAATATGACTTAAAGCAATTTGGGCTTAGTCTTCTGATCGATGAGAACCTTTCAGAAGATGCTGAAATGGCAGGGCAACTGGTTGAAATTATTAACCAAGAGTTGGGGGGCGATCGCTTTTTTACACAACTGGTGGGGCTGCGGCAACAACTGGGAATTGATGAGGACGGATTCTTTGTGGATCAGTTTAATAATCGTATTTTTCGGTTGTGGAAAATTGTCGATTGGCTCGATTTGCAGCTTGCTGCCCAATCTTTCAACGCGGATAAAGCCTTGGCTGCACGATTGCTCTCGGGGGATGTCAAGATTTTGGAACCGCTTTGGAAACAGATTTTGAGCAATAAAGGAGCCATGGTTTGGATGTGGGAATTATTTCAGAATCATCCTGTCTATGCTCAATTTCTGCTGCCTACTTTTTTTAGAGATACGATTTCGATCGCCTCAACAGAACTGCTCGTACAGATGCATGTTAAAAAACCACTTGTGGGGCTAGAAGGGGTGGGAGTTTCTATTGAAACAGGGGACGGCATCGCCGGAGCGGTTCACTCCCGCGATGCTAGAGGTTACGATCGCGAGGGGTTTATTATTCAGCAGTATCAGCAATTACCTGAGTATTTTGGGTATCACTTCGTTGTGGGTTCGTGGATTGTGGGTGACACCTCAGCAGGTCTAATTCTGCGGGGAGATACCAACCCGATTACTGGGCGACATTGCTTAATTGCTCCGCATCTGGTGAGCGATAGTTTGCTGATCACCTAAGTTCACAGGATAAGAGCAATGAAACTACAAGTTCATGATGCTAAGGGAATTTCAATTTTGAGCAGCGATTGGACTGTGGATGAGTTTATTCCGGATGAGTTCAAGATGCCAACTGTTGAAGCAACCACCCAGGCAGGATTTGTCGATCTTTTGAGCAGAGATGTCTTCTCTGAGGGAGATAGTTTATCTCTCTACGAGCATCTTCTCAGCCGCAGCTCAGAATTCTCCCGAGAATTCATGACAATGATTGAATTTTGGCTTAAAGACGAGCTGCGCCACTACTGTGCGTTGCGAAAAATATACCACTTGGTGTCTGGTTTATCGATCGCAGAAATTAACGATCGCAATCAAAGTCGAGTTCATGAGCTGGAACCCATTTCGTTTTTAATTGAGAAC
>JAAUPA010000029.1 GCA_012034615.1 Leptolyngbyaceae cyanobacterium CSU_1_4 | reverse complement strand
ATCCCCATTCTCGGGGACTTGCGAGCCAGTTCTGTTCTTACAAGTCCGAGAAGGGGGGATTTAGGGGGCGAAAAAGACTGCAACGAAGCCAGGTTAGAGTTGTCTATACACAGTAGCCCAGAGCGGGAGAGGGATTTAGGATGAGGTTGAAATCTGGGAGTCTCACACCTGATTTAGGATTCCTATAGATTTTGCGGGATTGCTTTTTCCCCATTTAAAAAGGTCAATGGATCTTTCATCAATTCTTCAAGGAAAATATATTGTGAACCAGCCGAATGTTCAAGAATTAGCTAAACAACTTGCTGCCCAAACTAAAGCTGAACAACTGACCCGTTTGATCAAAGAGGTTCATAGCTGGAATGAATGGAGAAGGTTAAATCAAAGCGTGGGGATTGACTTGGTGGGTGCCAAGCTGGTCGGTGCTAAGTTACTAGGACTTGATTTTGTAGAAGCAGATTTGCGGGAAGCCGATCTAACCAAAGCAAATCTTAGCGGAGCCAGTCTCGTCAATAGTTATTTGGTGGGTACTAAATTAATGGGTGCCGATTTGACCGGAACCGATCTGCGCGGTGCCGATCTTAGCCTTGCCCATTTACGGGGGGCAGACTTGCGCGGTGCTGATTTGCGCGGTGCTAACCTGAGAGGCATCGATTTACGTGAGGCAGACTTGCGTGGTGCTGATTTGAGTATGGCAGATCTAAGTATGGCAGACCTCAGTCTGGCAGATTTGCGGGGCGCAGACTTGGGAGAGGCTTGTCTCAGCGAGACAAATCTCAGTCGGGTCAATGCGGCTCAAACTATTTTTTGCGATAATCCAGGATTATCTAATGAAGTGAAAGCAGGCTTGGCAGAGGAAGGTGCGATTTTTACAGATTCTTTAGAGAAATAATGGCGATCGCCAGTCTGTCAAAACTTCAACGCCTGAGCAAAATCATAGAGATATCGCAATTCCATGAGACTGACGAGGAAGCCCTGTAGGGTGGATGAAGCAAGGCAGAACGCACTGTCTTCATCCACCCCAGAGACCTTTACCCGCGATCGAGGATGACCGTCGCAAAGCTTGTATTTTGAGATTTGCATCAGGGTTCAAAACCTGAGTTGACAGAGTTCACTGCTATCAGAGACCCTATTCATCGCTCAATTCAATTCATCACTCAATTCATCAGCGCCGATCGCCCAGATCGAAAGGAGGTTCTACAGACTTTTGGTCATGAATGCTTGGTCATGAATGCTTGGTCATGAATTCAATGACTGCATTGCTGACATAATCTGCTTCTAGGTGAGTCATCCCGGATCCTAAAGGCAACCTGATCAAACATTCGCTAACCCGATTTGTTACGTCTAAACTATCTACTGTGCGACCGTACTTCAGTCCGGCTGGAGAACTGTGAAGCGGCACATAATGGAAGGTCGATTGAATGCCTTTGCTCTTGAGATCTGCCATCAGCGCAGTGCGAGTTGCTAGATCTTTGACCAACAGGGAATAGATGTGACCGTTGTGTTGGCAATGAGCTGGAATCATCGGACGGCGAACCAGTCCTAGGGTTTCTAAGTCTACAAACTTCTCGTGATAGTAGTTCCAGACCTCAAGGCGACGCTGCAAAATGTAGTCAGATTGCTCTAACTGCGCCCAAAGAAACGCTGCGATGATATCGCTGGGTAAGTAAGATGAACCCACGTCAACCCAAGTGTACTTATCGACTTCACCCCGGAAAAATTTGCTGCGATTGGTGCCTTTTTCACGGATGATTTCGGCTCGTTCTAGAAGCTGCGGATCGTTAATTAACAGTGCGCCTCCTTCGCCAGAAACAATGTTTTTGGTTTCATGAAAGCTCAGGGCAGACATGTGCCCCATGCCGCCTACAGGCCTGCCTTTATATTGGGTCGAAATGGCTTGGGCTGCGTCTTCGATAATTAGTAGATTGTGATCATGGGCGATCGCCTGAATAGCATCCATCTCACAGCTCACCCCGGCATAATGAACAGGGGCGATCGCCTTCGTTTTTGCAGTAATTGCATCTACAATTTTCGATTCATCTAGATTAAAAGTATCAGGACGAATGTCGATAAAAACCGGAACAGCGCCCCGCAACACAAAAGCATTGGCAGTCGAAACGAACGTGTAAGAGGGCATAATCACCTCATCTCCCGGCTTGACATCTGCCAAGATGGCTGCCATTTCTAGAGCGGCAGTGCAAGAGTGAGTAATGAGTGCGCTTTCACAACCGGTTTGTTCTTCTAACCAAGCTTTGCACAATTTTGTGAATTGACCATCGCCAGAAGTGCGCCCACTAGTCATTGCCTCACGAATATACTCCAACTCTAAATTGGTGGTCAAAACCTTGTTGAAGGGAACAGTCAATTGGCTTTCACCAGAGACTTGAGGCAATGACACCGGTGCCAAGTTAGAACCGAGCACTCTACCGTGACTGTGAGATACGTTTCTAGGCGGAATGAATACCATGATTTTGCGCGTCCTTCTTAAGGGGTAAACTCCGAGCGATGCTGAACGGTCAAACTCGGCGAGACTTTAAAAATAGAGAGATCCATAAATGCAGGCTCGCGATCCCTGCCAAAAAAGTCAAAATCGCTGCCTGTAGCCTCTCACCACTTACTTTAAATACGTAAATATCAGATTACATAATCCCAAATCGCCGTGCTCATGAGGCTTCACTAATGTCTTGTCAAATCTGATTTGAACCGTGAGCTTTGCGTAAAGTTACTGAGAGCGCTCTTAAAAAGCCAGCCTGAAAATGCTCAAGGCTTCCCAGAATAAACGGTTGTTCTTTGTTCGGTTCGACGTTCTAGATTTTATCCACCTTAAATCATAAAATCAATAAACTAGTGTTTGAATTAGTTCTTAAGTAAGTTCTTCGGTAAGTTCATTCGCTTCGATCAATGAGCGTTTAAGTTGATTAAAATGCGTTAGTAATAGCGTTCTCTCAAGCGTTTCAAAATCGTTAATTTCTTAAGCCTTCTTAGCTAAAAACTTGCTAATCCCAAGACTATTTTGAGCTGTTTTGAATTTTTCCGATTCATCCAGATGCAAGAACCTTCAGAACCTTCTATCCTGACAGAGGGGTTGTTGGAGTAGATTTAGACTTATGGCTGACCTGATATTACATTGGCATCGTCGGGATTTGCGTATTACAGATAACATTGCTCTATATTCTGCCCGCAGAAAAAGCTCTAAGGTGGTGGGAGTTTTTTGCCTTGATCCTGGAATTTTGCGACGGGAGGATGTTGCACCTGCGAGAGCAACTTACATGATTGAAAGTCTGCGCGAACTGCAAGAAAGCTATTTGCAAGCAGGCAGTCAGCTTTTGATTTTTCAAGGCTTGCCGACTGAAGTTTTGCCTGCCATTGCGGTAGGGCTAGGGGCAAAGGCGGTGGTGTGGAATAAAGATGTGGAGCCTTACTCGCGCGATCGCGATCGTACTGTTGCGGCGGCGTTGCGGGAGGCAGGAATTGAGGTTGAGACGTTTTGGGATCAGCTCTTGCACGCGCCCAAGGAAATTATGACGGGGGCAGGACAGGCTTACACGGTCTACACGCCTTTTTGGCGAAACTGGAATGCTCAACCCAAGGCGCAGCCCGTTGAACCGTTGCAAAATGTTGAAGGGTTGAATGATGCCGAGCAACAGATTGCTGAAACAGTCGGGGCGATCGCCCTGCCTACTGCTCATGATTTAGGATTTGGCTGGGACAATGAATTGCCGCTGCATCCGGGGGCACAGGCAGCCCAAGAATGCTTAGAGCAGTTTTGCGATCGCGCCCTGAATGAGTACCGCGAACAGCGCGACTTTCCCGCAATTGCGGGCACCTCCCGGCTCAGTGCTGCTCTCAAGTTTGGCACCATTGGCATCCGCACAGTTTGGGCAACTTCCAGGGCAGTTTATGAAGAGGCTCGGAGTGATGAAACCCGCGCTAACGTTCAAGTCTGGCATCAAGAGCTGGCTTGGCGCGAGTTCTATCAGCACGTCATGTACTTTTTCCCAGAACTGGCAGAGGGCGCTTATCGGTTGCCGCTCAAAACTTTTCCTTGGGAAGGAAATCCTGACCACTTTCAGGCATGGTGTGATGGCATGACGGGTTATCCCATTGTGGATGCCGCCATGCGCCAAATGAATGAAATCGGCTGGATGCATAATCGGTGTCGCATGATTGTGGCTAGCTTTTTGACCAAAGATCTGATCTTAGACTTTCGTCTGGGTGAGAAATACTTTATGCAAAAGCTGATGGATTGGGACTTATCTGCTAACAATGGCGGCTGGCAATGGAGTGCCTCTAGCGGCATGGATCCTAAGCCTTTACGAATTTTTAACCCGGCGAGCCAAGCCCAAAAGTTTGATGCTGATGCCGAATATATTCGCCAGTGGTTGCCAGAATTGCGGAGTTTGGATACGGCGATGCTGGTAACGGGTATGATTCCGCAGCGCGATCGCGATCGGTGCAACTACCCTGCTGCGATCGTCGATCATAAAATTCAGCAAGCTCGCTTCAAAGTTCTCTACCAAAACCAAAAGGTTTTATCCTAAAATTTTACCCAAGATTGAGAGGGCTAATTAGGGTTACGAGAAACGAGCATAAGTCGATTAAATCACTGAAATATTCATTGCACCTACCACTTCTTGCAACACTCCAAAATCTGCCAAAAAGCTTCGATCTTCGCTGATGTGCGGAAACTTGAGCTGCGAATCAAACATGCCTCGATCGACCTGTCGTTGTCGGACGCGGGCAAAACTGCCAGGAGCCAAAATTCTTAAGGTGGAGGGGGGCACCTGTCCTTGACGCGCTATCCGATAAAGGTTGTTAAACTCGCCCATCCAATGTTCAAACCGCTCCAAAAACTGAGTGGGGCGATCGAGCGTTTGCCCGAATGCCAGTTCCACGTTTAGCACATAACGGGCTGGGCACTCAGTTTTAGATAACGTGATGCAAAAATCTTCCAGCCTCACGTTGAATTCTTGCTGGAGTGCTTGCAGGGTTTGGGTTGCATGAAACTCTGTGGTCTTTTCGGTGGTGGAGGACAACAATCCGCCTTGGCGATGGCGAAACACAATTAAGGGAGCCTGCTCAAAGAAACCCACAACTTCCACCACATCGCCAATGTCATATCGATAAAAGCCGCTGTAGCTGGTCAATAGAATTCGGTAGCGCTCTCCCATTTTGACCTCGCAAGGCAGCAAGGTTTGGGGATGCTCGGCTTGCCATTGATCGGGGGGCACAAATTCGTAAAAGCCACTCTCGATCGCCAAAATAGAGCCATCTTGATCAAAATCTGGATAAATGCCCAAGGTGGCTTCGGCTGACCCATAAACGCCACCAAAGCTCGGAGTATTGCCCAAATATTCTGCAAACCGCTCAAAGTAAAAGTTAGACGTACCGCCTCTAGCCGTGACGGTGTAAGACAGCTCAGCCCAAGCCAGTTGGGGCGTTAGTTTGCCTGCGGCTTGCCAAATAGCGCGGAGTTCTGCGGCACGTTTGGGCGCAGGTGCCCATTGTCGTTCTAACTGGCTTCGCAGTTGAGGTTCGAGGGAAAGCCAAGGCGCGATCGTCCCGTGCTGTAAGTCTTCAAGCAACGGCTCTGCATAGTGTTCTAAATAGCAACAGGTGCGTAGCAACAACATTGGAAAATTGGCAGTGATGCCCCGCATGTGAGGATCGCGTAGAGCAAAGAGTAGACACACATAGTGACGCGCTAAGGTATCGGCGATTTGCAGCGCACTGTAGGGCGGTGTCAAAAATTTTTCAAATAACATTCTGCCTTGGCGCAGGCTGCCCACGCTCACAGGACCGTACTCAATGCCGCCACTCGTGCGTCCTTGTAAAATCACAGAGTTGGTCAAAAGAGATTTTCCTAACTTCAGTCGGCGACGCTGCAAGCCTTCAAACATAAATCCCATGGCTGCCACATCTGCCCGCCGCAGGGTGCGCTGAAACTGTGGGGTCACCGGAACTTGCTTTTTCTTGCCGGTAGAACCGCTGGTTAAATTGATGTAGGTGACCCGATCGGCGGTGAGCACGTTGGTTTCGCCTTGGGCAATGCGATCGGTATACGGCTCGTAGCTGCTGTAGGGCAGAACAGGGATGCGATCGCGGAATTGATCCACTGTTTTAATAGTTTTTAACTGCCATTGATTCCCCAACTCTGTTGCCTGATGGGCTTGTAGCAACTCTTGCAGAAACCGTTCTTGAACCGCTTCCACTTGCAAGGTTTTTCGGGCAAACCGCGCCTTGGCTTGTGCCGCATAGGCAGCAGTTAGGGAAATCAATACATTTGTCATTGATATTCTTTTCTTTTCAGCACCCCGGATTATGGGTGATTCAGATCCCCTGTTACCCTGACCCTCAGACACTTTATAAAGTGGTCAACCTGCCTAACGTTCCATCACCATTTCTTCTTCCATCCTGATTTCTTGCTCCACTCTTAATCCTGCTAAAAGCTGACGATCTTCGCTAATATGCGGAAACTTAAGCTGAGATTCAGGAATGCCGCGTTGGATCATTTGCTGCCGAATCATGGCGAAACTGCCTGGAGCAAAAATCCGGAGGCGCGGCGGCGGCACTTGGTCGCGGCGTTTGACTTCGTAGGAGGTGTGAATGGCTTTTAACTGGCGATCGAACTGGGCTAAGAAAGCGCTTGGATCGTTTAAGTGATGTCCTGGAATCAGCTCGATGTTGACCCAATAATGGGCAGGAACCTCTCGCTCGGAAAGGGTGACACAAAAATTTTCTAAGGGCAGATTAAAATCCTGTTGCAATTGCTGCATCACCTGCGTGACATGAAACTCGGTTGTTTTTTCGGTCGTCGAAGACAGCAAGCCACCCACCCGATGACGAAAGACAATGAGCGGCGTTTGCTCATAAAACCCAACGACCTCCACCACATCACCAATGTCATATCGATACAACCCATTGTAGTTAGTGACCAATGCCCGGTAGCGTTCTCCCGGGATCAACTGGTGCGGCAGTAAGGTTTGGGGCTGATCGATCGCCCATTGGTCTTCGGCAATGAACTCAAAAAAGCCACTTTCGATCGCCAATATCGCCCCATCTTGGTTCAAATCATGATAAACGCCGAAAGTGGCTTCGGCTGAAGCATAGATGCCCCCAAAAACAGGCGTATCGCCAAAATAAGCTGGAAACCGCTCAAAGTAAAAGTCCGAAGTGCCTCCTCTGGCGGTAATCACCAGGGATAGATTGTTCCAAACGGCTTTGGGCGTTAACCGTCCCTCGGTTTTAAGAATGTGCCGCAGTTCGGCTGCCCGACCAGGAGCCGCCGACCACAGCCGTTCTAGGTGGGCGCGAAGGGAAGGCTCCAGTTTTAGCCAAGGGGCGATCGTGCCAGTTTCTAGGTCGCGGATTAAATCTTCGGCGTTACTCTCTAAATAGTCACACAAGCGCAATGCCAAAATGGGAAAATTTGCCCCAATCACCGCCATATGCCGACTTCGCAAGGCAAACAACAGACAAACATAGTGCCGAGTTAAACTGTCCGCTGGTAAAAGCGCTTCGTAGGGATGGGCAAAAACCTGGCGCTGAAACCTGCTGCTCAAGCGCAAACTGCCCACGCTGACTGGTCCATACTCAATGCCGGATGGGGTTTGCCCCAGCAACTGCACAGAACTGGTCAGCAGCATTTTTCCAATGGGCAAATTCTGGCGGCGCAGGGCTTCCATGACAAACCCAATACTGGCTTGATTGGCTAGCCCCAAAGAACGGCGCGATCGCTTCGTCACCGGAATGAGCTTTTGCTTGCCCGTCGAGCCACTGGTCAAATTTAGGTAAATCACCGGGTCAGGAGTCAGAACATTTGCCTCTCCCTGCACCACCCGCTCAATATAAGGTTCGTAGCTGCTGTAGGGCAAAATGGGAACGCGGTGACGAAATTGCTCCACCGTTTTAATGTCTGCCAATCCATATTTTTGCCCCAACACCGTCCCTTGATGCGCCTTCAAAAGCGTCAACAAAAACTGCTCTTGAACTGCCTCTACCTGGCGCGTCTTCCGAACAAAACCCATTCTGACCTGTCCGGTAACACCTGCCAAAAGAGACATGATTAAATTTGTCATTCCGTACCCCACACCAATCCCTAGAATCATCCCTTAGACACTTGTTAAAAAAGGTTACTAAAGGACAGAACCTCACTCAATTTTGAGTAGACACTTCTCCAACTGTTTAAGCGGCAGGCAAGTGTCTTCCCCTCGTTTTCACTTCAACGATTAAGATAAATAAAGATACTGCTTGGTCGCACCCTAAAGCTAGATAAATCAATGACTTCAACCCTGATCGAATCTACTTCTCCTCCCCTCAACGCTCCCACAATTCATCGCTTGCCCAACGGTCTGACCATTGTGGCGGAACAAATGCCCGTTGATGCTGTGAATCTCAATATCTGGCTAGGAGTGGGGTCGGCAGTTGAGTCTGATGATATCAATGGGATGGCTCACTTCTTAGAGCACATGATTTTTAAGGGCACCGATCGCTTGCAAAGCGGAGAGTTTGAGCGGCTGATTGAGCGGCGAGGAGCAGTTACAAACGCCGCCACCAGCCAAGATTATACGCACTACTACATCACCACAGCGCCCCAAGATTTCGCAGCCTTAGCGCCCCATCAAATCGAGGTTCTGCTCAATGCTGCGATTCCCGATGAAGCCTTTGAGCGCGAACGCCTAGTAGTGCTAGAGGAAATTCGTCGTTCTGAAGACAATCCTCGGCGGCGCACGTTTTACCGCTCCATGGAAGCTGGGTTTGAGCGGTTGCCCTACCGCCGTCCGGTTTTAGGTCCGGCGGCGGTGGTCGAGAATCTTCAGCCTCAACAAATGAGAGATTTCCATGCAACCTGGTATCGCCCTCAATCGATGACGGCGGTTGCAGTGGGCAATTTGCCAGTCAATCAGCTTATTGATATTGTGGCTGAAAGCTTTGCTGCCTCTCAAAGGACTGACTCCAAGCAGATCGCGGCTTACATTCCTGAAGTGCCCGATTCTACTCCCGAAGCTCCTTTCACAACTATTTGCCGTGATGAATATACTGACCCAACTTTGCAGCAAGCGCGACTGGTCATGATGTGGCGCGTTCCGGGTATGACTGATTTGCCCCAAACCTATGCGCTAGATGTTTTGTCTTCTGTTTTGGCAAGAGGACGAACCGCTCGCTTGATCAAAGATTTACGGGAAGAACGGCGTTTGGTGACGAGTATTTCGGTCAGCAATATGACTCACATTAGCCAAGGCTTGTTTTATATTTCTGCCCAGTTACCGACCGAAAACCTGGCATTGGTGGAAGCGCGATCGCCCAGCAGATGCGGACTTTGCAGACCGAACGGGTGACTGCCCATGAAATTGATCGGGTGGGCACTTTGGTCGCCAATCGATTTGTCTTTGGCAATGAAACGCCGAGCGATCGGGCAGGGCTGTACGGCTATTACCAAGCCATCATGGGCGATTTGGTGCCTGCTTTCAACTATCCGGCACTCATTCAGTCGGTCACTGCCGAAGATGTGCAAGCGGCGGTTCAGCAGTATCTTTCGCCAGACGCTTACCGCGTTGTGATCATGAAGCCTTAGTGCCTCAGTCTGAACCTGGGTCGGAATGCCAGAATTGAGAGAGTGCAAAGCTGAAATGTGGGATCAAATTACAGCCAATATCCGCCAGACAACTGGGCAAAACTTTCAAGGGAACCATCGTCGTCCGGTGGGCGGCGGCGGCATCAATCAGGCTTATGCCCTGTCTGATCGGGATGCTGACCAGAATTCTGATCGCGATCGCCCGACTGCTGCCCCTCGGGCTTACTTTGTCAAGATTAATCAGGCAAGCCGCATTGCCATGTTTGAATCCGAGGCGTTTGCCCTCAGCCAAATAGCCGCCACAAAATCGATTCGTGTGCCTCAACCCGTTTGCTGGGGCACTGTTGAGAGAACGGCGTACCTGGTGCTGGAATGGCTGGATTTGGGCTATGGCGACCCTCAAGCTTGGGAGAATATGGGGCGAAATTTGGCAGCGCTGCATCGCGTTACCCATGCCCAAGGGTTTGGCTGGGAGCAGCCCAACACCATTGGTTCCACGCTCCAAGTTAATTTGTGGAAGACAAGCTGGCTAGAGTTTTTTGCGGAGCAGCGGTTGGGCTATCAGTTCCAACTCTCTCGTCGGAGGGGCGGACGGTTTCCCCAGGCAGAAAAACTCTTGGCAGCTCTGCCAAAATTTTGGCAGGACACGAACCGCAGCCTTCCCTAGTCCATGGGGATTTGTGGTCGGGAAATGCTGCTGTGACTCAGCAGGGAGAAGCCGTGATTTTTGATCCGGCAGCATATTTTGGCGATCGCGAGGTTGATATCGCCATGACCCAGCTTTTTGGCAGTTTTCCCGCCAACTTTTACAGCGCCTACAACGAAGCCTTTCCGCTTCTGGCGGGCTATCGGCAGCGGCGAACCCTCTACAATCTTTACCATGTGCTCAACCATTTCAATCTATTTGGCGGTGGCTATGAATCTCAAGCCAATCAAATGATTGAGTCGTTGCTGTGACGTAGCACTGTCATGGGGTTCTGCCCGTGAGAAGGCTACGAATGATGCAACTCTGCCCAGCGGGTTTGCAAATCTTGAATTGAAAAAACAGTTTGAAAGGCTAAGCCTTCTTGCTGATAAAGCTCTGCGCCTCCTTGATGGCGATCGACCAGGGCAATAATTTGGGTCACTTCATAGCCTGCTTGTCGGAGCCTTTCCACCGCCTTTAAAGCAGATTGCCCCGTAGTCACCACGTCTTCTAAAACCGCAACATTGGTGTGTGCAGGCAGGGTCGGACCCTCAATGTAGGCTTGGGTGCCGTGCCCTTTTGCCTCTTTGCGAACAATCAGCGGCGTGAGCGATCGCCCTTCATAGGCAGCCACAACACTCGCCGCTGTCACCATGGGGTCAGCCCCCAAGGTTAGCCCCGCCACGGCGATCGTCTCGACGGGCAAGAGCGATAATAAAATCCGTCCTACGCCTGCCCCACCCCACGGATGCAGGGTCACTTGCTTGCTGTTGATGTAATACGGACTGGCTTGCCCCGAAGACAAGACAAAATCGCCTTCTTGGTAAGCGACTTTACAAAACAAATCCAGCAAATGCTGGCGTAATGTTGCTAAATCGGCGGTGATGGCAACGGGAACAGAGGTTGAATGATCCATAAACAAAAGTGATTGAGTCCCTAATTTTTAGGCGTTGGAGTTGAGAGCAGAAAAGGGAATGCTGGAGCAAATTTTTATAGCTTTTGTGCCACTCCCAATCATAGACTTTATGATGGATTGAAGCTGATTGAACAAGCGCCCAAAACAAAATTTTGGGAAAGAAGTCAAAGATTTTGGGCACTCTGTAATGAAGCTTAGAACAGCGATTGAGCTTACAACGGTTGAAACATTTGCGTGAGGAGAAATATTTATGGGCGTTAGGTTTATAGGCGTAATGAGTTTAATGGCGATCGCCTCTCCCATCGTTTTGATCGGCAGTGCCAATGTTGCCCAGGCTCAGTCAACTGCTCAGCCAACCGCACAGCCATCTGAAGCAGTTCAAACCATTCCCGAAGCATTTGAAGAGGCTTATTTTCGCAATAGCGAAAACTTTTACCGGAATCGTCAAGTTCCGCACAACGTAACTTGGTTTCTAGGTCCCTTCCCCGAAAACCAAATTGCCGCGGATGGTAGAGCAATTAATCGCCTTTACACCGATGCTTTGGCTCAGCAAGCCAGCAATGATCCGCTAATTCGCACTCCCGATGCAGAAAATCCCTATCAAAGTTCTCGGCTGACTGCTCCTATTGTGCCTGAAGAAGAACCCATTCCTCCTGCATTTTCTTCGCCTTTCAGCCGATCGCCCGTTAACAGCAACAGCAACAGCGGCAACAGCGGCAATAACGGCAGCAGCGGCAGCGGTAGAAATATTCCGGTTCCAGCGCTCTGGTAATGGGCTGGGAGCGGGCACTCAATAGCTCTAAAGAAAGTAATAGGTTTTAACAGGCGGCTCACTGGGTCGCTTTTTTCTATTGCTCACAGTTAGCAGCCCTTATCAGTTAGTAGCCTCTATACAGAGCTTGGGAATTGACGGCGAAGGAGTAGAGAATTGGTGACTACACTGACCGAACTAAAAGCCATTAATGCACCCGCAGTGGCAGGGCTGAGGGTGATGCCGAAAGCAGGCAATAAAATCCCTGCTGCGATCGGGATGCCGCAAATGTTGTAGGCGAATGCACCCAAAAAGATTTTGACGGATTTTGTTAAACGTTGCTCGACTGAGCCGAATTGCTTCCACTATGTCGGTCAGGCGATCGCGCATTAAGACAATTCCTGCGGTTTCTGTTGCCACATCCGTTCCAGAGTGCATGGCAATTCCCACGTCTGCTTGCGCCAAAGCCGGAGCATCATTAATGCCATCGCCAATCATTGCCACCTGCCGTCCCTCTGCCTGAAGCTGGGCGATCGCGGCGGCTTTGCCCGCAGGTTGAATGTTTGCCAAAATGTCGGCAGCCGCAAAACCTAAGGGGAAGGCGATCGCCTCAGCCGCCGCCTGTTGATCGCCCGTTAGCAGCACAATCCGCAATCCCAAAGTTCGCAGTTCTGTAATCGTCTGTTCGGCATCCCCTCTTAAGGTATCTTGCACCGCAATGAGTCCGGCTAGCTGTCCATCTATTCCTAAATAAATGACTGTTTTCCCGATCGCTCCTGCTGCCTCTGAAGCTTGAGTGGGTGATAAATCGACTTTAATGTCGTACTGTCGCAACCAGGCAGGAGTCCCTAGAACGACTAGATGTCCTTCAACTGTTGCCGAAACGCCTAATCCTGGCTGGGTGACAAAGTCTTGAGCGGGCAATAGTGCTAGGCCTTCTGCCCGTTGTTGAATGGCTCTGGCTAAAGGATGCTGGGTGCCGCTTTCAACCGTTGCAGCCAGTTGAAGTAAGTCTGTCGCCGATCGCTCAGTTTGAAACGATAGGCAATCTGTAACCTTGGGGTTGCCCAGGGTGAGGGTGCCCGTTTTGTCAAACACCAGCGTGTCGAGCTGATGAACTTTTTCAAGAATATCTCCACCCCGAATCAACAGCCCTCGCTCTGCGCCTATGCCAGAGCCGACCAGAATCGCCGTAGGGGTTGCCAATCCGAGGGCGCAGGGGCAGGCAATGACGAGGGTCGCGATCGCCAATTTTAGGCTGAGAAGCAGGGGCGATGGCACCAGATTGACCGCAACCAGCGGGTTAGAATGCATCATCATATGCCCATTAAGCTGTCCGCCCATCTGTCCACTCATCTGTCCGCTCATTAGACTACTTTGTCCGGCAAAAATTGGGTCTGCCCAAAGGGGGGTGCCAATGAAGTACCAAAACAGAAACGTGAGCGTGGCGATCGCCATAACGCCGTAGGTAAAGTATCCGGCGATCGTATCGGCAAGCTTTTGAATAGGTGCTTTGCGCGTCTGAGCGGCTTCAACTAAGGCAATAATTTTTGCCAACGTCGTATTTTGTCCAATCCGCGTCGCTTTCAGAACCACTGCTCCAGATAAATTTAAACTTCCTGCCGTCAAAGCGTCTCCGGCTTGCTTAAGCACCGGCAACGCTTCGCCCGTCAGCATCGACTCATCCACCGTCGTTTGCCCAGTTACCACTTCACCATCGACTGGAATCTTTTCTCCTGGCAAAACTTGCAGCCATTCTCCCAGCCTGACTCGCGCTGCCGGAATTTCTACAGAAGAGGTCGCCCCAGCGCTTTCTTTGACCAATCGGGCAACGCTAGGCTGTAATGCCAGGAGTGACTGGAACGCGGCGGCGGCTCTGCCGCGCGCCTGTTGCTCTAAGGTACGTCCTAGCAAAATAAAGCCGACCAGCATGACGGGTTCATCAAAAAAGCACTCCCAACCCAGAGCCGGAAAGAACAATGCCAGGGTGCTGGCACTGTAGGCAGTCAGGGTGCCCAGTCCTACCAATGTGTTCATGTTGGGAATCTTGTGGCGCAGACCGTTCCAACCGTCGATGAGGAGCGATCGCCCTGGAAACAAGAGCGCCACAGTCGCTAGCCCAAAGTGAAACCCAATATTGCTGAGCCCAGGAATGAGAATGCCAAAATGCTCTAAATGACCCAGGGCAGAAAGCACCAAGAGCAAAATGGCGATCGTGGCTTGGCTGAGGTGCCGCCGAGTTTCTAGCCGCTGTCGTGCGGCAGGACTGCTCCCGGTCTCAAGCTCTCTCTCTGGCTGCCGCGATTGGGTTGGGAAGCCCACTTCCGTTAGCTTTTGTGCCAAGCTCTCCGGGTCAACGGCTCCTGGCAAACATTCCACCATTGCCACCTCTGTAACCAAGTTCACCGTAGCAGTCACGACTCCGGGCTGCTGGATCAGATGGTTTTCTACTGCTCGCACACAGCCGCCACACTTCATGCCACCGACCTCTAAGGTGTAGGTTTCAGGCATCGTCGGCGAAGATAGTTCAGCAGAGGTAGGCTTTTGAGGAATGACTGGCATACAAAATTCTTGAAAACAGTTCAACTTTCCTAAAGCGTAGGTGAAGTGAGCCGTGGTTGCCCAGAAATTTGCAGATTGTTTTAGCGATATCGCAGATTTCTCATGCCCCGAATCAACGGAGGAAACAAAATGTTCATAATCTTTCGGGCTTTGACCCGCCCAGTATCCCATTCCCTTTGGCTAGAGAGAACATTGAAAACTTCTGTAACTATTTCCCTCAGCCTTTCAACCCAGCTCTGCTCCGGAGCATCAAGGTCTAAGGAAAACCGATCGCCTAATCGAGCCAAGGGTTGCCATGCTGCACTCACATCAAACTGAGTTCTAAGGTTTTTGCCATGAACCGTCATTAACCACATTGGGCAGGTAATGACCTGACGAGTTTTGTGGCTAGCCACTTCATGGTGAGGATAACTTAATGCTGTTTGAAAATTCTGTCGCTGCTCAATGAGGGTATGGCAAGAAGAGGTCAGCCATTCTCGTAAATAAAGCTTCTGTTCTTGAAAACGGTACAGGTAGCCAAAGGGAAAATTGATGAATTCAAAGTCTTGTCCTCTAAATTGCTGCTGGGTTACTGCAACAAATTTTTTAGACAGGACATCATCGCTGTCAATGTTGGTGGTAATGAGATGCTGAGTTGAGGGTAAAAGACGAGCAGCGATGGCGCTTTTGAGCGTCGTTAGGAATGTTTCTTTGCTGCTGATATAAACCGGAATCATTTTAAGAGTTGGCTCATATTGGGCGAGCCGCTCTCTAAATTTCTCTGGCAACCCTTCATCACAGAGAATAAGCCAAATAAAATGTGGGTTCGTTTGAGCTTTAATGGCGGGATAACAAGTTTTTTCAAAGATATTAAATCGATGATTTAGGAACTCAAAACTGTTGCGCTCTCGGGGCGATCGCAGTTTCAACACATCCCAATCGACATTCATCCGAGTAATGAGGAAATGCTGAAAATAGCTCATGATCGATCAAACCTAGACTGAGAAACGGTTGATTTTTCGGCTGATCTTTTGGGTCAGGGTTCGAGCCGTTCGATTGACTTGAACCCAGAAGCTAGGAGCGTTAAGAACGGGAGGTTTTTGGTGAGGATTTTTTAAGAAGCGATACAGCAGAAACATCTCCTGATATCGCATTCCCACATCTTCTCCCTGAGACAACCGTGCAAATTTCTCTGCTCCATAATTCATATAATGAATGCGATGAATGGGTTTTAAGCCATCAGCATTGTAGAGAATTTGATCTTTTTCAATAAAGGGGTCAGCGTCGGCACAGTTGCCGGTTCGGTCTTGGCTATCGGGGCTGAGGGTAAAGTTAAACAGAGAATACTCTCCTCGCAGGGTCAGATAGCTAAACAGAAATGCCTCAGCCACCCCATTAATCCAATTGACTTCTTGGTGCTCAATCAGCTTTTGCTTCAGGTCTGATAATTGATGGGAATCCAACAGTCCTCGCTTTGAGCCAAAAAAGCTAGAGCAGTGGATTTGAGACCGAATCTCTGCTGCGGTTCGTTGCATTGCTTGTTCAATGGGCAAAACTTGAGGGCTGCTACTGATTCGGGCTTCGTATGTTCCCAATCGTCAAAAACGAAATCGTACTGATCCAGTTTTGCAAAACATCGTCCAGAGGTTTCATGGCTAGGCAGTCTGCGTCATAAACGACAAACTTTTCAAATTCACCATCGAATGCAGCATATCGGCGCTGGGCGTGCTTCCTCACTCGGACTAATGAGGCTGAACTTTTTTGGCTGCCTTGGGGATGAGCGGCCCAGATGTCTTGGGCAAAGGTTTCCCAGCGCTGAATGGCGGTGGCATTTTCAAATAAGCTCACCTGAGGGCGATCGGCAATTTCTTGTTTAACTTGGGCAAGGCGATCGTCGTAAGGAATGATGCAAACGGGAATCTGAGCACCGACATTGACTTCAATGCTGTTGAGAAGGGCAATGAGCTGATCGAGGACAGCATCGTTCGCCAGAGTATAAATGCCAAAGGGTTGCATCCTTACCTCTTAAAATATGAAGCAAAATTATGAAGCTAATGTTGGAATTGAAGCGGGGAGGCTAAGTAGGTGTGTAGATCCCTGCGTACAGCCTGTTAAGTTGGAACAGGCTGGGCAGAGCCTTTGAGTGCTGCTGCTTCGGTGTCAAAGATTTTAAATACTGAGTCCATCATGGTGACTTCAAAGACGAGTTTAGCTTCTGGATGAACCTCACAAAGGCTAAAGCTGCCGTTTACCTTATCAGCGTCTCGCATTCCTGCCACCAGTGATGTTAAACCAGAACTGTCAATAAAATTGACTTGCCCTAAATTCACCACAATATGAGAACTGACTTTGTTAATGCATTCTTGTAATTTGAGGCGAAACTGCCAAGCGGTTGTGATGTCGAGTCGTCCGCTAGGGGTGAGGACGATGACGGTTTTGCCGTCTGGCGCTGTATGAATTGTTTGCTCCATTTGGAATTTTACCTTTCTTTACGATCGAACAAGTGGGCGATCGCTTCCTTCTCAGCGCTGCCGTGAAGCTGCGGTGAAAATAAAGCCGATTGAACAGACTTAGGTTTCCCAGGGCAGAGTTGCTTCTCTCTATGGGGAGAGTTTTGCTCTTAAAAAGAGTTGGGAACGTAAACTCTAATTCACGTTCCCAACTCTTTTGTAAATTGCTACAGATTTATACAGATTTATGCAGATTTGCTCAGCCGATCGGGGAGCGCCTAGCCAATTTTGGGGCTTGAGGAAGGTTTCATAAAGCTGCGCCTCGGGAGTATTGGGTTGGGGAGCGTAGCAATATTCCCACCGAACAAGGGGCGGCAGAGACATCAGGATCGATTCGGTGCGCCCGTTGGTTTGGAGCCCAAAGATGGTGCCGCGATCGTAAATCAGGTTGAACTCAACGTAGCGCCCTCGACGATAGAGCTGGAAGTCGCGTTGGCGATCGCCCCATTCTTGGTCTTGCCGACGTTCTGCAATGGGCACATAGGCGGGCAAGAACGATCGACCGCAGTCTTGAACGAAGGCAAAGATTTCTTCCCAAGTCCGAGGAGGCTGATCGCCGATCGCTTCACTATGAGTTGCCGCAGAACCCTGAGCATCGGGACCCCGATACAGCTTGGCGGGAGAGCCGTCTTGGTAGTCGAAGAAAATACCGCCGACACCCCGGGTTTCTTGACGATGCTTGAGGTAGAAGTATTCGTCGCACCAGGGTTTAAAGGTGTTGTAGTACTGAGGATGGTGGCGATCGCAAGCATCCTTCAGGATTTGGTGGAAATGCACTACGTCTTCGGTGAAGGGATAGTAGGGCGTGAGGTCAATGCCGCCGCCAAACCACCAGACCGGTCCTGCCTCGAAGTAGCGGTAGTTAAGGTGAACGGTGGGAATGTAGGGATTTTGGGGGTGGAGCACCATGGAGGTGCCAGTGGCATAAAAGCCATGACCCGCAGCTTCAGGGCGTTGTACCAAAATGGAGGGCGGTAAATCTTTCCCCCAGACTTCGGAGAAATTGACTCCGCCTTGTTCAAAGACTTTGCCAGCTTTCAGCACGCGCGATCGCCCACCACCGCCATCTTCCCGAGTCCAGCTTTCTTCCTGAAAAGTTTTTTGCCCATCCAGGTGTTCTAGCCCCTGGCAAATTTCATCTTGCAAGCCTTTTAAAAATTCACTCACACGCTCACGCGAATCGGTTGGCGGAGCAGCGTTAAAGGGCTTAGTTTCGCGAATGGGTGACTTCACCATAATCTAATTAAATTAATCAAGAAGGGATTAAAAAATGACTGCAAGGTGAGGTCGCATTGAGGTAGACCGCCCTAGCCTGGATCTAGCCTATAACGGATTGGAACTGATTCGCTAAACCGCAGAAAAACGTAAATCAATGTAACAAAAGCTGGGGCAAAGAGTGAGTAAAAACTTCTCCAACGGTCAAGAGTCTTTACTAGCTACTCTGCCCCTCTGTCGTGCCCTGCCGCTCTGGCTCATTCGATTCAGCCGTTGATGCGTTTTTCTAGGTATTGCCCAATCATCTGTTGTTCTCCAGCGCGGGAAATGATGGTTTGGCGAGTGCGATAGTTTTGCCCGACAAGCTTGACTTCCTCCTCAAACACTGAGCCTTTGTATTCGGTGCGAAGGGTGAGTGTTTCAGGGTTTGCCATAGTGTACTTTGCAGTGATGGGCTTGGGGGTGGCAAAGCCGCGATCGCGGTATAGCAAATCTCCTGAGACCCCGAACAGAGTAGAACCCTGAGATTGTTTTTGCCCGGAAACCGAATCTTTGCTGTCCCAAGTGACTTCTGTGCCGCAAGTTATGAGGGTTGCGTCGGGTAGCTCGTGAAGTTGCGCCAAGTGGCGGAGGGAGTCGCAGCCTTGCGAGAGAAAGCGAATGGTGATGAAGCTGACCATTTCTTTGGTGTCTCCATGGGGCAGGGTGTAGTAGCGGCGATCGGAGTGCCAGTGCCCTACAGATCGCTGAAAGAATTGGGCAATGATGGGCTCTAGGGCTAAAGCTTGCAGCGATAATGTCACAGAAATGTCCTCACTCGACAGATTCAGAGCCTGCTGTTTAACGGAAGGCTTGTTAGATAGTTGTAACATAACTTAATCTAAACAAGTTAAGGACTTGACGGAAGTATCTTTAGATGGATTTTATGCTCGCTTAGAGGGGGGCGATGATTACTTGACTTGAGTGACGCGCCAATTTAGCTTGAGGTTGATCCAAAAGTTCCAGACGGTGACGATGGCGATCGCCACTAAGTTGGCTAAGTAGGCGTTCACCCCCAGTCCATTAAATAAAATATTGAGCAGTAGCACCTTCAGAACCAAGCCCATCAGGCAAACCAGGTTGAACTTGAGCAAACGCTTGAAGACTTTGCTAGGCGATCGCTGTTGCCGTGCCAGATCGCCAAATGTCCAGCGATCGTTCCAAAAAAAGTTATTGAGAATGGCAAATTCGGCAGCAAAAATGGCGCTTCGGGTGAGGGGAAATCCCCACATGCTATGGAAGAGATAGAGCAAGCCCATGTCAATCACCACGCCGCTTAACCCCACAAAGCCAAAGCGGAGGAAGCGCCCCAGGGGAAAGTCCATTTTTTGAGCCAATCGACCCATGCGCCCCGAGGACAGCCGCAGCCGCAGTAAATGATGGAGATAATCGCGGTATTGCCGCCAGGTGACTTTACTTTCGCCTGCCTGCCGTTCTTGAAACACATAGCCCACTTCGGCAATTTGTTGGATGTTGCTGCGACCGACAACCTCAATCAAAATCTTGTAACCCACAGGGCTGAGGGGGCGCTGGGCGATCGCGGTTCGTTTCACCAAAAAGTAGCCACTCATGGGGTCGGTCAATCGACCTAGGACTCTGGGCAAAATTACGAGCCCTAAAACTTGCGCCCCGCGTGACAAAAATCGCCGGATCGCGCTCCAACTGCTCACACCGCCGCCTTCTACATGGCGACTTGCCACTGCCAAATCGGCTCCTTGATGGATTTCGTGGAGTAACTTCAGCAAAATTTCGGGCGGATGTTGCAAATCGCCATCAATCACCCCCAAAACCTCGCCCCTTGCCGTTTGCCAGCCCCGAATCACTGCTGTTGAAAGCCCGCGCTCTTGCTGCCGCCGAATCACTTGGAGCTGAGGATAGCGATCGCTGAGATCCTCGGCTATTTCCCAGGTGCGATCGGGGCTGTTGTCATCCACGACGACTAGCTCATAATCCCCGAGTAGCGCGGTATCGAGCAATTGGCTCAAGGTCTCAACCAGGCGAACAATGTTGCGACTTTCGTTGTAGGTAGGAATCACCAAGGAGAAATGAGGGGGTTGTCCTTGCTCAGCGCTTTCACCAGAGGGCGGAATGAGGGGAACTTCTAAAACATCATTAGGCATGACGAACCTGACTAGATGACAAGGGTGTTTCTGTCGCTGAGCACTTTCTGAACTGTTTCACAGTCAACGTTATAGAGAAGTGTGATAGCAGGTCGGGGTCTAACATATAAAGTTTTGATGAGGATTAGACCGGACTAAAACACCGGATGATCTTGTAAGTAGGTTTGAGCCCGTCGCAAGATACGCCGAGCCTGATCAAAGGTGATGGTTTGTAGGGCGGTATCAAAGTTAACCCAGGTGTACGCTTGGATCTCTTGTTCCTGGCAAGTGACGGCTTTAGAAGAAACGATTCCTAAGAAGTAGGTCACTGTTTTCTCTATAAGCTGATCGTCTTTTGTAAATCTGTAGTGCTCAACAAAAGAAGTATCATCGAGCACGTTGCAGGACTGAATGCCTGTTTCTTCTTCTAGCTCACGGCGAGCAGTGGCGATCGCGGTTTCCCCAGGCTCGGCATGCCCCTTTGGAAAGCCCCAATGTCCTGCCCAGTGCCGAATCAGCAAGAACTGGATCTCGGTTGAATCGTCTGTTTGTTCTATAAAAATTGGCACAATGCCAAATGCTTCGTCTTTCATTACAAAATCTTTATCCTAATGTTGCATCAATCGATAGATTCCCTCTAGCCTAGGGCAACGTGATCAGATCAGCGATAGGCAAATCAAATTTAGATTCGCGATTGGTGAATTTAGATTCGCGATTGGTGAATTTAGATTCGCGATGGACAAATTTAGATCAGCGATAGATAAATTTTGGGGTTTCAGTCATAATCGCTCTATGAGGATGTTTTAAAGAGTATAGATTGTGCCCTGAACTGCCCCTAAATCCCCCATTCTGGGCGAGTTTGAAGCAGAATTGGCTCGGAAGTCCCCCAGAATGGGGAATTTAGGGGGGCAAGTGTAAGAATTTTGGAGGCTTCTCAGACATCCTCTGGTTGCTATGAGTTTTTACGGGTTTTAGTTTTCGCGGATTTTTATATGGCTTCCTCCCAATTCGGTCAGACCTTACCCATTCAGTACTCTCCTAAAACGATCAGACGGGCAGAGCGGGCAATGCGGTGTGCGCCTTTTCAATGGGCATTGTTTAATACGATGCGGTGGCAGAGCGTGGATTTGAGGGCGATCGCGGGGAAAGTAGGCTGGAGTCATGGCTACACTCGCCGCCCTGTTCCAGAACTGGTTGCAGAAACCGAACTGCTATGGCTGATTCAGGTGGGCTTATTGCGGCGAGAAGTGGATGGGCAAGGGTTGACCGATAGCTTCAGATTAACTCCTTTGGGCCATCAGCTAGTCGAAAAATGGCAGAACCTAGGAAAATCACTGCCTGCCCCATCTTTGGGCGATCGCTTATATAATGCCTTGAGTCGTTGGGTGCGTGTCCCTAGCTGGATTTAGCAGAACTGGATTAAATAATGTTCCTGGAGGTCTTGAATGAAAGCCATCATGGTTGTCGGAACTACATCCCATGCTGGGAAGTCGCTTCTGACTGCGGCATTGTGCCGAATCTTAAGTCGGCAAGGATGGCGAGTTACCCCTTTTAAGGGACAAAACATGGCGCTCAATTCCTACGTCACCTCCACAGGCGGCGAAATTGGTCATGCTCAGGCGGTGCAAGCCTGGGCGGCTGGCATTATGCCCCGTGTAGAAATGAATCCAATTTTGCTGAAGCCTCAGGGCGACATGACTTCTCAGGTGATCTTGAAAGGACGGGTTGCGGGGCGCGTTGGGGCAGCAGAATATTACGAACAGTTTTTTGAGGTAGGTTGGCAGGCGATCGAAGAGTCCCTTCAGCGGTTGGGGGAAGAGTTTGACCTAGTGATTTGTGAAGGGGCAGGTAGTCCTGCCGAAATTAACTTGAAGCATCGAGACTTGACTAATATGCGCATTGCTCGCTATCTCAATGCGCCCACAATATTAGTCGTAGATATTGAGCGGGGCGGCGCGTTTGCCCACGTCGTCGGCACACTGGAACTATTAGACCCTGAAGAGCGAGCCTTGGTGAAAGGGATCATCATTAACAAGTTTCGGGGGCAACAGTCAATTTTGCAATCGGGTATTGATTGGCTGCAAGAGCGGACGGGTATTCCGGTCGTGGGCGTGATTCCTTGGATGGATCAGGCTTTCCCGGCTGAAGATTCGCTATCCTTGAGCGATCGCAATGCTGTCCATTCCAACAGCGAAATCTCGATCTCGGTGGTGCGGTTTCCTCGCATCTCTAACTTCACCGACTTCGACCCCTTAGAGTCTGAACCCAGTGTCACCGTCAAATACATCAGCCTCAAAGATTCTCTGGGCTACCCCGATGCGGTCATTTTACCTGGCTCAAAAACCACGATCGCCGACCTAGTAGCGATGCAGCGCACCGGCATGGCAGAAGCCATCCAAAACTACGCGGCGGCAGGGGGCACCGTTTTGGGCATCTGCGGCGGCTTTCAAATGATGGGTAGAATGTTGGCTGACCCTGAAGGGGTAGAAGGGCAAGAAGGACGCTACAAGGGTTTAGGCTTAGTGCCCCTCAAAACGATTATTACCGGGCAGAAGGTAGCCCGTCAGCGGGTAGTAACTTCCAATTATCCGCAGGCAGGTTTACCTGTCACAGGCTACGAAATTCATCAGGGTCGGAGCCATTTGATGGATACTGAATCCGAAGCGGGCGGAGTGGCTTACAAGCCTTTGTTCGATGATCCTAACTTAGGTGCCGTAGATGTGACCCAATCGGTTTGGGGCACCTATTTACACGGCATTTTTGACAATGGCGCTTGGCGACGAGCGTGGCTTAACCGTCTGCGCCAACAGCGGGGCTTGAAATCTCTACCCACAGGTATTTCTAACTACCGTGAGCAGCGGGAAGCCATGTTGGACTCTCTGGCGGATGAAGTGAAACAGCATTTGGATCTAGCTCCAATTTTGGCGCACCTCGATCGCTAGTCGTCTGGAGCGTGAGTTCGCCTACCGATGGACGAGGAGCTTAAATCCCTTGTCTGTATCTTAGAGGTTCTCTGAAAAATTTAGATTTCTGCCCGATAACACTAAGAAGAGCCTCTGAGATCCCAGAGGCTCCTAAATCGAGATTAAACCTGAGGCAACTTAAGCACTTAAGACAAAGTCAACATCGTCGGTGCCTTCAGTTTCGCCTTGTCCTGAAGCCAGCTTTTGGCTGCCCACTTCCACCGCAAAAGGAGTCCCTGCCAAATTGAGATTATAGTCAGTGGTTTGCTGGGTATATCCCACACTGGCAATCATTTTGCGCCCTTCCGGCGTGTAGGTAAACGCCATCATTTGATTTTTGTTCTTTTCAGTATCTTTTGCCCAGACCACCATATACTGCTTGCTTTGATAGTCAAATACTTTAGCGGGTCGGACAGGCACATAGCGCCCTGGATCGCCAAAGCTTACATCTAAGAACTTTTGCAAAGAAGCATCTTCCACCTTGGCATAGCTCACTTCTTCAGCAGAAGCGGGGGTTTGATCGCCCTGAGCCTCACTCGGTGGAGCTTCTTCTCCCTTATTCTTAAAATAATCGACAGCAACTTTGGTGCCGATCGCCCCTACGGTAGCGATACCTGCGCCCGCCAAAATGTTACGGAGAAGATTGCTCATCGGTTTCTCTTTTGAGTAAATTGCTAGGGTGAATTTGAGACGCTAAAGATTGTATCTGAAAGTCTATGATTTTTGTGTGTGCCCCTCCACATCCACCCAAAAATAAGCGCTGAACAAAACGCAAAACTTTTTGGGGCTCCCATTCTCTAAAATAATGAATGAGGACTGATCCCCAAATTCTACGTTCTTTCCATCTCCAGTTCAGCCCCAGATTCATCAGCCTCAAGCCCCCGATCGCAATCCCCCTGTGACCCCCATGTCTCAAACTGTTGCCGATATCATGACTCCTGATCCCATCGTGGTCAGTCCTGAAACCCCGCTCAATGAAGCAATTAAAATCTTGGCTGAAGAACGCATCAGTGGTTTACCCGTGATCAATGCAGCCGGGAAGTTGGTCGGCGTTATTTCTGAAACCGACCTGATGTGGCAAGAAACGGGTGTGACTCCAGCCCCCTATTTCATGCTGCTCGATAGCGTCATTTATTTAGAAAACCCTGCCAAACATGAACGCGAGCTCCACAAGGCGCTTGGGCAAACGGTGGGAGAAGTCATGACGGGGAAAGACATTGTGACCATTAAGCCCGATCGCGCCATTCGAGATGCAGCACAAATGATGCATGAACACAAAGTGCATCGGCTACCCGTGGTGGCGAACGATGGCAAGGTGATTGGCATTTTAACCCGAGGCGATATCATTCGATTCATGGCAGCTAAGCAATAACGGGCTGCCCCGTCATTAGACGTGACTCATTTGAAGTAACCCACTTTAAAAAGCATAGATTTAATCAAAACACAACGAGATCAACCTATGGCAACCCCCGAAGCAGTCCAAGAGTTGTTAAGTTCTGAAGATTTTGGCAAACGCCTCAGCGGGATTAATCAACTGCGAACCCTTGATCCAGAGGTGGCATTTACCATGATTCAACCCGCGATCGCCGATAAAAATGTCCGGGTTCGCTATGCCGCCGTCAGCCAAGTTGCCACCCTGGGCAAGCAAAATCTTGCTTTAGCGCTAGACTTATTGCGCCGCTGCCTTTTAGAAGACCCTGAGCCTGATGTTCAAGCCGCTGCCGCTGATGCCTTGGGGGGGCTGAAGCTCAGCGATGCCTTTGAAGACTTGCAAGCCCTTTACCACCGCAGCTCCGAATGGCTAGTCCGGTTCAGTATTATTGCTGCCCTTGGAGAACTAGGCGACACCCGAGCCTTTGAGCTTTTAGACACCGCGCTTCACTCTGGCACCGAATTAGTGAAAGCCGCTGCGATCGGTTCTTTGGGCGAACTCGGCGATGAGCGCGCCATCCCTCTGCTGCTGCCCTTAGTCACTGACCCGGATTGGCAAGTCCGCCACCGCACTGCCCAAGCCCTGGGACACTTCGCCCTAGGAGACTTCGATCGCCCAGAAGTTCGGACTGCTTTAGAACATTTGTCTCACGATGAAGTAGAAGCCGTAGCCCAGCAAGCTCAAGATTTTCTCAATCGCTAAACCATCCGCAAACCGCTGCGATCGGTAAACGTCAGTAAATAAAAAAACTAACCCTCAGTACTTTTGAGTACAATATCTGAGGTTGAGCGATGAGCAATGAACTGACTGAACCCCCATCATGCACAAGACTTTTGATCTCCATGTGGTAGAAACCCGCCCGCTGATTAGTCCGGCAACTCTCCATAGTGAATTTCCCATTACCGAGACCGCAGCCGCATTGGTGACCCAAACCCGCGATCGCATTCGGAACATCCTCCAAAACGAAGACCATCGCTTACTGGTGATTGTGGGACCCTGCTCGGTTCACGACATTAATGCCGCCTACGAGTACGGCAAAAAGCTAATCGCCCTCCGCAAAGAACTAGAAGAAGACCTCGAAATCGTCATGCGGGTTTATTTTGAAAAGCCCCGTACCACCGTGGGCTGGAAAGGTCTAATCAACGATCCTCACCTAGATGACAGCTACGACATCAACACAGGGCTGCGTCTGGCTCGGCAGCTCCTCATTGGCTTGGCAGATTTGGGCTTACCCGCCGCCACCGAAATGCTCGACCCCATTACCGCGCAATACCTCGCCGATATGATTGCCTGGACCGCGATTGGCGCTCGTACCACCGAAAGCCAAACCCACCGCGAAATGGCTTCTGGGCTGTCCATGCCGATCGGCTTCAAAATAATACTGATGGTGCGATCAGCGCCGCCACCAACGCCATGCTCAGCGCCAGCCAATCCCACAGTTTCTTGGGCATTAACACCGACGGACTCGCCAGCATTGTCACCACCACAGGCAACCCCGACTGCCACCTGGTTTTACGAGGCGGCAAGCAAGGTCCTAATTATGGTGCCGACCATGTTCAAAAGCAGTCAACGAGCTAACTAAGCTGGGTGTGAATCCCCGCATGATGGTCGATTGCAGCCACGACAACGCCGCCAAAGATCACAACCGTCAGCCGGTGGTGCTCCAAGACATTGCGGAACAATTAGCTAATGGCTCTAAGGCAATTATGGGAGTTATGGTAGAAAGCCACTTGGTTGCGGGCAAGCAATCGATTCCTAAAAATCTTAGTCAGCTCACCTATGGACAAAGCATCACCGATGCCTGCGTTGATTTTGGCACGACGGTGAGTATGTTGCGATCGCTAGCCACATCAGTCACCCAAAACTGTTTGCAGCTCAACTAAACCTCGAACAACTTAAACATCCAAAGACAAAGGGGCGTAGAATTCTACGTCCCTTTCCTTCCAATAAGTGATAACAAATAGTGAGCAAATTGCCAACGCCCTCAGTTCTGAAAGCGCTCTTCTGGACGGTGAAGGCGGCTCCAGCACTTTTCTAAATAACGAACTTGATACAAGTGAAAGTACAACCGAGGACTGAGAATTGCTGGACAATGTTCGTCAAACAACGATTGGGTGAGATACTGCCAAACCGGAAAGTTGATTTTTTTGATTTTAGGCATGACCAATAGGCGATAGAGGAGAACTGGGCAGGAGTCCCAGCACCGCCAACGGGCTGTGCAATTGGACTATCCTGCTATCAGTTTTCCCATATTGATTTAACAAATTTCCTTGAGTTTAGTGAGCTATGTCACTTAACCCTGACCCACTTTAAAAAAATAAAGAGGGCAAATAAGGCGCGATCGCCCCACAAAACCCATCACAGCTCTCTGGGTTCAATAAAACCAGAACATACGCTATTCTGTCTGTGGCTGGCATTAAGAGCTAAAACGAGCATGGAGGGACTCGAACCCCCGACACCCAGGACCGGAACCTGGTGCTCTATCCACTGAGCTACATGCCCTTAAACCTTCAGAGAGTATAGCGCATTTTTAAGAGACTATGACCCAAACACCCTACAAGCTTCTTTTTGTCTGTCTGGGCAACATCTGCCGATCGCCCTCTGCCGAAAATATCATGAACTATTTGGTCGAGCAAAATCATTTGCAAAGCCAAATTGAATGTGATTCTGCCGGAACAGGTAACTATCACGTTGGCAACCCGCCCGATCGCCGGATGGCAGCAGCAGCCATGCGCCGAGGCATCCAGCTTGTGGGGCGCGCTCGCCAGTTTCAAAAAAGCGACTTTGAAGCGTTCGATCTGATTCTGGCAATGGATCAAGCCAATTACCAGGATATTTTGGCGCTAGATCCTCAAGGCAAGTATTGGCACAAAGTCAAGCTAATGTGCGATTTTTGCAATATTCACAAAGACCAGGAAGTGCCTGACCCTTACTACGGTGGTTCTGAGGGGTTTAATTATGTCATTGATCTGCTGTTGGATGCTTGCGATGGTCTGATGCAGTATGTTGAAAAGCAGAAGCAGGTGCTGTAGGAAAACAATGAATCAAGTTCGCTCACTGCTTAGATTCTTGAATTATTCTAAAAGAATGTTTGAAAAGTATCAGAGTTTCTTACACTCGCCCCCCAACCTCCCAATTTGGGCGACTTTTAAGCCAATTCTTGTTCAAAGTCCCCTAGAATGGGGGATTTAGGGGGCGGTTCGGGTCACAATTTTGACTTTTCAAACATCTTCTAAGGTTAGGCTCTGATTCTTTGCCCCCTGCTCAATTCATGCAAATTCGCCTATTTTGCTCCTATTCCCGCAAGGATGAATTTCTGCGCCAGGAACTAGAAACTCAACTCAGTATGCTCAAGCGCCAAAACTTGGTGACTTGGTACGATCGCCTTTTAGAGCCAGGAAGCAACTGGGATGAGCGCATTAAGCACGAGCTAGACACCGCAGAAATTATCTTGCTGTTGGTCAGTCCTGACTTTTTGGCTTCTAACTACTGCTATGAAACCGAGGTGGCACGGGCGATCGAGCGGCACAAAGCGGGGACTGCCGTTGTGATTCCGGTGCTGCTGCGTCCTACTGATATTGAAGGGCTGGAGCTTTTTAAGTTAAATGGTTATCCCAGCGGCTTAAAGCCTGTGACGCAATGGCGCGATCGAGATGAGGCGTTTCTCGATGTGGTGAAGGGCATTCGTCAGGCAGTGAATAAATTGGTATCTCAGGCATCTTCACAAAGTATCCCCACTCCTTCAGCGATCTCTACACCTTCACTGCGGTTGCACAGCTTTGCTTTTGAAAGCGTGACGGTTAATGAGCAAGGCAAAATCATTCGCTATCAACTGGGTGAGGCGCAACAGTGGGAAGAAGATTTAGGGAATGGGGTGGTGCTGGAAACGGTCAGCATTCCAGGCGGCAGCTTTTTGATGGGTTCGCCACGGGATGAGGAAGGGCGATCGGACGCTGAAAGCCCTCAGCATCGGGTAGAGGTTACACCCTTTTTTATGGGCAAGTATTCTATTACGCAATCGCAGTATCAGGCGGTGATGGGCGAAAATCCGTCTCACTTTCAAGAAAATGGGGCGCATCGTCCGGTGGAAAATGTTTCGTGGGAAATGGCGATCGCCTTCTGTCAAAAGCTTTCACAGCAAACTAAGCGTAATTATCGTTTACCATCCGAAGCCGAATGGGAATATGCTTGCCGTGCCGGAACTACAACCCCTTTCCATTTTGGTGAAACCATTACAACCGATTTAGCCAATTACGATGGTAATCATACGTATCGAGCAGCCCCAAACGGCGAATATCGAGAAGAGACAACTCCAGTTGGTAAATTTTCTCCCAATGCCTTTGGTTTATTTGATATGCATGGCAATGTTTGGGAATGGTGCGCCGATCAGTGGCATCCTAATTATCAAGGTGCGCCGACGTATGGAAATGCCTGGATCGCAGGCGGAGGAGCTTCCCGGCTCTTGCGCGGTGGTTCGTGGAACTTCAATCCTTGGCGCTGCCGTTCTGCCTGTCGCGTCAGCCTCAACCCCGACGGCTGTCGCAGGGACTTCGGTTTCCGGGTGGTCTGGGTTGCTGCGAGTACTCCCCGCCGTCAGAACTCATTAATGAGAATTAGTGAGGCGTATGAGGGAGAGTCCAGACCTGCTCCTGCGATCGAGGTAACTCTATCCAAAAATGAACCGAGTCGAACAGTTTGGTAGGCGAAAGCTCGAAGACCTGTTCGGCTCATATCTCAATCTAACTATCGTGGTTAAGCAGCATTGATATTGCAAGGGCTACTACGGTACAGGGCGTTGCTGAATCGAAGTATGAACTGATCTAAGTTAACCGTTCTCTCGCCCCCTAAATCCCCCAAAATGGGGGACTTCCGAACCCTTCAAAGTCCCCC
>JAAUPA010000307.1 GCA_012034615.1 Leptolyngbyaceae cyanobacterium CSU_1_4 | reverse complement strand
CGATCAGCACGGTTGTTGACATCAGCAATTATGTCATGCTGGAGCTACTCTTGACGCGCCCGCAAGGAGAGAGCGCTGATCCGAGGCTGCACAGGGGTTACAATTTGTCGTGCTGGACGAGCTCCATATGTATCGCGGGCGACAAGGCGCGGACGTTGCTTTGTTTGAGGTTAAATCAGGCGCGATCGCCCTATCAGTAGTTGAGGCACTGCTAGAAGGGCTGGAAGCCCTAGAGCTTGCCCTAGACGGCTGGTTTGATCCGATTTTACAGGTATGGGATGAAATCGGCTACAACGCACTTCTAGAAGCGTTTGAAGCCGTAGACATTGAATACTTTAACGACTACTGCACGGCTGAATAAATTCTTTCCTGCACACACTTACCAAAAACTTTCCTCACCATGATTACCATAACTAACGAATACTTTTCAGACTTGGCAAAGGCGATCGACGCTGGAATCTTTACCAGAGGCAAAAAAACCCCAAGAAATCAGATCTATATGCGGTGATCCAGGCATACAACGCTCAGCAATCGGAAGCGCAACCGGAGCTGGAAGCCGAGCAGGAGGAATCAATTGATTCTATCAATGAGCCGGAAGGGAATGAATTCTACACGGTAGCGGACGAAAGTTATGACGGCTTTGGAACAACGACTTTAGAGGTGACGGACTTTGCCGATAACCGGGGGCGACGGGTGCGTATGCATCCAGATCATGAGGAATGGCAAAAGGGACGCTACTTCTCCGGGCTGTGTCGGGCGTTCACGCTGGAAGAGTTTGAAAGCATGAAGCATGGAGTCTATAAGCTAGTAGAAGCCCCTACGGAAGCCATAGACCAGCCGGAGATAGAATCAATTGATTCTCCCGCTCCAGTTCCTACCCCGGAAGCTTCCCCGATCGCACTGCCCAACACTGCACTGAGCAAGGGTTCGGGACAGGTGGAGGGATATGATACTTCCAAAAACGTACCTGATAAATCTAGCGTTTTTAACAAGCATTTTGAACGCTCGGCGGCTTTATTCCCTATCACTGGAAGGACACCCCGACGATCCTCTAGAACCAAGTCCAAAGACGATCAGACACAACCCCAGGAAGATGATGAGGAGGCGGAGTAGCCTAAATCTTTTATCTTTCCTGTCCCTTGCAGTAGGTGGTGAGACTGCATTCTCTGTTGATTCTAGCGCTCATAAAATCAATTAATTCTCTACTAACTAGGATCTCATCATGCGTTCATCTTATACCGTGGCTGCTTTATCTTTCCTCAGCTTGATTGTTGCTTCTCCCGCAATGGCTTCTATTGAGATGTACACAGTAATTGATGGCAAGGTAGAATACGCTGACACCTACGACACAGCAGAGGAAGCGCTCAGGGCTGCTAACAGTTGGCTGAGACAGGGTGTGAATACACTTTGCTCTGTCGATGGAGGCGCGTTGGAGCTGTGCGACATCGTTATTTCTGAGCCTCCGCCTGAGCAGATTGATCACCGGGGTTCTGGACGTAGAGGATTTGCTTTGCTGGATGAACAGCCTGGACGGACGATCGCCTTCTACTACACTCCACAGCTAACTTAAAATTTTCTATACCCTTGTTAATCCTTTTAAGGGATTGACAAGGGTATAGAAAACTGAGATTATTTAACTAATTGCAGGAAGGCATGAACATGGCAGATACAACGACGATCGCTACACTCCGAGAATCAATTAATGAAATTGGGACAGTAGATTTTAATCTAGCAACGGGATTTGTGACAGAGGTTCATCTTGACCCGGAAGCCAAAAAGATTTATACAGCCATCAATATTCTCTTCCGGGTTCGAGCAGGGGCGATCGCTTGGCTGCAAAGCTGTATTGAGGAATGGGAGCAGGACTGAGAATGGCTAGATACTTCCTTGTCGAGCTAATCACTAGAATCAAACCTTACAAACATGATTGCATTACTAAACGGGAGAAACTTTTATTAAAAAACTGATCTCAACTTAGATTCGTATTTTTTAGAGAATGCAGTAGTTTATCAAATATATGGGGGGGATTATCGCTGGAAGAAAAAATATAATGCATGGTATTCTGATGAGCTGGAATTGTCGATTATGGCAGAGGCGCGAGAATTGCCTGAATCAGAATATGCCAGTCTCAGCCGCGAGAACGATAAAATCAGCCTAGATGAATCAGTCGCCCAGAGAGCTAAACAAATCCTTCTCAATCAAGTTTTTCAGGCTGGACGTGTATACAAACTGAACGCTCAGAACCGTGATCATTATGATTCCCTGGAGGATGCCGGACACAAGGGCTATCACTACGCTCAAGCTTCTACAGAGGCAGGTTCTAGCGATTGGATAGCAGAATGCTCAATCATCAATAGGGAGGGTAAAGAGCATCCACTTATGCAAGGGGGTTGCATTCCACTAACCATTGAGGACTTTGAGTTTAAGGAGAAAAAAGTTAAGAGTAAAGTGCGATCGAAAGTTTAGGAAAGCATGAACCAAAGGCGTTAAGAATGCAACTTCACGTTGATATAGAGATGCTTGTAGATTGGGAATTAAGCTTGGAGGCTTCTAAGCATGAATATACTATTGATGAGTACTTAATGTACAAAATGCGGATTAAGCAAGCTGCACTCGGTAAAGATCCCTCCATCGTAGACTTAGGGAATTTTAGGGTTTTCTCTTCTCCTAGTACTCTTGAGATTGGCATATATTCAGAGCGGTATTTTAATCATTGTGCTAATAGACTTCTATCTGGTGAATGGGTTGATTCTTATGCAATACAGGTTACAAGACGACTTGGATCGTTTGTTTACATAAGACACAGGTAAATGGCTTTGATATGGCAACCCTAAATACTGAAATCCTTAAGGCTGCAATACAAAACGGAACACTACCAAGGAGGCTGGACGGTAGTATTGTCAGCGATCTTAGACCATCAGTGGTATTTGCAAACAGAATCATGAACGAGCTGAGGGACGCTGGAAGGAGTGGGCTAGATATTGCTCAACTAGCCTCACGGATGCAGCGAAATCCTAATACCTTGAGGATGTATTGCCGTTTTCTTAGAAGTTCAAAATTAATTGATTCTGAAGGTGGGAAAGGAAAACAGGCAACCATTTATTTTATATGTGATCAGGACGGTTAAAAATCAATTAATTTCTAGAATCATGACACTATCAGATATTAGAAAATACATGGAGCAACATCCCAGCCCGACGCTGAGAAAACTGCGATCGTCACCGTATGCTTACAAGCTGCCAAAAGGTTACGCGTCATGGGATACGCTCAGTGCTATTGCCGCTCTATGCGTGGATGGAGAACCTAAAAAGGATCTTCACCTTGACCCAGCCGCTAACACGCATCGACTAGCCTGGAAATGGTGGGTAGAGGATAATTTACCAACGTATTGCTTAAGTAATGAACTGCTCCGCGACTTTGAATTGACAGATATTGATGGGCTGGCGAAATTACTGGATGATTCTTGGATAGCACCATTACCGGGAATGTTACTACTGCTCCCTAACTCCTCAATCTGTACAGCAGACGGTCAACCTGTGCCTTATGTGCTGGTTATGGTTAGCGATGGAAAGAATAAAACTCCCTTTCAAACGGAACATTCTAGACAAATAAGTCTATTCTTTTCAGATCAGTCTGAGGCAACCTGGGTTACAGGTTTTGGACTGGGCACGGGAAAGATTTTGTTTAGACCTAATAACAAACTAGGGACTGAAGCAATCGCCCTAGAGGATGAAATTTTTCTGGCTAATATGAGGTCGATCGTCTTACAAACTGTACTAGCTCTGAGCTATCTCCCAGAATTAATTGACGCAGATGAGCCAGACGCTACACCCAACGCTCCAATAGGGTTTGGTAAGAAGGAACACGATCGCCCCTCCTATCGCTTCCCCCGTTGGGTCGGCAAGAATTATCAAAGGCAAAAAAGCAACATTCCTAGCGGCAAATCTCGCGGCACTCATGTCAGCCCTGAAACTCACTGGAGACGTGGACATTGGAGATTACAATCTCACGGAGTTGGAATGAAAGAGCGAAAGCTAATTCGGATTAAACCAATGTTAATTTCTGGCTAGAAATAATAACTGAATTGTAGAAAGCAGTCTCGATTAAATTAATTGATTTTAATTTTCTAGTATGTCCAACGTCTGCGAGGTGTCCCTGGTAAGTCTTTTCCAATAAAATCAATGTGTACAAAACTGCCGGGAGAGATGGCGACTCCACCATCCCACGATCGATTATAGTCAGCGTGAATTTGATCCATGTTGTCGCTGAAAAAATCCACTGCTGAGCCTGTCGTATGTGGACCCGTTCGTCCGGTGCTGGACACAGCCGCATTACTAGCCGGATCACGATACCAGCTATTGATCTGCAACTTCTGTCCATCCCGATATTTTTTAGATAACTCATCGAGCAGTCCAGCCGCTAAGACAATTCCCTGCATCACAGCCTTGCTCTCCGGGATACGTTCGCCCTGGCGGGTGGCATCGCCCCAAGTGTACAGGGAACCAGGGATGATCGGCTCTCCTAGCTTCACATCTCCCCATTCCGGGACTTGAATATTTCCCGTTGGGTGAATGCCAACGGGAGCTGTCGTTACGACCGTCGCTCCCATCATGGCTTTATCGTTCGGACTCCAGCCTTGCACCGTTAAGGAACCATAGCCGCTTTGCAGTTGCAAAGGGGTTTTTTGGTGATGACTGGATTTCCCACAAATGCCGATCGATGTTTGATCCAATCCAGAACCAGCCCTGTTGTTTCCCCCTTGCCTGGAGCAACTTGCCTGATGGTATTGCCTGATGCAACAATCACGTCACAAAAGAGGCGCGATGGTCGGCGCCCAAACCAACCGCATCACCGTTAATCGCGCCCGGTGCGTGTATACCAACGGCGGAAATGCGTCTCCGCCTCGTCT
>JAAUPA010000028.1 GCA_012034615.1 Leptolyngbyaceae cyanobacterium CSU_1_4 | reverse complement strand
AGCCTGGGGACAGGCAATCTTGAAGAGCAAGCCCAGAAGTTTATTGAATGATTTTGAAGGAATTTTTCCAGGAATTGGGGCGGCGCAGCAAGGAAGAGGGGTGCGATCGTTCTGGGCGGCTGAACCTTATTCGTTGGGTTCCTATGCCTGCTATTTGCCAGGGCAGTGGACGGCGATCGGCGGGGCAGAAGGCGAGCGCGTGGGTAATATTTGGTTTGCTGGAGAACATTGTTCGCCGGGTTCTCAGGGATATATGAATGGTGCTTGTGAAACAGCAGAAACAGCGGCTCGAAGTATTTTGCAGGATTTGGGTGTGCCTGTCGGCATTTCCTAGAACTGGGCTCAAGTGACATTGGCTCTGGCTCCGCATTGGGCAGCATAGGCGATCGCCAAGCCATCCGCACTATCATCGGGGCGAGGCGGTTGGGGCAGCCCAAAAATATGCATGACTGCCAATTTCACTTCGCCCTTACTAGAGCCGTACTGTGCAACCGCCGACTTAACTTGTGATTGATGGAGAAAAATGACCTCCGTAATGCCCCAATCGCCCAGCGCCAGTTCAATCACGCCAAGCGCTCGTAACACCTTGCTGGCATTCGTGTTTTCGCGTCCAAAAAAGGCATTTCTAAGGCAACAATTTCAGGTTTAACCAGGTTGCAGAGTTCGGCAATATCGCTACGAATTTGGCTGAGACGTTCGTAGGTAGGCACGTTCGAGGGGGTAGTAATCACGCCATATTCGAGGGCATGATTGCCCCGAATTGCCCCAAAACCGATACTGGCGATCGCTGGGTCAATGCCCAAAATAATGCAACGGCTCAAATCATCAGGAACATTCATTCTTGCCGC
The DNA here is from genome assembly GCA_012034615.1 of Leptolyngbyaceae cyanobacterium CSU_1_4. Classification (GTDB taxonomy): domain Bacteria; phylum Cyanobacteriota; class Cyanobacteriia; order Elainellales; family Elainellaceae; genus Timaviella. The sequence goes on along the minus strand of JAAUPA010000028.1, from coordinate 28,888 downwards.
GTGCCTGTCGTCATTGCGGCAAGAACGGCTTGCTGACTCACTTGGGCATAAATATTCTGCAAATATTCTAGGGCTAGCTGCGCTGCCACTGCGGTTTGGTTGGTCGAAGCTTCTGATTTCAGCGGGATAGCGCCTAATAAATTCAAGACGGTATCACTGCTGGGCGGCGTAATGACCACCAGAGAGGAGTCTAACGGCTGGTTGTATTGCCAAAATTTTTGTAAATCAATGGGAGCAGCCTGAGGCATTTCAACCCCTTGTTCGCTGGGCGTACTTCGTAACTGCCGCAGAGCCGCGATAATTTGTTCTTTAGTCCGTCCTCGCAGTTGAAATAAAACAAATGGATCTTCGCTGAAGCGATCGCCCAGCAAATAATAAACCGCGCCAATATGTTTACAAGGATTAGCTTGGTCGGGGCAAGAACATTGGCTATGAATATCAAACTTAGTCAGCGGAAATAGGCTTAAGCCATTTGCCGTAAAAACCTCTTCAATATTTTGCGGCATTTCTCCTGCCAGCAACTTTGCCGAAAAAATCGCCCGCTCCGCCATAGATTCAATCACATATTGCCATTGCTCATCGTCAAACGAGTCCAGGGATAGAGAGACCTGGTAAGGCTCTGGCGCAGTGCCTTGAACCCGGGCAGAGACCTGGGCGTTGTTGTGAAAATCAATGTTGAGAACGTTGCCTTCGCGGGCATAAATGCGGGCGCGTTCTAGTCGCCGAATCCAGCCGAACGATTCGAGGACATCAATCCAGCGCTGTGCCCACCATTCGCGGTTAGGTTGAGATTCGTAGGGAGCCATGGGCTAAGGACCGGAGAAAATTGCGGCTTCTAAATCGTGGCGGCTTAGAGAATATTTGAAGGTGCGCAGAATGTCTCCCCCATCCTCTGCGGCACCCAAATAGCGAACGCTGAGGGCATCGACCTCTAGCCAGAGTTCGGCTTGCCAGTGGGGGTTGCGCAGCGTCCAGCAGTGAAGATTGGAAGAGTCTTGCTGGCAGCCTTTAGAGCGCAGCCACTCTTCGATATCGGGCAGAGGATGGTTATAGAGCGGGGTATGGGCGGAGGGGAGATTCATGCGATCGCGCGGGTTATCATTAAAAATTATTATTACTTGGATTCGATTATTCTTGGATCTCTGGATCTATTATTCTCTGGATCTATTGTTCTTAGGGCTAATGTATCACAAGGCGATTTCTCCCCGCGCCACGCCCACAATCAACACCAGTAAAAGGCAGCCGAGCAACGTGGCTCCCATGATAAATAGGGCAAATATTTCTCCAGGAGAAAGAGGGCGATCGCTCGGATCGAGGTATGCCGAGGAGCGATAAGGCTGGCTCCGAGGGGTCGGAGAATCATAAAGCTTGGGCAGCGGCTGAACGAAAGGAACCCGCGAATAGCCAATTTTTCGATCGTACTGGCTGCGGCGATCGGGGCTGCTGAGGGTGCCATAGGCTTCGTTCAATTCGTGGAACTTGGCTGTTGCGATCGCCGCTTGCAGCACCGTCGTGTCGGGATGATAGAGCTTGCTCCGTTCTCGATATGCCCGACGAATTTGCTGCACTGAGGCAGAAGGATGTAAGCCCAAAAGGTCGTAATAAGTCAGGGGTTGCTTTGCCTGTGACATTGAAGGAGAGCAGGGATGAGGAGCAAGTTTGAGGGCTTTAAGCAAGCTCGAAGCACTCGGCGCGGGTGAGGCGAATTTGTGCCAAGGTGAACACCACCGGAATGACGCGACCATAGTTAGTGGCGATCGCTCTCCAGCCCAAATCGGCAAAAAAGTACGCCCACATGGCAGGACCCAAAACAGCAAACACGCCCCGAACCGCGCCATATCGAGCCGCACTAATCGCCATTCCCCGCGAGGCTGTTTGTAAAGCCACCCGGCTGCCAAGCTGAGCAGCACCGCTTAGAACCGTCTGCTGCGCCATTTGATAGGTAGCGGCATGAATCGCAAACTGGCGAGCAACCACCTGCAAAAGCAAGGGACGCACGATAGAACTGACCGCGATCGCACTGCCTCCTTTCAAAATCAAGTTCATCGGGTCAGATTGAGAGGAGAGCGGCAGTTGCTGGGTCAAATGAGATTCTGAAACCGCCTGTTGTAACTTCCCGGTCAAAGCAGACTGCTCAGAGGGCGGAAGCTGTTTCCAGGCGCGCTGGAGGAGATGGAGGAAGACTTCAGATTCTAGCTCTTCGGTGGAAAAGCTAAGAGAGTAGCTGATTTTCAGATAGCGACAGACTTGTAGCAAAATTTGCCGATAGGTCATGTGGCGAGTGCGACCTTTGAGAACCGTCATGCCATCGGCGGCAACAAATCGAAACCGCGCCTCGATCGAATCAATCCAGGCTTGCCGATCTTGGCACAACACGGCGATCGGTTCGGGTGTACAAACATAGTCTAGTGGGTTGAACTTGCGCCGAAACAGGATCTCGGTCAGCGATTCTAGTTCCTCATCCGTTGCCAAATCCAACGCAACTCGCATCTCGTCCAATGTCCGTTCCTCCCCTGCGATAAACTAACTTGATAGTAAATAGGTCTTAACTGGATAGGTCTTAAGAAAATATCAAAACGATTACAGCTTCGATTGTCCCATATTCTACAAAATGTCAGCCGAGATGGAAGAAGGAGCAATGCAGAGCCAGTTTGATGTGGCAGTGGTGGGGGCAGGGGTATCGGGTTTGGTCTGTGCTCAGGCGCTTCGGCAGCAGGGACATAGCGTGGTCGTGCTCGAAAAATCGCGGGGGTTGGGCGGGCGGTTGGCAACCCGGCGATTGCCGCATGCCTTTGCCGATCATGGGGTGCGTTGTTTGCAAGTCCAGGGAAATTTGTCGCAGCAGTTAATCCAAACATTAGCCGCCCGAGCTGTGATTCAACCTTGGGTTACGGCAATAGAGGAGTGGAGCCCCTTTGGAATCTCGGCAGGGTTAGACATTCAGCATTATGGGTCACCCAACGGCATAACCGCAGCGGCTAAGTTTCTTTCGACCGGGCTAGAGATTTATCGGGGGCAGCGGGTGCAGTCTGTGGCGTTTGGCTCAACTTGGGAACTCATGCTGGAGGCTGCGAGCGGAGAGCGGATGCCGAATGTGAGGGCAAAAGCCTTGGTCGTGGCGATTCCGGCGCCGCAAGCGCTGCTGCTATTGGAGCCTTTGGCAAACATTGGGGCAGGGTTGCCGACAGATAGGTTACCGCCAGGTGATTTTTGGGCAAAGCTCCGATCGCCCACCTTTAATGCTTGTATAACGGCGATCGCCACGTATCCTTCCAGTCTTGCCCTGCCTGCTTGGAAAGCCCTAACCGCCTCGCAAGATGCCGAAATTGCCTGGATTAGCTTTGATCAGAGTAAATCTCCCGGTGCGATCGATCCGGTTTTGGTGGTGCAAAGTAATGCTGCTTTTGCCGAACAGCACCGAGAAGCAGAGGATTTATCCGCGATCGGGCAGCATTTGCTGAGTCGGGTGAAGGAACTGATTCCCCAGTTGCCGTCGCCTGACTTACTGCAAGTTCATCGCTGGCGCTATGCGTTTGCCCGTAATCCTTTAGCAGAACCCTACCTTACGGCGGCACCCTTGCCCTTGGTTTGTGCCGGAGATTGGTGTGGCGGCAGGCAGATCGAAAGCGCTTTGCAGTCGGGGTTGGCGGCAGCAGCAGCGATCGCCCATCAATTAGGCACATCAATGGCTGATTCGGAAGATAGCTTTAGCGAACTCATATTCAGCAAACTCTTAAACGGCATCAACTGAGTCTGAGCCTTTTCTCCGATCGCCCTAATCACAACCTGTCTGCCTTCCGGTTCAACCAAAGTGAAATGAAGAGTGCAGTAGCTAGGCGGCAAATATCCTAGCCGTTCTGCCCACTCGATCGCCACAATGCCTAAGGGAAACTCTATGCCATCCCAGTAACTTTCTAAATACAGTGCATTAACTTCTGACGGCTGCAACCGATATAAATCAAGGTGATAAAGAGGAATCCGACCTTCAGGATATTCGTTCAATAAAATAAATGTGGGACTACTGATGGGTTCTGTAATGCCTAGCCCTGCGCCAATGCCTTGCACCAGGGTTGTTTTGCCGCTGCCCAAATCGCCCTTGAGCAACAAGATAGAGCCAGGAGGGAGCGATCGCCCCAACGCAATTCCCAAATTACGAGTAGCCACTTCATCCGTCAGTAAAAGAGAAATCATAGAAAACCATTCCCTCGAAACCGCATGGGTGTGGTGCTCCTGTGCCCACCCCGAATTCTTGCTATTTTAATTCCATTGAATTCTAGGAGATTGCCAGCTTTGATTTGAGGAGGTGGAGGAGGGGTGGAGGGGTGGAGGGGTGCTCCCCATCGACTCATCTGCCCATCTACCCACCCAACTCCTCATTTCATTCTCGACAGACTACTAGTACCTTTCAGAAGGGGCTTCTAAGATAGTGAATTTTAGAAAAGCCTTAATTTATGTCTCCATCGTGCAAGATGAAACTGAAAAAGTCCTTTCCATCTTTCTCTAATGTGGATGATTTCCTTGCCTCACCAAATTCGCTATTTGTTGATTGGGCAAAAAAGACTTGCCATCTTTGAAGCCTGTGTCATTGGGCTGGTCTCTGGGCTGGCCGCCGTCCTGCTGAAGCATGGCATTGGCGCAGTGGGAGCTTGGCGCGTGCAAATGTCGTATTTGGCTCCGGCGTGGTTCGTGCTGCCAGGGATTGGGCTGGTGGGCGGTGGGCTCTCGGGCTGGCTGATTGCGCGGTTTGCCCCGGAGGCAGCGGGAAGCGGCATTCCTCAGGTTAAGGCAATGCTGGCAAATGTGGCGATCGCCCTCAATTTGCGGGTGGCGATCGTCAAAATGGTGAGCGTGATTCTGGCAGTGGGTTCAGGGTTGAACCTCGGACGGCAAGGCCCGACGGTGCAAATTGGTGCGGCGCTGGCAGCCCAGCTCAGCCGTTGGATTCCCACCTCGCCAGAATATCGGCGGCAGTTAATTGCCGCCGGAGCGGCGGCAGGTTTGGCGGCAGGGTTTAATGCCCCGATCGCCGGAGTGCTGTTTGTGGTGGAAGAGTTCTTGCAAGATTTTTCGGGGTTGACTTTAGGCACCGCAATTTTGGCTTCTTTTATTGGAGCCGTGGTGTCTCGGTTGCTGGGCGGACAAGGCTTGAGCCTGAGCCAGGATATGAGCGATCGCTTCACCAGTTTTTCGTTGCAAGACGTGCCGTTTTTTCTCATTTTGGGGCTCTTAGCAGGACTATTAGGGGCGCTATTGTGCCAAGGGATTTTTGCCAGTCTGGCATTTAATCGCCATGTGCTGCGGGTCAGCTTGCCCTGGAAAATTGGTCTGGCAGGTTTACTTTCCGGCATGGTGGTGGCGGTTCTTCCCCCAGAGTTTCGAGACAACACTGGGCTGCAAGAGTCGCTGAGCATGGGAGATACGCTGTGGTACGTGACACTGCTGGCGTTTGGAGTGAAGTTTTTTTTGACAATGATTGCTGCTGGCTCGGGTGCGCCCGGCGGGTTGTTTGCTCCCTCCTTAATTTTGGGAGCAGCCTTAGGACAGTCGGTCGGATTTATGGCATTAGCGCTAGAACAGTGGGTGGGCATACCGCTAGGATTTCCGGCAGGAGTTAGCCCCACAACGACCTATGCCTTAGCAGGAATGGGGGCGTTTTTTAGTGCCGTGACCCGAGGACCCATCACCGCGATCGTCATTGTGTTTGAAATTACGGCTGATTTTAATTTGGTCTTGCCGCTGATGATTGGCTCGGTGGTGGCTTACTTAATTAGCGATCGCATTGCCCCCGGCTCCATCTACGGTCGGCTACTAGAGTGGAACGGCATTCATATTACGCAAGACTCAGCGATCAGTGATTCTTGGGCAGAGTTGACAGCCGCAGATTTAATGCAGCGACGAGTTGAAACGCTGGCAAGTCAAATGACGTTAACAGAGGTGGTACAAGCTTTTTCAAGCTCGCATCACCGAGGATTTCCGGTGGTTGATCACGGCAAACTGATTGGCATTATTACCCAGACTGATCTGTCAGATTTATCACGTCGTCCTGCCCTTCAGGATGGTGAAATCAGGCTGGCAGACATTATGACCCCTCAGCCCGTTACCGTCCATCCTCAAGATCCATTAACGCAAGTTTTATATTTGCTGAATCGATTTAAACTCAGCCGTCTACCGGTCACAGAAGGACAAAAGCTCGTCGGAATTATCACGCGGGCTGACATTATTCGGGCTGAAGCCGACCAGCTTAATGCGGCAACGAAACAGTTTGGCTCTCCGTTGGAACCGTCTTATGTGGTCTATCAAACCCGATCGCCCGCGACCGGTTCTGGGCGTTTGCTGGTGCCATTGAGCAATCCTCAAACCGCGCCCATGTTGATGAAATGGCAATGGCGATCGCGGGCGATCGGAACTATGAGGTGGAATGTCTCCAGGTCATCACCATTCCCAGAGGCAGTTCGCCCGCAGAAGCCACAGTGCGCACCACCAGCGGGCGCAGGCTGCTGCGCCAAGCCGAGCAAATGGGACGAGACCATCACATTCAGGTTCATACCCAACTTCGGATTGCCCACAATGCCGCAGAAGCCATGCTAGAAACCATGAAAGATCGACATATTGATCTGCTGCTGATGGGTTGGAAGGGCAACACGAGCACACCCGGTCGGGTCTTTGGCAACGTCGTCGATACCATCATTCGGCAAGCCGCTTGTGGTGTAGTTTTAGTCAAGTTGAGTGAATCTCAAACTTTTAATCGCTGGTTAATTCCCATGGCCGGCGGACCCAATGCGCAGCAGGCGTTAAATCATCTTCCGGCTCTATTAACGTTAGGCACAGCTAGCAGCGTTCGCATTTGTCAGGTCTATTCCACCCACCCTTCTCTAGAAGATTCAGCCGAGCTGCATCAAACAGTCAAAAAGTGGGCGAACGATTTGAAAACTGTGGTGGTGGCGCGTCCCCTCTGGAATAGTTCGGTGGCGGATGCGATTACACAATTGGCGCAGCGAGAGCAGTGTGATGTGATTATGCTAGGAGCGAGCCGAGAAGGATTATTGCAGCAGGTTTTGCGAGGAAATGTGCCAGAAGCGATCGCCCGCGACAGCGATTGCACCGTGATTTTGGTGCGAGGAGCCATTACCTAATTCTCAAGCCTCAAGAATCTCAAGCCACCCGCAACCGCCCAAATTCCTCAAATCCATGGGTTTGAGGAGCCGGAGCACTTCTATGGGTCGCCCGCCAAAGCCGAGGAATTTCGCCGCTATTATAAACCCGAAACTCACTCGCCACCGTTGCCCGAGCCGTCCGCACTGCCTGATTGAGCACCAAAGAACCTTCTGCATCAGACACCGAACGGTGAAACGTACCTGGAGGAAGTTGGAGAATGTCGCCATTCGCCTTCAGCCGCACTATATGAAACGGAGTTTTCCATGAAAAGTTGACCAGGTAAAACGTCCGCCCGCCCGTCAATGCCAGCAGATTATCTTGTTGATTAGGGTGCAAATAAAACTGCCAATGACCCGCCGCAGAGTTGTTGGGGCTGACGGCTGGACCTTCATGAAACACTAGGTCTCGGGCGTTAGAATTGGCGATCGTGATATCGAAAAAGCGAACGCTAGGAGTATCTCGAAACTTTTGGTAAGGAATGAGGGTAAACATAACACCCGATAGAAGATTACGATACGTTAACAGTCATGACATCACGTTAACCTCAGCATCTTTTGAGAAACAAAACCCATACCGACTCCTATCTATGCAGAAACTGGATAGATGCATTCTATAAACATTTTCCATTTACAGATTTTATTGACCGTGGTTGAGGAAAGCAGTTTCTCGACCGCAGCTTTAAAGTGCGATATTTCGCAATCTGCGGTGAGTCGGGCGATCGCCACCCTCGAAGACCACCTCGGCGTATCGTTGCTCACCCGAGGACGGTTTGGGGCTCGTCCAACCCCCGTGGGCGATCGAATTATTGCCCATGCTCGCCAAATTCTTCAGTGCTGTGAACGCATCGACTACGAGGTTAATCTAGCCAAAGGTCTGCAAGGCGGGAGTGTGCGGGTGGCATCTTTTCGCAGTGCTGCCACTCATTTGTTGCCGCCGCTCATGGTGCAGTTTTGTCAGCGGTTTCCCCGCATCGAAGTCACCCTAACTGAGGCAGATCCGTTGGGGGTAGAGCGAGCCTTGCGGGAAGGACTGGTGGATATTGGCTTGGTGCCCTTGCCTCGCTCGGAAGAATTTGATACTTGGGAAATTGCCAGGGATGAATTTGTGGTTTTACTCCCCAAGTCGGTGGGCACTGTGTCTCCAGCTTTGACTTGGGAAGAACTATCGACCTATTCTTTCATTTTGTACAACTATGCCGAATGCACTTCGGCAGTCCGAAAGCATTGGGCAAAGTGGGGGCAATCGCTGAAGGTGGCGTATGAAATTAAAGAAGATTCCACCATTGTGAGCATGGTGGCACAAGGGCTAGGGGCGGCAATTTTGCCTAAGCTGACGGCAATGCCCATTCCCGAAGGTGTGGTGGTGCGATCGCTCCCTGAGCCCTTAGAGCGAGTGGTCGGTGCTGCCGTCTTAGCCAGTGCGCTCCATCCACCCGCCGTGTTTACATTTTTAGATTTACTGCGTCAAACCGGACTGTTTACCGCCGAGAACCCAGACTCAGCAGAATCTAGGTAGCTTAGATCTAGCTCAGCAGCTTTTTTAACTTCGGAATCCGAGCAATGACAAAATAATCTAAAGCCAACACTGTCACTAATGAGAATCCCACTAGCGGAAATGCAATGCCCAATACCGCGACGATCGCCAGGGGAATTTTTGACGGCTGCCCATCCATTGCCAGCATCGCAGGCGCACCCAATCGCCCATCAGGACGACGCTGCCACCAAAGCACCAGTCCACTCACGCAGAGCAAAATGATAATTAAACAAGCCGCTAGCATCAGCAACTGATTTGCCAGCCCAAAGTATTTGCCCATATGAATCGAAATGCCCATCTCCACTGCCTGAGGCACTAAGCCGTAATCTTGCCAACGCACATCTGCCAACACCTTGCCGCTATACTGATCGACGTGCATCGTCATTTCTTGCGTCACATCGCCAGGAGTTGCGGCAATGGTATACACCCCGGTTTCGCCTTCGGGAAGGCTAATGCTGTATTCAGGCGGAGCATTTTTAGACTGCGCTAGGGCAACGATCGAGTCTAGAGTGACGGCGGTGGCGGCGGTTGTGCGGTTGGCAGAGGCGTGATGATCGTGTGCCGAGGGTTCAAGTGCTGATGGTTCGGGTTGGGATGATTGCGGCATGGGCATTGTTTCGACTGCCCAAGGAACAACCTGCTCCCCTTGCTGATTGAGGGTTTTAGTCAACACAGTGGATTTGGGAACGGTGTTCCACATTTCTGCGGGGAAGCGGTTCCACACATTTGCAAACGTTTCGCCCCAAAAACCCGACCAAGGTAGCCCGGTTAACACTAAAAAACCAATCAACAACAAGCCATAAAAGCCTGGAACAGCGTGTAGATCGCGCCAAAAGATTCGCTTATTTTGGCTCCAAAGGCGGGGAACGAGTGTGCCGCGATCGCAAAGCCCTGACGGGGTAGCCACAAAAAGAGCCCGGTCAGCAGCAGCACCAATGCCCAACACGCCGCCAGCTCTACGAGATAATCGCCTAGGGTGCCGATCATCAGTTCGCCATGAATTTTGCGAGCGATCGCCTGGAGGTTTGTTTCTTCGTTGCGATCGCCCAAAACCTCGCCCGTGTGAGGATTGACGAACACTGCCAGCTTCTGTTTCGCCAAAGTTGTGAGCTGAATCTCGGTCGAGCGATCGGGAGCAACGCTGGGCACTATTTTAGAAATTGTGGCATCTGGATACGCCCTCTGAGCCGATTCAACCTGTTGCCCATAAGACACCAGGCTGCCCATAGGGGGTACAAACAATAGATGGCGATACATCGCCGGATCAAGCTGTGGCTTGAACAAATAAATTATTCCGGTTATTGACAACATTAACAAGAATGGAATGACGAACAGCCCTGCATAAAAATGCCATCGCCAAACAGCCCGATAAAGGCGATATTGAGGCGATTCAGCGGTTCTAGCAGCAGAATGAGTCATCACAATTTACCATCCAACCCAAACTTAAGAATTGGTTGCTAGCTTGTCTCACCCGCTGGGCAATTGTCAAAAGACAGCCCGTCAAACTTAATTCAGCCGCTCTACTGAATGCTAATGAGCCGTGAATCGACCAGTCGATCCAGCCATCCTTCTAAGTACTGCCGATTTGCTTGCTGCTGCTGCAAATCGGTAGCACCCGGATGAGGCATTAACCCCAAAATAGCCGCCGTCGTGACACAAAACATGGATTTTTGGAAGCTCAGACAAATTTTGACTCGCAGGTCATCTTCGCCTCGAAGTCCTTTGCGGTAAAACTGGCGCAGATAGTCGGGTAAATAGTGCGTCATATCTTGCATCAGCAACGTGGGCGGAATGCCTGCTCCGCCTACAGGCAGAGGATCGGCGTACAGCACTCCATAATTAAAGCCTGCCTGCTCATGGGGAACTTGCCCTGCTTGAGCGTTGTAGGAAACCGTGCCAAAAAAAGGAAAGGAGCGGAAAAAGACTGCCTCAACATAGGGCACAGCCGCATCCATCAGAAACTTTAGCCCAACGGATTCGGGAATAATATCGTAGGTTTTACCTTTAATGTTTACGGCGTAGGTAATGGGCTGGTTCGCGGCTGCAACCAACCCTTGCAATACATGATCAACCACATCTGCAATGGTTTTGATCTCGCCTTGGTCATAGCGATCGGAAAGGTTTAAGAACATTTCACTCATCACGTTCCAAAACTGTCCTAAAGCGCTGTAGTATGCCAAAAGGCGGACTTGTTCAGGCAAAAAATCAGGAAACAGGGAATGGATCGCGCTCATAGGGCTACCGCCGACTTTTGCCACGATCGCCTTTCCCGCTCTTTCGCTAAACTCAGGGCTATCTAAATACGCATCTAAGGCGGTGCCCCCGTGCCAAAACATCGCCTTCATGCAGTATTCAGCAAACTCGTAATTGATGCGATCGTGCCACCAATGCTTGAGCAGCTTTTTAAACGTGACGGTTCCATTGAAGTATTTGAAGAACGGAAAAAGCACCAAAAACTGATGATCGGCCACATAGGTCAAGTTGCGATGGTAAGCGCCTATGACCACGCCATAGCTTTTCAGCACCCCCACCACTTCCAACAAATTTTCAGGAGTTTCGGGCAGCAAAGCCCCGCCGTTTTCAAGGCGATCGAGGATATGGGCGAGGGGATGGGTGGAAGGAGGCAAATAAAGAGTTTGCATAATCGGAGTCATTCAAGATCGGGTTAAATCGGGTTAAAAATGAATCGAAACAGTTAGAACGATCGCCTCATAAAGCGAATGGAATCCAGCTCATTTGACCGAAACCTCCCAGGCGACCCGTGCCACGATCGGGGCTAGAGCCGTCGTGGTTGCCTCACTCCATCGCAACATCCAACTCGGTTGCAGACCCAACGCAATAATCAACACCGTGACGATCGCCGAAGGCAACCGATCTTGCCACCGCACGCGCGGCAAATTCGCCAACGTTTCTGGCAACCGCCCAAAGAAAGTCCGGTTGATTAAAATTAAAAAATACACAGCGGTTAAGCCTGTTCCCACCATACAGAGCAAGGTGGGGATGGGAAACACCGGAAAGCTGCTGCGATACACAATAAACTCAGCAATAAACCCCACCATCCCAGGGATTCCGGCGCTCGCCATCGCCCCAGCCACCATCAAACTCCCAATGAGCGGCATTCCGCGTTCTGGATTCAACAAGCCCTGTAAAGCATTGATATCCCGGGTTCCGGTTTTAGAATAAACCACGCCGACCAGCAAAAACAGCAGGGCAGAAATCAAGCCGTGGCTCACCATTTGGGCGACTGCACCCAACAAGCTGAGTGGGGTTGCGGCTGCACTCGCCAACAAAATGTAGCCCATGTGCCCAACCGAGCTGTACGCTACGGTCTTTTTCATGTCGGTTTGGGCGATCGCCGCCAAAGATCCGTACAGCACGCTCACGACCGCCAACCACGCCAGCCACGGCGATAAAACCTGCCAAGCATCAGGAAACAACCCCAACCCAAACCGCAGCAATCCGTAAGTTCCCAGCTTCAATAGCACCCCTGCCAGTAATACGGAGGCGGGGGTTGGCGCTTCAACGTGGGCATCGGGCAGCCAAGTGTGAAGCGGCACAATGGGAATTTTGATGCCAAAGCCAACTAATAAAGTGATGAGTAGAATCAGTTGACTGCTCAGGGGTAAGACTTGCGATCGCAGCACCTCATAATCAAAGCTGGACGAGCCCCCCAAAAACGACAAGCCAAAGAACGCTGCCAAAATAACGACACCGGAAAAGGCGGTATAAATTAAAAACTTAGTAGCCGCATAGCCTCGGCGCGACCCGCCCCAAATCGCAATGATTAAATAGAGTGGAATCAGCTCCACCTCGTAAAACAAAAAGAACAACAATAGGTTTTGTGCTAGGAAAGCACCCGCCACCGCGCCTCCCAAAACCAGCACCAAAATGTAATACAGCCGAGGGCGACTAATCTGAGCATCGCTGCTGTAAATTGCAATCCAGGTCAGCAGACTGTTCATCAGCATCAGCGGCATCGACAGTCCATCGACTCCCAATTGATAGGTCAAGCCTAGACGTTCAATCCAGGGCAGCGATTCTTGCATTTGGAAGCCGGATTGCCCAATGTTGAACTGAGTGGCAACGTAAATTGACCAAAATAACGTCAGTGTGGCGATCGCTAAGGCTAACTGACGAGCCCGGCTGGGCTGCAACGGCTGGGGATACAAACCAATCAACACAACACCTAAAAAAGGTGCCCAAATTAAAGGGCTGAGCATGATGAATCCTAGGGCTTAGAAGGGCGAACAGGGGCAAACGTAACCATGAACATGGCGCGATAAATGACGCGATCAAATGGCGCGAAGGCTAAAAGCCTGGGCGATCGCCGTCAAGGGGGAACCTAAAAGTGACCAGCTCAATGCCGTCAATGCGACTAACACGCCCACAAACAGCGTCAACAGATAATTACGAGACTGACCTGAAATCGTATATTTCAGACTCTCGCCGCTAAAAATCGAAGCAACGCCCATAAAATTGACCAGACCATCCACCACGTAGCGATCGAACCAAGCCGTAAGCCGGGAACTTTGCACAACCCCTAACACAACGCTGATCTGATACAACCGCTCCATCCGAAAGTCATATGCCAAAATATCTCGAATCGGCTTGCCGACTAAATCGACGGGTTTCTCCCACTTTGGATTGAGGTAAATCAACCCGCCCAATCCACAGCCGATCGTACTCGACAGCACCAACAGCCCGACTGCCGTCCAATTCATAGTTTCCCAAGTCGGCAGCAAATTGCACTGTTGTAAAAGCAGAGGAGCCAGCAAGGTAAACACCGCCATTGCCACCATCGGCACTGCCATTAGCCAAGGAACTTCAGGGGCACGGCGGGTTTTAGCTTGGGGCTTGCCGCCAAACATCAGCCCATACACCCGCACCAAATTGAATGCCGTCATCCCATTCACCAACAGCAGCACCCCCACCGACCAAAAACTTGCAACCCAAAGCCCCTCCGCCCATTCCAACATTGCCCAAAAGCTGCCTAGGGGAAGCAACGCAATGGAGGCGGCTGCGCCCACAACAAACGCCGCCGTAGTGGCAGGCATTCGCGAGGCTAACCCGCCTAGCTCTCGTAAATCCTGGGTGCTGGTCGTGAGAATGACCGAGCCAACGCTCATAAACATGAGGGCTTTACTAATGCCGTGGGCAAAGAGGAACAGCAGTGCTACATCACTTTGCTGCATCCCAACTGAGACAAAGACCAAACCTAGATAAGCGCTCGTGGAATGGGACAGCGATCGCTTGACATCGACTTGGGCGATCGACACGAAGGAAGCCCCGATCGCAGTCAGCGTCCCCAACACAATCAGGGCATTCAGTGCCACAGGGGACAGCGCCAAAATGGGCTGTAGCTTAATCAACACATATGCCCCAGAAGCCACCACCACCGAGTTCCGTAAAATAGAAGCTGGGTTTGGACCTTCCATCGCTTCATCTAACCAAAGGTTTAGCGGAAACTGAGCACACTTTCCAGTCGGTCCAGAAATTAAAGCTAAACCCAAAAGCGTTGCGGTGAGGGGAGCCAACTTCGCCGTTTGTGCCCAGGCTTCTAGGTCAGTAAAATTCAAGCTGCCTGCCAGGGTCGATAGCCCTACCACTCCCATCAGCAACAGCAAATCACCCACCCGTTTAGTCAAAAACGCATCTCGCGCCGCAGTGACGACCAAGGGCTGAGCATACCAAAATCCCACCAATAAATAAGTGGATAAGGTGAGCATTTCCAGCAAAGCATAGCTCAGAAACAGCGAATCGCTTAAGGCGATACCGCTCATGGCTGCCTCAAAAAAGCCCATCAGCGCATAAAACCGGGCAATACCCCAATCTTTTTCGAGATAGCCGAGGGCAAAAACTTGGGCAACCAGACTTAACGCTGTGATCAGCATCGCTGTCCCCACACTCACTGCCGAGATTTCCAGCGCCAAGGACAAATCCAAATCCACCACATGGAGCCAAGGAATAATCTGTCGCTGGGGAGGCTGATTCCAAACTGCTCCCAGCACAAAGGCACTATGAACCAAGGCAAGCAAGGTCATCAGCACATTAAAGTAGGCTGCGGGTCGGGGTCCCGTTCGACGAACTAGCCCGACTGACCAAGGCAGGGTTAAGACTGCACCAATAAGACCATAGACAGGAACCCACCAGCTAGTCTGAACGAGGAGCTGATTCATCAAGCGCTTTCCTTAAACAAAAATATAGTTGCTAAACGTAAGCCACAGACTCAGAAAGTCAGTTCTACACCCGCCAGATCAGCTAAGTTTAGGAGAGAGCGGGCGATCGCGTTCCCAAGTGACCAGACTAGGACACTTAGGAAAACGGATATAGACTTTAGAATTTCTATTATTAGATGTATGGTATCAGTTTTTATTGACACTCCTCGGTTGAAATAGGGGGGATTCTTCAATCTGCAAGCCAACTTGCAGAGACCGGATTGCACCCGCCCATCGTTCCCTTGCCCCTAGGCTAATGTGCGGTATCCAAATAAAGTCATCGGGCGAAAGAGAACTGGATAGGGCGAGATTTGTGACCTGCTAGCGATCGCAAAGTTAGTCCTTTTTCAACGGGCAGTTCTCGGGCAGGGCAGCCCTAGCAGTCTGACCTTGAGCCCTTCAAGTTAACAAAATGTTGAGTTTAATTACCGATTGTTTTGGGCAGTCCTAAACAAATAATGATTGACTTATCGATGATATGATTAATTCTCATGGCGGACTAAATTCAAATTCTTGACAGTAGCAATTTGGAAGCAATATCAAAGAAATCTGATCAAAAGCCGTATCATTTTTTGACTAGGTTTTGACTAGGTTTCTTAAGTATTTTTCCGAAATAGTAGATTCAGCAAGACTGCGATCGTAGTTCTTCTAAAATCCAACTGCCTTTTGTCAGGTCTCAAGGTTTCCACTGTCTACAGGAAACTCGAAATATCTTCTGCTCTAGGTTCCAGTCCTTCAGGGCAAAGCAAGAGTGAGAAGAACAAGGTTGAGTGTATGAGCTTTTTCAATAACTCAGAATTATCAATGTTATAAAAACAATCATTCTGAATTATATTGCCAAAGATCAAAGCAGCCTTGTATGGTTAGTTTGGGAATTCTGAAATGCTTTTCTGAAAATCCAAAATCGGATCTTCCGTCGAAATTTTCAGTCACCATTTACTTCTGTCAAATGATACGTCTCTCGTAGGAAATAAGCGATGCCAATTGCGGTTGGAATGATTGAAACAAGAGGGTTTCCGGCTGTTGTAGAAGCAGCGGATGCCATGGTTAAAGCAGCTAGGGTCACTCTAGTCGGTTACGAAAAAATTGGAAGTGGTCGCGTTACCGTCATTGTGCGGGGCGACGTTTCCGAGGTTCAAGCGTCTGTGGCTGCTGGCGTTGAGAACGTCAAGCGAGTGAATGGTGGTGAAGTGCTATCCACACACATCATTGCGCGTCCCCACGAAAACCTGGAGTATGTTTTGCCAATTCGCTATACCGAAGCGGTAGATCAGTTCCGCTCGTAGAAACTATCTGATGGGTCATCTCTGGCTCATGGAGTAGATAGTTTCTACAGCAAATTTTGATTGTTTACAGAATCACTGGAAGGGAGATTTCAAGATGGCGATCGCAGTTGGAATGGTAGAAACATTAGGCTTCCCCGCAGTTGTGGAAGCCGCAGACGCAATGGTGAAAGCCGCTCGCGTTACTTTGGTGGGTTACGAGAAAATCGGTAGCGGTCGCGTCACGGTGATTGTCCGGGGTGACGTTTCCGAAGTGCAAGCGTCTGTTGCAGCAGGCATTGAAAACATTAAGCGAGTGAACGGCGGACAAGTCTTGTCTACCCATATTATTGCGCGTCCCCACGAAAACCTAGAATACGTTCTGCCCATCCGTTACACCGAGGCAGTAGAAGCATTCCGGGAGAGCGTCAGCGGCATCCGTCCCATCGGTCGCCCCTAATCGCGAGCTGAGTAGCAAACTAATCTGATGCAAATTGCGAGAGTCTGTGGCACTGTTGTCAGCACCCAAAAGGAATATAGCCTCACTGGGGTCAAGTTCTTGGTGGTACAGTACATTGATGATGAAGGGCATCCGGTTCCCGGTTATGAGGTTGCAGCAGATAGCGTCGGGGCAGGCATTGATGAATGGGTGTTGGTCAGTCGTGGGAGTGCTGCCAGACAGACTCCTGGCGGCGATTCTCGCCCTCTTGATGCTTTGGTGATTGGCATTATTGACACTGTGAGTGTGAATAATCTCCGATTCTATGACAAGCGCGATCGCGATCGGTAGCCTGCAATGGGTCAATTAAGCCATTTTCTCTGAGGAAGTAGGTTCCTATTTCGTCAGAGAAAACCTTAAAAATCGAGTTCATTCATGCCTTGTCGGGAGAAGTTTATGGTTAGCGGTTCGGCTGCACCTCCAAGCCCTTGGTCTAAAAGTCTTCCCAAACCCAAAATTGACGAAACTGCCTATGTGCATTCTTTCTCAAGCCTTGTGGGGGATGTCACGATTGGTGCCAATGTCACGATTGCACCCGGAACTTCAATCCGTGCTCAGCCAGGAAATTCGTTTCACATTGGCACCGGCACACAGGTTCAAGATGGTGCAGTTATTCATGGGTTGGAGCAAGGCAAAGTGGAAGGGGATGACCGAAGCCCTTACTCCGTCTGGATTGGCAAGAATACTTCGATTACCCACATGGCGCTCATTCACGGTCCTGCCTATGTGGGCAGCGACTGTTTTATTGGCTTTCGCTCGACGGTATTCAATGCTCATCTTGGTGATGGCTGTGTGGTCATGATGCACGTCTTGATTCAAGATGTGAGTCTTCCCCCCGGGAAATATGTGCCATCGGGTTCTATTATTACAACCCAGCAACAAGCCGATCGCCTGCCCAACGTACAGGCAAGCGATCGCCAGCTTGCCGCCCAAGTAGTAGGTGTCAACGATGCACTGAGGTCTGGCTATCACTGTGCTGAGAACCTAGCCTGCATCACTCCAGTTCGTACGCAGTTAGAAAAAACGTTTAATGGGCACAGCGCCCTCAGCGATTCCAGTCCAGCCAGAGATTCCAGTTCCTCTACCTCTAATTTCAGTCAAATGCAAAATACTCGTTTAGATCCAGCAGTCGTAGAGCGTGTCCGTCAACTCCTTGCCCAAGGCTTAAAGATTGGTACGGAACATGCCGATCCGCGTCGTTTTAAAATCAATGCGTGGAATAGCTGCACGCCCAGTCAGTCTAGTCGCGAAGGAGAAGTCCTGGCTGGGCTAGAGAAATGTGTGGCAGAACACAGCGGTGATTATGTTCGCCTCTTTGGGATTGATACTCGGTTGAAGCAGCGTGTCTCAGAGCTCATCATTCAGCGCCCTGGCGATGCTGCGATCGGTCGAGTTTCTGCCCCTCCGAGTTCCTCTAGCCACAGTAGCTACAGTCGCCCCCAAAAGCTCTAGCTATGCACCGAGTAGCTCTGGCTTGACTCCTGAAGTCCTTGAAAAGATTCGTTATTTTGTGTCTCAGGGCTACAAGTTAGGCACCGAGCATGCCGATCCGCGTCGCTTCAAAATTAACGCCTGGAATAGCTGTTCACCCATTCAAGCCAGCCGAGAATCAGACGCGATCGCCGCTTTGCAAACCTGTCTGGCTGAGCACAGCGGTCAATATGTCCGTCTGTTCGGGATTGACACCAAAACCAGAACCCGCGTTTCCGAAATTGTCATTCAGCGACCCGGCGGCACTCCTGCCCACAATGGTCATGCCGCTCCGGCTCATACTGCCCCGGCACCTACCCACAGCTATGGGTCTAGCAGTAGCTATGGCGCTAGCGGCGCTAGCAACGGGACGGGTCATCTTAAGCCGGAAGTGGTTTCCCAAGTTCGGCAAATGGTGTCTCAGGGCTACCGAATTGCCGCCGAGCACGCCGACAAGCGCCGATTCCAGACTAGTTCTTGGACAAGCTGCCCGCCCATCCAAGGGGGAGATGTGGTCAATGCCCTAGAACGATGTTTAGCAGAAAATAGCGGCGCGTATGTCCGTGTGGTGGGGATTGATACTAAGACTAAACGGCGAGTATCCGAGATCATTGTTCAACGACCGTAAACCGACTGAAGGCTTCCGGCTACTTTGAGGCGTTGGAAGCCTTTAGCTTTAGAATTTCGGCACCCTATCCACCTCAGAATTTTTATCGAATGCACTTGCCGCGATCGCCCTTGATCAGCGATGACCACTTATACATCAGTGGCACTGTTACTCTCGATGCGAGTGCAGCGATCGCGCCCAATGTCATGCTTCAAGCTGATCCGGGGTGCCATTTAATCATTGCTGCTGAAGTTAGTATTGGCAGCGGTTGCGTGCTTCATGCCCACAATGGCACCTTGGAGATCGAGACTGGGGCAACGCTAGGAAGTGGCGTGTTGATTTTAGGCGGTGGCAAGATTGGGGCTAATGCTTGCATTGGTTCTAGAGCAACTTTGATCAATAGTTCAATTGAGCCAGAATACACGGTGCCACCCGGAGCCATAATTGGTGATCGTAGCCGCCAAGAGACTTTGGTCGAGCCGCAAAGTTCTACGGATCCTCTATCGGTGGCTGCCGAATCCCCAGCCTCTGCGCCCACTGAAACTGACGGTGCGGTCTCGACTGCGAAGAACGGCAAAGCTAAACAAGTTCACGGACAGGTCTATCTTGAACGAATGATGGTGATGATGTTTCCCCATCAACAAAAGCTCGACAATCAAAAGCTCGACAATCCATCCTCAGACGATTAAATCTCTTAAGATTAAGAAGACCGTCCCACTTTGGGAGCCACTGGGAGAAGCACAATGGAGGCACGAGAGTCAGCCATCGCTAAGCAATCTGCGCCCCGACGATCGCAGCAGCCGATTGTCAGTGAAAGTGCGCTGGGCATGGTTTCGACCCGCAGTTTTCCGGCGATCGTTGGTACTGCCGACATGATGCTAAAGTCGTCGTCTGTGCGTTTGGTGGGCTACGAAAAAATTGGCAGTGGCTATTGTACTGCCGTGGTGCGGGGCAGAATTGCTGATGTCCGGATTGCTGTCGAAGAAGGAGCCGCTGTTGCTGAGCAATTTGGACAATTCATTTCCAAGTCTGTCATTTCTCGTCCGCTTGCTAATCTTGAGGTCGTGTTGCCGATTAGTGGTCGTTTGGCGAAGTTTGTCTCAGAACGAGGCTATAGCCGCCTCAGTGATTTGGCGATCGGCTTACTGGAAACGCGCGGATTTCCGGCAATGGTGGGCGCTGCGGATGCCATGCTGAAGGCAGGAGATGTGCAGTTAGCCGCCTATGAAATGGTGGGGGATGGCTTGTGTACTGCCATTATTCGGGGGCGCGTGTCGGATGTGGCGATCGCGGTTCAAGCCGGAATGCATGAAGCCGAGCGCATTGGCGAACTTCACGCCGTTATGGTAATTCCTCGCCCCCTCGAAGATTTGGAAGAAACCTTGCCTGTGGCAAGCTGCTGGATTGAAAAACCCGTGCCGATCGCCATTCCCCTCGACATCAAGGAAGCCCACAAGGAACTTGCAGCGCAGGAAGCCGCCGAACCCGTGCAAATGCCCGACTTACGCCAGATTCCCATCGATCGAGACGAGTAGCTTGTTTGCAGGGGGCAGGTCGCGGGAACCTTAGGGGTGCCGTTTTAGAAATCCTCTTATGCTCTCTCCAGCTCTGGGCAAAATTGCCGTCTACTACCCCGCATTTTTGGGGGGCGGTGCAGAAACCGTGGCGCTGTGGATGCTAGAAGCGCTGAAAGAAAAATATGACTTAACCCTATTCACCGTTTCAGAAATTGATTTTGAACGATTGAACGCAATGTATGGCACCACCTTGAGTGCTCAGAAAATTCAGGTTAAAGCCCTGTTTCCAAGATTTCTCAACCCTGTTATAGATTTTTTAATTGCGAACAATCAGCCGCTCAGAATGCTGTTATTTCACCTATGTATTCGTGACATTAAAGCAAATCAAGCGGATTATGATCTCTCGATCTCGGCTTACAACGCCGCTGATTTAGGCAAGAAAACGATTCAGTACATTCATTGGGTGAAGGTATTGGAAGGAAATGGATGGTATGAAAAAGTCTCGAACTTTTCGATCGCCCAACTCAAAAAAAATCCATCCCTTTCTAATTCTCAGCTTGTGCAGGAAGCCGTTCAAAAAACTTATGGCATCCATTCCACGGTATTGTATCCTCCGGTTGTGTTAGATATTCCGAATGAAGCTCAGATCGAAAAAGAAAACGCCTTTATTTGTAGTGGCAGAATTACAGAAGCAAAGCAACCCGACCAGGTGATTAAAATTCTTAAGCAGGTGCGGGCACAGGGATTTGACATCAAGCTGCATTTGACGGGCGGCGGCGGCGGTGCCTATGCGCTGAAGTACGAGCGATCGATCAAAAAACTAGCAGCAGAGAATTCTGATTGGATCACGCTGTATGAAAATTTAGAGTATGCCGACTATGTTCAAGTGGTTGCTCGCTGTCAATATGGCATTCATTATAAAAAGGAACCGTTTGGCATCTCGATCGCCGAAATGGTGAAAGCAGGGGTTATTCCGTTCGTGCGCAGCCAAGGCGGACAGGTCGAAATTGTGGGCGCTCAGAATCAGGATTTATTTTTGGAGATGAAGCAGAGGCGATCGCCAAAATTATTGCTGTTCTAAGTAGCCCTGAAAAGCAAGCGACCCTTTTAGAAGCCTTGAAAGCCCAAAAACACCTGTTCTCAACACAGCGATTCATGGCGGAAATGATCCAGTTTGTCGATCGCCATTTTGAGCAAGCTGTTGAGTCGAACCTGTGGGAGGTTGGTTAGCGCCGGGAACGGATGCGAATCGCGCCAGCATCGCCCATGACGACGGGGCGAGAAATTATTCGCGGCTGAGAGATTATTATTACCGCTGGGGCACTCTTACTTAGAGCCATCTCATGCTGCTCTGATTCTTCACTCTTGGATGCTCTCATGCCGCAACCTCAAAGGATTCCGATCGATCAAACATTAGATCAAAATCAAATATTAAATCAAACGCTGGAGCCCAGCGACACCCGTGTGGAGGAGGCTATCGGCTTACACCCTTCTACAAAAGGCTGGGGGCAATGGTTTAGCCGCCTAAAGGTGGGTCAAAAGATTAGCTTGGGCTATGAGTTGGCTCTGGGAATTGCCGTTTTAGGAACCACGACTGGCTTGCTGGTTGCCGATCACTATCATCAAGTAACCATTGCCCTTCAACATGATGCTATTGAAGAAACTCAGGAGTTCGATCGCTTACAATCTAGCATTTTCATGGTCAAAGACCATCAACAGCAGTTCATTGTTCTTTTAGAAAATCCAGAGCTTCTCCGGCAAGAGTACTCCCATTTTTCGGTGCATCTGGCTGAAGTGAGGCAACGGTGGTCTGAGTTTCAATGGTCGGAAGGGTACACCAAAGAAGCTGAGGTTGAGGAGTTAGACGGGGAAGTGGAGAGACTTAGGAGCTTTTTGGAAACCTATGAAGGGTTGCCAGAAGAGTATTTTCAGCAGACAGAGGCGCTCTTAAAGTCTATCTACTTAACCCAGGCGCAACCCGAAGCCATTGAATCAGCCCGAAAAAGACTTCTAGAGTTTGGCAGCAGTTCAACAGCTCGTCGGTTTAATAGCTTGTCGGAGGAGCTAGCTGAGCTGAAGCTGTTGGCTTATGAGGAATATGACGATTCAGAAATTGCGCTGGGCAGGGCACAGACGCTTCGCGTTCAAATTATTGGAGGAGGTATGATGGTGTCGATCGCGATCGCTATTCTCTTTGCCCTGGCCACCGGCAGAGCGATCGCCCGTCCCATTCAAACCACTTCTAAGGTCGCCCAGAAAATTATTCAGACCCGAAATTTTGATTTGCAAGCGCCTGTGACCAGCCAAGACGAAGTGGGTGAATTGACCACTGCATTGAATCAGTTAGTCTGGAAAGTTAAGGATTTGCTGCAAGAACAAACGAAAGCCAAGGAAAAGTTAGAAACTTATAATTACACCTTAGAGCAACAAGTTGCCACCCGAACACAAGAACTCAGTGAGAAAAATAGTTCGCTTGAACAAACGCTACGAGAACTAGAGCGGACTCAACTCAACCTGATTCAGAGTGAAAAAATGTCCAGCCTTGGACAGATGGTTGCGGGAGTTGCCCATGAAATTAACAATCCCGTTAACTTTATCCATGGCAACCTCACTTACGTTAAAGAATATGCACAAGATTTACTCACGCTGCTACAGCTTTATCACCAAGAATGCCCCTGTCCCTCGCCTCAGCTTCAGAAGACTCTTGCCGCGATCGACATTGATTTTCTGGTGGAAGATTTGACCAAGGTGGTTGGGTCGATGTATTTGGGCACCGATCGCATCCGGGAGATTGTTTTGTCTTTGCGGAATTTTTCTCGCTTGGATGAGTCTGAACTGAAGGCGGTCAACATTCATGAAGGCATTGATAACACCCTCGTCATTTTAAATAATCGTTTGAAAGCTAGCTCAGAGCGTCCAGAAATTCAAGTGATTAAGAACTATGGGCAACTGCCCTTAGTCCATTGCTATGCGGGTTCGCTCAATCAGGTCTTTATGAACATTTTGGGGAATGCCATTGATGCCCTAGACGAGCAACAGCTCACCTTTCAAGAAATTGAAGCCCAGCCTAATACCATTCACATTCAGACTGAAGTGACTGACGATCAGTGGGCAGTGATTCGCATTGCTGACAATGGTAAAGGCATCAGCGAATCCGATCGTTGTCAAATGTTTACCCCTTTTTTCACGACAAAATCGGTGGGAAAAGGCACTGGGCTGGGCTTATCGATTAGCTATCAAATTGTGGTGGAAAAGCACGGCGGAAAGTTATCTTGCCAATCGGCGATCGGGCAAGGAACGGAGTTTGTGATTCAAGTGCCGTTGTAGAAATCTCAGTGAAAATTTCAGCCGCAGGTTAAGCCAAGGCGCAGAGCTGCAAAGAAGCCTATAGGTCTAAAGTCTGGCATCCAAGGAGGTAATCAAACAGGTCAACGGGGAATCTAGTCGGAGATTGATATACTTGAAGTCTCGAAACGCTTATTTATATAAACTCCTACCTGTTGAGTATGCAGCCCACTGACCCTAGCAAGTTCACCGAAAAAGCCTGGGAGGCAGTCGTCAAATCCCAGGATGTCGCCCGTCGCTTTAAACATCAGCAGCTAGAAGTGGAGCACGTGGCGATCGCCCTTCTCGACCTAGAAGGAACTGCCAATAATATGTTGCTGAAAGCAGGGCTAGAGCCGATTCGCCTCAAACAACAGCTCGAAGCCTTTGCCCAACGTCAGCCCAGAATCCCTGACGAAACTGGACAGCTTTATCTGGGGCAAGGGCTAGATACCTTGCTTGATAATGCCGAGTTCTCCCGCAACTCCATGCAGGATGACTTTATTTCAGTCGAGCACTTGCTGCTGGCGCTTTCAGAAGACGATCGCATTGGTCGCCGTTTATTTAAATCCTTTGAGGTAGACGTTCGCAAGCTGGAAGCTGCTATCAAAGCAGTGCGAGGCAGCCAGAAGGTGAAAGATCAAACGCCTGAATCGAGCTATGCTGCCCTGGAAAAATATGGGCGCGATTTGACTGAGCAAGCCAAGGCTGGAAAGCTCGATCCGGTAATTGGACGGGATGAAGAAATTCGGCGGGTGGTGCAAGTCTTGTCGCGCCGGACGAAGAATAATCCGGTGCTGATTGGCGAACCGGGAGTGGGTAAAACGGCGATCGCCGAGGGTTTAGCCCAGCGGATCATCAATGGCGACGTGCCCGAATCGTTGAAAGATCGCCGCCTGATTAGCCTCGACATGGGTTCGCTCATTGCCGGAGCAAAGTACCGGGGCGAGTTTGAAGATCGGCTGCGGGCAGTGCTGAGGGAAGTTACCAGTTCCGCCGGACACATTGTTCTGTTTATTGACGAGTTGCATACTGTGGTGGGCGCGGGTTCATCGACAGGCACCACCGATGCGAGTAATCTGCTAAAGCCCATGTTGGCGCGGGGCGAACTGCGCTGCATTGGCGCAACGACGATCGACGAATATCGTAAGCATATTGAAAAAGATGCGGCATTAGAACGTCGGTTTCAACAGGTCTACGTCGGTCAGCCCACGGTAGAAGACACCATTTCAATTCTGCGAGGGCTGAAAGAACGCTATGAGGTGCATCATGGCGTTAAGGTGGCAGATTCGGCATTGGTCGCCGCTGCCACCCTGTCCGATCGCTACATTAGCGATCGCTTTCTGCCCGATAAGGCGATCGACTTGGTAGACGAAGCGGCAGCCAAGCTGAAGATGGAAATTACCTCCAAGCCCGTCGAGCTAGAAATTATCGATCGCCGCCTGATTCAGCTTGAAATGGAAAAACTGTCTTTAGAAGGAGAAGGACAATCGGCGATCGCCATGGGACTCTACCGCACATCAAAGGAGCGCCTTGAAAAAATTGAGCAGGAAATTACCGATCTCAAGCGCGATCAAGACAAACTTAGCTCCCAGTGGGGATCTGAGAAAGAATTACTCTCGGCAATCAACGCCCTTAAAGAAGAAGAAGAGCAACTGCGGCGACAAATCGATAAGGCCGAGCGCGATTACGACCTCAACACCGCCGCCCAACTGAAATATGGACGCTTAGAAGCCGTTCATCGGGAGCTGGAGAAAAAAGAAGCCAGCCTAGTCGAAAGTCAAACTCGTGGAACTTCCTTACTGCGGGAGCAAGTCACCGAGGCAGACATTGCCGAAATCGTTGCTAAATGGACAGGCATTCCCGTTAATCGTCTGATGGAATCGGAGCGGCAAAAGCTTTTGGAACTAGAAAGCTATCTGCATGAGCGCGTGATTGGTCAGCATGAAGCCGTAGAAGCCGTTTCTGCCGCTATCCGTCGCGCCGGGCTGGCATGAAAGATCCTGGTCGTCCGATCGGTTCTTTCATTTTTTTAGGACCGACAGGAGTGGGTAAAACCGAACTCGCCCGTGCCCTTGCGGATTCCTTATTTGATAGCGCCGACTCCATGGTACGCATCGATATGTCGGAGTACATGGAAAAACATTCCGTCAACCGC
This sequence comes from Leptolyngbyaceae cyanobacterium CSU_1_4, assembly GCA_012034615.1. Classification (GTDB taxonomy): domain Bacteria; phylum Cyanobacteriota; class Cyanobacteriia; order Elainellales; family Elainellaceae; genus Timaviella. The sequence goes on along the minus strand of JAAUPA010000028.1, from coordinate 3,148 downwards.
TTAGTGGGCGCGCCTCCAGGATATGTGGGCTATGAGGAGGGCGGGCAATTGTCGGAAGCCATTCGTCGTCATCCTTATTCAGTCCTACTGCTGGACGAAATCGAGAAGGCGCATCCTGATGTGTTTAATATTCTGTTGCAAGTGCTTGATGACGGGCGGATTACCGATTCTCAGGGCAGAACGGTCGATTGTCGCAATACGGTTGTGGTCATGACTAGCAACATTGGTAGCGAACATATTTTGGATGTTTCTGGCGATGACTCGAAGTACGAGGAGATGAGAAAGCGGGTGATGAAGGGGTTACAATCCCATTTCCGCCCAGAGTTTCTGAATCGGGTGGATGACATTATTATGTTCCATGCCCTCAGCTTGAAGGAACTCCGCATGATTGTCGGCATTCAGCTTCAGCGCATTCATCGGTTATTGGCTGAGCAGAAAATTAGCATTGAGCTAACCACTGCTGCTCAAAACCATATTGCGGATGTGGGCTTTGATCCGGTTTATGGGGCGCGTCCTTTGAAGCGGGCAATTCAGAAAGAACTGGAAAATGCGATCGCCACCAAGCTGTTAGAAAATACTTTCGTGGGCGGCGACACGATCCAAGTCGATGTGGTGGATCACAAGCTGACCTTTACCAAAAAGGTGGTTAAAACTAGCAAGGCGATCGCCAAAGATAAAGTTGCTGAGGTCTAGGAAAACTGCAATGCTACTCCGCCTCGCCCAAGGACAGCTCAACCTGCTGACTACTTGTCCTCGTAAATTTCAGCACACTGTTCTCGATCAATTCAGTACGCCCACTTCGCCAGAACAGCAAGATCACCTTAATCGGGGCAACCGCTTCCACTTGCTGATGCAGCAGCATGAGTTGGGATTAAGTCGGGCACTCTCTGCCGACCCACAAGAGCAACAATTGCAGCAATGTGTGGTTGATCTCGTGCAGGCTGCCCCTGATCTATTTGCCCCAGCAAGGCTACGACAGAGCGAACATCGGCGCACATTGGAATGGCAAGGATACGCGATCGCCACCATTTATGACCTCCTGATTCTGCAAGACGACCAAGCCCAAATCATTGATTGGAAAACTTACCCGAGTCCAATCCACAGCGATCGTTGGCGCAAAATTGGCAGACCCGCCTTTACCTTTTTGTTTTGGCAGAAACCACTGACTATGTCCCCGAACAACTCTCCATGACCTATTGGTTTATGGAACCTGGCAAACCTCCTGCAAGTCTGCGATTTCAATACAATGCCACTCTCCATCAGCAAACTCAGCAGGATCTAGCGCAGACCTTGGGGCAATTGACAGAATGGCTGAAGAATTACGATGCAGGCGAACCTTTGCCTCAAGTAGATGGGCGACCTTGCCAAAGCTGTGCGTTTGCGGTGCGGTGTCAGAAGGTGAGGCGGGAGGAAGAATGGTTGGGGGTGGAGGCGATCGAGGAGGTGGTGATTTAGCGATTGTTGAGAGAAGAGCCATGGCACCATCCTAACCCTGCCACCCTGCTAAAAGGATGCGATCGCTATTCTCTACCAACAATTTGCGAAAATCTTTTTCAACCGTGGGCTGGAGAACATGATAGGTGTATTTTATGAGTTACCTAGGCTTCTTCGTCAAAGCAACGATATCGTAGGCATTCAACGTCATAATTAAGCAACCTGAAAAAATTGCTTGGGTCTGGGTAGTGTTGGCCCTGCCTCTATGGCTGACTCAACCAAAAGTTCCAAGACTTCCTGAGCGTTCTGCATCGCCTCATTGTAAGTTTCTCCATGGGTGACGGGTTGCATCACATCTTCAAATTCGGGCAGGAAAACGACGAAACATTGATCTTCGTCTGACTACTGAATGATGATGGTGTATTTCATTCTTCCGGCTCCTCCAGTTTCTTTAGGGTGGCAAGCGCTTCATCGACTTGCTGTTCTAGGTAAGCTCTGGCATCGCTATCGTCTTTACCCGCAATGATAATAGATTTGGGTAGTTGAGGGTGAACCCATTTTGTATGGCTACCTTTGGCAGGTTTGCAGGTAAATCCTGCTTTCAACCATAAGCTTTTCAATTCCCTAATTTTTCTGGGCATCCCCTCCGCTCCGCTCTATTCACTCCATCTACCAAGTTACTCTGGTCGATCGTCCCCTCCATCTCACCCGATCGCCCGTCATTCACCTCACCTCAACCTCCGAGTGAGTCCGATCGCCCCCTCCATTTCACTTGATCGCCCGGTCATTTCACTCGATCGCCCGGTCATTCCCTCAATCTTGCGCCCAATTCTACAGACATGACCGCCCGATCGATCGCCCATACCCTGCAAAGTTCCGGAAGAACACGCAACACGCCTGCCCGATCGCCTCATTAAGCTAACAATGACCGACTCAATACGCCTCAGGAGCATCCTCCCCTCATGATCACCCGCTTAAAACAAAGAACGAGAATGGTAGACTATGCCGAACGTCGGATGAACGCAGCCAAAGCGATCGATAGCACCTTTGATTTTGGGAACGGACTGACCATCAGCCGGATTAAAGACTTGATTGAAGCCTACGACGAACAATGCATTGCTCACAACAACGCCACTGAAATCCTTGAAGAACTCACCGCAAAACTCAAAGGAACAGAAGAGGCGATCGAAAGTTTAGCCGATCGCCTGCTCGATGCCGTCGCTGCCAAGTATGGCAGAAGCAGTTCTGAATACAAGCTCGTTGGCAGCATTCGGAAAAACCCACCCAAAGCTACCAAACCTATTCCCCCAACAGGTCTGCTTGCTGGATGATCGAAGTATTTGTTGAATGTATGTTCAAAACTACCGCATCTTGGCATTTTCATCATTCTCCTGATTTCTGGAGAATCCATGCCGTTAATGTTGTAGCAAGAATTTTCGAGTTGATTATTGGTAAAAGTCAAATTCGGTGTTGTAAAGAAAGCGGATAAGAAAAGTAGAAATCCTGAAATAACCAAGACTATTCCAGTGTAGTAGGCAACTTTTCGATAACTCGAGACCTGATATAGTTTCAATTCCTCACCTCCGGCTGAGGATACGCGATTTGCGAAGTAAAAAGTTGCATCCCTCATTTTAAGCAGGTTTTATGCCCAAACAACAAAAACCTTCCGAACGTCCCAGCAAAATCTGTCCTGTTTGCCAAAAGCCGTTTACTT
>JAAUPA010000306.1 GCA_012034615.1 Leptolyngbyaceae cyanobacterium CSU_1_4 | reverse complement strand
CTCTATGCGTATAAGGGTTGGCGGCTGCGATCGCCTTTGATTGAAATTGACGAAGACGAGGATGTTAGTCATATTTCCGAAGCAGAATTTGACGACCTTTGCCACCAAATTCAATCGCATCTCAATGCCTGGTTGAATAGCTCTCAATTTCTTCCCATCGATCGCCAACTGCGTACCCATCTAGTGCCCACCGATGAGATTCGGTTGGTGATTAGCGCCACCGATCGCGCCTTGCTCCGGTTGCCTTGGCGGCTGTGGCAGTTTTTTCAAGATTATTCTCGATCAGAGCTAGCGTTGAGCTTACCAGACTTTACGCATTCAGTTAAGGTGAATGCACCTCAGAAAGAAAAAATTAATATTTTGGCAATTTTAGGCAACCGCCAAGGAATCAATATTGATCAAGATAAACTTTTCTTAGAACAACTACCCGATACAAAGTTAACCCTTCTAGTTGAACCTAATATTGAACAGTTTAGTAAACAGCTCTGGGAACAAAACTGGGATATGTTATTCTTTGCAGGACATAGCTCTAGTCGGGGGCAAGGACAACTTCAAATTAATGGGACTGACAGCCTGACGATCGCTCAATTACGCTATGGATTGCAACGGGCGATCGCTCATGGCTTGAAGCTGGCAATTTTCAATTCTTGTGACGGGTTGGGCTTGGCGTGGGACTTAGCCGATTTACAAATTCCGCAGGTGATTGTGATGCGGGAACCTGTGCCCGATCGCGTCGCTCAAGCTTTCCTCAAGCATTTTTTGGCGGCTTTTTCTAGCGGACAGCCGCTTTATCTGGCAGTTCGGCAGGCGCGAGAACAACTGCAAGCTCTAGAGGCAGAGTTTCCCTGTGCCACCTGGCTACCGATCATTTGCCAAAATCCGGCAGAAGTGCCCCAAGTTTGGCAGGACTGGAAAAGCGAGAGAGTGGAAGACCAGCACCGAACCCAAAGCCAAATAAAACCTTCTGTTCCGGCGATCGGTTGGCGACAATTGCTGTTTGGCAGTTTGCTAATGACTGGAGTTTTGCTAGGACTGCGATCGCTGGGCTTTTTAGAGCTGTTAGAGCTTTGGAGTTTCGATCGCCTGATGACGTTACGACCGAGGGAAGCGCCAGACGATCGGTTTTTAATTGTGACGATCGATGAAGCAGATATTCAGATGCAAGACCCGGCGCGGCGACGTGGATCATTATCGGATACGACGTTGAGCCAGCTTTTGGAAAAGTTGCAGCAAGCACGGGTCATTGGGTTAGATATTTACCGAGATTTTGCAGTTAGCGCGGCAGTACCAAAGCTTGTCGGGCAAATGCGACAGCCAAAATTGTTGATGGTCTGCAAAAGTGTCAGCGGCGAGGAAGACCCAACAGGCATTGCCCCACCGCCCGAAGCTGCTGTCGAGCAAGTCGGATTCAGTGATTTTTTAGCCGATGATGATGGCGTTTTGCGACGGCATTTGTTGCTGCTCACCCCTGCGCCTGATTCGCCTTGCCAAGCTGCCTATGCGTTCAATATGCAACTTGTATTCAGCTATTTATCTCAGCTTGGAATTGCGGCGAGTTTTACCGATGCAGGTAATTTGCAAATTCAAAAGGTCGTGTTTGAGCGGCTGCAAAATCACACGGGTGGCTATCATGCCATTGATGCGCGGGGCAATCAAATTTTGCTGAACTACCGATCGCTCCCTTCCCCAGAGGCGATCGCCCCCCAGGTTCCTTTGCGGCAAGTTCTCAAGGGCGAAGTTAGCCCTACCCAAATCAAAGACCGAATTGTCTTAATTGGAGTCACCGCCCAGGGCAGAGATAATTGGGCAACTCCGTATGGCAGTGAGCGATCGACCCAAGCAACCGGGGTGTTTCTGCAAGCCCAAATGGCAAGCCAGATCATCAGCGCCGTGCTGGATGCTCGTCCTGTGCTGTGGGTTTGGTCGCTGGGAACAGAAGGGCTGTGGATTTGGGGATGGACGTTGGGAGGCGCAGTGCTGGTAAGATGGGGGCGATCGCCGTTGTATCAAGGGCTACTTGCCGCAGGTGGGCTGGGTCTTTTGACAGGAGCCAGTTTGTTGTTGTTGCTGCAAGGCGGTTGGGTGCCTCTGATTCCGGCAGGATTAGGGTCGATGGCAGCGAGCGGGATTGTGATTTACAGAAGCATTAAGAGGTAACCCCATGAAACAAACTTTATTGTCACAGCGATCGCCCTTGCGATTATCGCTGCGATCGGGCTTTTTTTTGGGGGCAATTGCGGGTCTAGGTTTTGTGATTGATCCCCAACCGCTGCGGGCAAATCCTGCACTGCCAATGATTTTCAATGCACCGCCACCCCCCACCGATCAAGGATCTCCGAGGGGGCGATCGCAAGGAGGCGCAAGTCGGGGCAGTTGCCAAAAATATGAAGCTTTGACGGCGCTGGTTCCCACTGTGCAAGAAAGCGTCGGAGGACTGACCACGATCGCCCATCCTACGTTTTGGTTTTATTTGCCGAGTTCATTAACGGCTGAAACCTCGATCGAGTTTGTGCTGCAAGATGCAACGGATCAAGAAATTTACAGCACTCTTTTCAAAGCACCCGATACGCAACCGGGTTTGATTAGTTTATCGGTTCCGACCACCGCTCCTCCCCTAGAAATTGGCAAGTCTTACTCCTGGACACTGGTTTTATACTGCAATCCTGCCAAGCCATCCGACTCTGTTTATGTGCAAGGAACCGTCACTCGAACCCTCTCTAGCCCAGAGCAGCAAACTCAACTCGCAGCCGCAACTCCTCTGGAGCAAGCTCGCCTTTATGCTGCCGCAGGCATTTGGTATGAGGCTTTAACAACCTTGGCAGAATTGCAGCGATCGCAACCCAATCAGGCACAAACAACAGCAGCTTGGACTGAGCTATTGCAACAGGTCAATTTAGAATCTCTGAAAGCACAACCCATCTCTCCTTGCTGTCAGTTCTAATCAGCAAGACCAAAATAAGAGTACGCACGCTCGTGACCTCTTTGATAAGCCAATTAAGAGAAGATTAAGTCGGCATTGCTGAATAGAAGTATGAATTCTTGAGAGGCTATTTCTCTGATCGCCCCCTAAATCCCCCATTCTGGGGGACTTTGAGGGCAAGTTCATACCGTGATTCAGCAACGCCGATAAGTCTTCCTAGAAGGGCGACTCTGCAACCAAAATGTTGCTAGCAACCAGAGCAGGCTTACTGCCAAATGTAGCGATCTCTACCTGCTTTTTGTTACCAATGCCGTCGCTATCGTAGAACAGTTTGCCGTTCTTCTTGTTGTAGATCATGCGATCGTTCTTATCAAGTGCTTTCTTACCTTTGACAAACTGTCCTCCTTTCAATGCTCCTGCTTTCAACTTTGCAAAGCCATCCAGGTCAAACGCTAGCTTGTCGCCCTCTTGCTTGTTGAAGTCGGTGATGCGATCGCCTCTGTCGCCCATGGCACTGAAGACGAACAGATCCGCACCAGCCCCGCCGCTCACCCCATCTTTACCAGCCCCGCCGACCAAGATATCGTCACCGCCACCACCCGCGATCGTGTCATTCGCCGCCAGACCCAGAATCAAGTCTCTGTTTGCCGTACCTTGCAAATTATCAACACCAGGAGTGCCTAAGATCTGGGTTATAGGATTTCCGGTGCCAGGGGTGCCAGGATTACCAGGAGTTCCAGGGTTTCTAGGATTTCCGGTGCCAGGATTACCAGGAGTTCCAGGAGTTCCAGGAGTTCCAGGAGTTCCAGGATTACCAGGAGTTCCAGGCGTTCCGGGTGTTCCAGGAATAGCAGGTGGCTGAGAAAGAGCCACAAAAACTCTGTTGTTCTTGAACCCAATAATATCAGCCCGACCATCGCCATTGACATCCGCGACTTGCCGAGGAGTTAGGTTAAAACTAGACCAGCCGTCTTTGGTAGTAAACTCTGCCGTGTCAACCTGACCAGGCTCAAAAGTGCCATCGGTTTTACCTAAAGCAATGACGACGTTGTTGTCACTAAACCCAATAATGTCAGCCCGACCATCACCGTTAACATCAGCTACTTGCTTAGTATAGGTATTGTCGTTTGTCCATCCATTAAAAGTGTTGAAATCTGTTGATGCGTCAATCAGAATGTCGCTAAATGTTCCATTGCTTTGACCAAGAGACACAAAGACTCTGTCATGCCCAAAGCCAATAATGTCAGCTCGACCATCACCGTTGACATCAGCTACTTTCTTGGTGTAACGATTGTTATCTGTCCATCCTGCATTAGTGTTAAAAAGCAGTCAATGTACCAAGAGCTGGGCTAATAGATACTCCAGATGATAGTTCCACCCTGATCTGCTGGTTGTCGATACGAGTAACGATTGCATCATCTTCGGACAGCAAGCGGAATAATTCTTCCTGGTGGATCATTTTCCCCACACAATCCGCGAGAAAATGTCACCCTCATCACCAAGTGAATCAATCGCATTCACCCGCGCATCAATCCCATGGCCAAACTCCTCTAAAAGCACTCCCGTAATCGCATCAACATCCCCCGACGCCAAAAACTGCCGCGACAGATAAACCGTATCCGTCGCCTGGGCATAGGCCCCATACGCCCCAACCCAAAATGCTGTCATCCAGCACCTGCACCTGCAGCCGGTAGTCCTCAGCGGCCTGCACCAACTCCCCGCTTGGCGACTTGCCGTCCCAGCGCACCACCCCCGGCGCGCCAGTGCCGGTGAAACGCTGGAACAACACGCCGGTCGGATCGAAGATCGCCATCTGCCAGTCGCGCAGCGCGCTGTCATCGCGCGCGTCGACGCGGATGGCGCTACCGAGTGCGTCCATGACGTCGATGAGAGCGTCTTGGTCAGCTCCCAGGGGCGCGCCATGAAGGCGTAAGGTTTGGAGGTCAGCGCGCCGACCGGACAGAGATCGACCACGTTGCCCGACAGATTCGAATACATGCCGTGACTCGAGAT
>JAAUPA010000305.1 GCA_012034615.1 Leptolyngbyaceae cyanobacterium CSU_1_4 | reverse complement strand
GGTAAAGAGGACAGGTGGTAGATTTTGAATGACAGGCGATTGCGGGTTATTATCAAAGATCGCTAAGTAGCCACCGGAGCGCAACAGGCGAAAGGCTTCTCGAAAAATTGTCGTGGTCGCCTGACTGGGCAACTCATGCGTGACAAATTGAAGGGTAACCAGATCAAAGGCGCGATCGGGCAGGTCTATCTCTTCGGCATTGGCATGAATCCATTGAGCAATTTCATGGTTCGCATCTCGATGCTGAGCGACGGTCAGCATATGGGAGATAGGTCTAAGCCAACAGTCCGAACAGGAGCAGCTTGGCTGTTTTGGTAGAAGCGATGTAATGCTAAGGTTGAAATACCAACGGAGCAACCGATATCGAGGATATCGTGTACGGGTTGTGTAATCAATTGGGCAAGAACTTGGTGAAAGCTGCTGCGAAGTCGTTCTTGTGCTGCTTGCCAGGTTAAAGATTCATCCGTCCAGACTCGCAGCGCCATGGCATAGGTTGCTGATTCTGCCTCAAAAGCTGCTTCCCAGCAGAGATTTCCCTGCTCATAGGCATGAAAGGGCACTTGATAATAGTCGGGATACTGAACGGCTGGATTGGTGAACCAAGAGATTTGCTGCTGAATCCCTGAGGCTTCTAGTTCCTGATAATGTTTGCGCCAAGGGACACCATTTTTTTCAGCCGTCTTAATCAACACTTGCCGTGCCTGTTGTTTCATCAACGCATAGAGAGGTTTGGTCTGAATCAAAAGATTGACGCAGCGAGAGAGCAGATCATCTCCTGCCCAGGCAGGTTTACTCTGAAGAGTCATGGCATTACGATCTAATCGGCACGTTTCTATTTTAAGTTGTGATGACGCTTCTGCTTAAAGCTCTTGAAGTTGTAAAGCTTTGAATCTAGCCCTTGCGATAACCAGCGCGATCGCCCAACAAAGAAAACTTTGACAATAATTTGACCCCTGTTGTTTATGCAATTGGAAATGTCAATATCTCTGGCTTGTGATGCCGTCGGTTCCAACTAATCCGATCGCAACGGTGAACGCAGCCAGTTAATCGTCTACGTTCTCATGATGTCTGACAAGTGTCAAAGACTCTTACACTTGCCCCCCAACCCCCATTTTGTGGAACTTCCGAACCCATTAGCAATCTAGACTTTTTAGACAACCTCTGAGAGCCGCAATCTCGTCTAACGCTTTCAGCAGCCGGTGAGTCTCGGTAGCAGTGTTGTAGTGTGCTAACCCAATTCTTAAAAAGCCGCCACTGGATTCAACTCCCAACCGTTCAGTCAGATTTAGGGCGTAAAAGTTGCCATTCCAGGTGAATAGACCCCGATCGCCTAAAGCCTTGGCGATCGCCCCAGGTGAATGCCCAGCCAACCGAATAGCAGCGGTAGGTGTACGCCACGCAAAGCGGCTTGGATCGGTGATGCCGTAGAGCGTTAACCCTGGAATTTGCAACAAAGCCGGAACAAATTGCTCAAACAGTTCACGTTCATAGTCCTGAGTAGTCTGCATTGCAGTCACCAGCGCCGCGCGACGGGTTGCCGCCTTGGGTGAAAGAGAGGAGCCTAACTCCGTCAGATAGGCGATCGTTGCGACCAGACCCGCTAAGCCTTCGTAATTCTGCGTTCCAGTTTCCCAGCGGGAGGGCACCTCTTCCAAGGCAGGACGCACCTTATAAGGGGATAATCGTGATAGATGCTCCCGTTTGCCGTAGAGAATGCCGACATGAGGACCGAAAAACTTGTACGCTGAGCAGACCAAAAAATCGCAGTCGAGAGCACTCACATCGATCGCTCCATGGGGGGCATAGTGAACCGCATCCACAAACACTAAAGCCCCGACAGCATGAGCCAGTTTCACAACCGCTGCCACATCCGTAATACTGCCGACCGCATTGGAGGCATAGCCCACAGCCACCAGTTTTGTGCGGGGATTAATCTGTTGCGCTAAATCAACCAGATCTAGCGTGCAGTCCTCAGGATGAATATCTGCCACTCGAATTGTCGCACCCCGCTCCGCCAACACAGACCAGGGCATGACATTAGCATCATGATCAAGCCGCGTTACAACAATTTCATCACCCGGTTGCAGTTCACGCCCGATCGCCCGACTCATGGCAAAAGTGAGGGTGGTCATGTTGGCACCGAATACTACTTCATCGTTCTCACAACCTAAGAAATCGGCAACCGCTGAGCGTGCAGCCTTAACCAACTCATCGGTGCGAGCACTGGTCGCAAACGCTCCATGAGCATTGGCATTTGATGTCAGCAAATAATTGGCGATCGCATCGATGACCACTTGAGGCACCTGGGTACCACCCGGTCCATCGAAAAACGCGACAGGCTGCCCATTGAGTTCTTGCGAGAGCGCCGGAAACTGATCACGAATCCAACCTAAGTCAAGCGATACCATGGCAAAATCCTCATGTCTTAAGACTTAATGGATTAATTAAACCTTTAGGGGGTCAGCGGCTACTGGCTGATAACCCAGGACAAGTGAAGACGAACACATCACGAACCCCTGCCCCTGGCGATCGGGCGTGAATGGGAGTTGTGAAATGGAAAAGCTGCTGATCATTTACCACCAGCAATTCACCAGGATTGAGAACTTTAGTAAATACCGGACTGCGATCTTTAGATTCGTATAGATGAGTTTCTCCCCCAGCAACGCCATCTCGGTTCACACAAACAATTCCAATGATGTCTACGCCGTCCCGATGAATTCCTTCAGGAGCGGGGTTTCCCACTCCCTGGTCGGCTGTAATGCGAATTTGATGTACACCTACTTCATCAGACGGGGAACAGCGCTGACAAAATTCAAAGAATTCTAGAATCAGCGCTTGAAAGTCTGGGCATTTAATTAACTCTGGATCAAGTTCGGCATATTCTCTGACTACGTTTCCCAGCAGTGGATTATGGGTTTTGCTTTGGAACATTGCTATGTGCGGCAGTTGCACTACACGACGGTCAGAGATACGGAAATGGGATAATCGTCGAAAGCGGTAGTTTCCCTCCAGGTAGGGATCGATCGGCAGATCAGCAAAGAAGGGAATCAACTGAGTCAGATCAAGAGTGTTCAATCGTTCAAGAATGTAGCTAATTGTGCAATTCCTGTCTTGTTTTTTCGGTGTACTTAACATAATCGTTTCCTCATTCACTTCCTAATGGAAGGACTCATCAAGCGGAGATGTATCGTTCTTCACAAGTCCTACAGAATGCTGTTTCAAAAACCGATCGCAGATTATTCCATCGAGTGGGCTGCCGCGTAGCTGAAAGTATTCGGGATTGAGCCAGATCTATATAAAATGGTGCCCCAGGTTTTGAAAATGATTGCTGTACGTTCATTATAGATATTGAAACACTACAGCATCTCAATCAGTTCTGAGTCATCAGTCACGTTGGCTTTGAGGCAGTAAGTCAAGAAGGGAAACTCAGCCTCTAGTTTGAGTTGATTTTTCAGTCAAATTGATTGAGAAAATAATGGCGGGATCTAGTAAGTGAAGAAGAGTCAAGATTCTCTCGATCTGAGTGAGGCGATCTAAAATTAAAGTAAGCAGTGATCTGCTAAACACAGCCATCTGAGCGATTCAGAGAGGTAAAGGCTATGAAACCCATGATTTGGCATCCTGAAGAAAAAGATGGAAAAGTAAATGAATACTTAGATCGGGTGAACCGTGCTCCTTATGGCGTTATTTTTACGCTGTCTATGGGATTATTTTGTCTCTTCGTTTTGGTTTTCTTGATTGCAAGTTTCTAGAACGCCGCAAACCCAATTCGGGAACCACCCTATGATGCAACACCATGAGGGAACATTTTTATCTGCCGATGGCTGGCATCTCTATTATCAAAACTGGGTTCCTGCTGACCTAGTGCGTGGCGTTATTGTCATTATTCATGGGTTGGGGGGTCACAGTGGCGGGTTTAGCCGGATTGTGGAAAACTTGGTGCATCGAGGCTACCTCGTTTATGGTTTGGATTTACGAGGTCATGGACGATCGCCCGGTCAGCGGGGCTATATTAATCGCTGGTCTGAATACCGGGAAGATTTAAGCCGTTTTTTAATGGAGATTCAATATCGGGAATGCCAGCTTCCTTGTTTTCTTCTGGGGCATAGCTTAGGCGCACTCGTTGTTCTAGACTACAGTTTGCGATCGCCATCCCAGATTAGCGGTGCGATCGCCATTGCCCCGGCATTGAGGCAGGTCGGAGTTTCGCCCATTAAAATGCTCGTGGGGCAGATTCTATCGCAGATTTGCCCCCGCTTTAGTTTAAACACAGGCATTGACGAAGCCTCAGCCTCTCGTGATTTGGCAGTGCTGCAAACCTATGCCCGCGATCCGCTGCGCCATAACAAGGGTACAGCTCGCTTGGCGACCGAATTTTTGGTCACAACTGCTTGGGTGTGGAAACATGGCTTAGATTTGCAGGTGCCATTGCTCGTGATGCATGGTGAAGCCGATCGCGTCACGTCGGCAAGTGCCAGCTATGAGTTCTTCCGACAAATCTCTTTTTCTGATAAAAAGTGGTGTGCCTACACTGACGGCTACCATCATCTTCATGATGATTTCGATTATCTAGAAGTACTAGCCGACTTAGGAAATTGGTTAGACCAACATCTAGAATCTCATCAGTCATCTGGTAGGGAAAAGCCATCTGTTTCATGTTCTTAACTGAGTACAAAATGATCTAGACAAACAATTGAGTGACTCGTTATACTAAATATATTGGTTGATTAGATAATTTATCGCTACGTTGTTGAACTCGTTCAGCCATCTGATCTCGGTCTATTGCTCTACAGGTTAATCATTAAATAACGCGATGTGCAACTTAACCGCCCTCACCCTAAATCCCTCTCCCAGAGCGGGAGAGGGACTTTTCTCCCTCTTGCTCCCCGTCTACGGCCTTGGGCTACCGTGTATACACAAGTGATCGAATCTA